>NZ_JBXWOS010000036.1:0-23135 GCF_059611005.1 Ruegeria sp. CDSB117
AGAGCTCTGCCGCCGTGAAGGCATCGCGCAGAGCCTCTACTACAGCTGGTCCAAGGAATTCCTGGAAGCCGGCAAGACATCATGCGTCGCCGCGATTTTGTCGCCAAGAACAAGGCAGCCGTGCAATCCTTGTGCTGCGATTGAATCTTCGACCGAGAATTTCCAGTCGGGATAAATCGATTGCACAATTTCAAATCCTGGAGCGACCCACTCCACGCAACCTGCCAACTGCTCATTGTTCATTTCAGCTGTTGGTGCATGTTTAAGGCCCAGTACGATTTCTGGCTCGATTCTCGGTTCTGAATACCTTGCCAAGTTTACCGGCTGATCAGTCGAAAACAGCCCATCTGCGTGGACCTCTCCCCAAATGGGTTGATCCACACCGTAAACAGGCCAAATCGTGCGGTTCGTGAAGCCGACTTTTCTGCCAACTCTTTCTTTGTCCAGAATCTCGCGGACACGACTAGCAATCGAATAAGCGTCATCCAGCGATAGCTGTCCTGCCTCTGAAGACAGTTTAGGTATCTGCTGGGCAGAGGTCAGGGCATCAGCAATTGTCTGAGCGTTAGATTCAATATCTCTTGTCATATTCGTATTATACGCTCCGACGGCTGGATTGCGATGCAAGCGAGGTTTTGAAGGGCCATCGTCGGAAACTCAAAGGCTTGCAATGAAAGTGTGGATATGCCTCATTAACCTTCTGAGAGATGACACCTTCGGTTGATGTCTATTCTTCAACTTAACCTTGGTTGGAAACCAGCTTCCCACTCGGAAGAATTCCTCTAAGGCTTCAAGATGTGCCTGGCGCTACTGCTGCTTTCGTTTGACCGAAATAATGCAGCCAGAGTGTTTTGGATGTCGTGCCGGTACATCGCGTGCCATTGCGTCCACGTTTCCGAGGTGCCGCAACGCTCCGTTGTTCAGCAACACGCCTCGCCCAGCATCATAACGGCGCTGTCCAAATCCGCTGGCAACGCATTCCCAGTCTTCCTTGGCCGCCGCGTTGCGGAATCTCGGTAGGTCGTGCGGATCATGCCGCCCAGGTGTTGCTGCGACGTGATCGTGTTTCTTCGCATTGCTTTGGTGGGTTAAATGGTGGGACACTTGTGTTGTGCCAGGTCGCTGGACAGTACCGGTCGTCGGCCTCGGCTTAGGGCGCATGATTGTCACGACGCCTTGTGGTTTCGGATGTCCTGGGACTGCCACGTGAGTTGCCGTAGGTTTTGGTGTCAACTGTGGAACCTGGCCAGGAACCGCCGTGGGAACCTGATTGGGGATTGCGGTTGGAACAAGCGGTGGTGTCGCTGTAGTACCGCTGGGTTGCGGAACACGGCCGGGCACTGCGACCGGAATCTGGTTTGGTGTTGCGGTGGGCACAAGTGGCGGCACCGCTGTTGGGCCGGTAGGTTGAGGCGGAACCTGGCCAGGGATAGCTATCGGAACTTGATTGGGAGTTGCAGTCGGAACTTGCGGCGGCACCGCGGTAGGACCAGTAGCCAATGGCGGAACCTGATTTGGAACAGCTGTCGGAACCCGGTTTGGTGTGGCGTTTGGTGCCAGAGGCGGAGTTAGGGTCGGCGCTACTACCGGCGTGGGAACCTGACCAGGAACCGCTATTGGTGTCGCGATAGGAACCTGACCGGGAATTGCGTTCGGAACCGCGCCCGGCGCAAGGACTGGAACAGTAACGGATGTGGGCGTTTGCTGGGTTCCCTTAGGCGGCAACTGATTTGCTACCGGCTGAGTTGGGCCGGTAATTTGATTACCTGTTCCTTGCCCACCGGCCTGCCCGCATCCTTGGCTTGACTGGTGAGGATTCCCCACGCCACGGCACCACCCGTAGTGATTTCCGCCGGCAACGACCTGTGTAGCGGCCAGTTCTGCAATCAAACAAGCTGTTGTAAGTAACGCAATTCTGTTCAGTTTCATAACATCCTCACCAACTTGTTGTCAGAGCAAGATACGCGCCTGGGTCGCCCGAGTCGGTCAGAGGACCGTCTCTCAAAGGGACGCCAACGTATCCGGATAGGAATAAGTTTCGCTTAAACTCGATGTCCAGCCCCAACCCGGTCGATGCCAGTGTTGCACTTCCCACTTCGAAACTGGCGGGATCATTATTCGAGATGTAACCAACGTCGAAAAAAGCGAAGGGCGTCAGACGATTTACGCTCTGCGAGCTTGGGAAATAGGAGTGAGATACTTCGAAGATTGCTGAGATCCCTGAATCACCATCCACTTCGTCAAAGCGGTATCCACGCAACGCATAACGATCACCAAGGAAGTACTCTTCGACAGAGGGTAACCGGTCTGTTGTGTACTGACCCCAGATCTCTGTCCGCCAAGCTGTGTTGGGCGATAAGCCCGGTAGGGGGCTTTCATATCCGATGCCGCCCCTCAAATGCCAGAACGAAGAGTCCCCGTCATCAAAATTCGCGTCTGTCGTGTCGTTGTCATTGTCACCAAAAGATAAGGTTAGCCCCGCTTCCAGAGCTTGTCCCTTTGGATAGTTTTGCCCGTAAAGATATGTAAGGCCAACGACACTCGCGTCACTGGATAGTGGAACGCCACCACTGACTGAATCCGCTTTTGAAAGGCGATAGTCCAGCAGAAGATATCCATAACGGGCCACATCGCGGATCACGGGGTAACCCATCGCGACTGTGAAGTTCTCGCCGTCAATATCTGTTCTCGCAAAGTCCCCTGAGAGGTCACGTTTTGCGTTTATGTTCCCGTAGAAGATCTCACCGTACAGACCATTGCTGTTCAGCGGCGTGCGATAGGTAAGAGCGCCCCATAAAGAGTGCTCATCGTCTTTGTCCCAATTGTAATTGCCTGATCCCTCAAATCGCAGCATATCCCCGACGGTCAGCGTTGAATAAAACTCTTGCACGACATAGAAGCTTAGCGCGTCTCCAAGCTCACGCGGAGGGTTGTCGAGTGTCGCACTACCGGCTTGTTTTCGCAGTGGCTCTCCCAATACTCTCAGCCGAGCACCAGCCTGATCCGGGTAATCAAGTTCGGTCGACAACTCCAAGTCAGGTATGTCCTCGGCTAGCATAACCGCCCGCTCAAATCGTTTCAGCGTTATGGGATAGGAGGTGGTGAGGGGCTGAAAAATCTTCTCTAGGGTTTGGAACGTGCGCGTATCTACACCTTCAATTTCGATGGTTTGAATGCGCCCTTCATCAACAATTATGCTCTGTCCATCGGGGCCGGGCCAGGCCTCAGCCAAGAAGTAACCGTCTTCTCGGTAGATCTGCGTGATCGTTGATGCGACATCCACTGCTATGATGCGCCCTGACCGATCAAAAGCCAACTGACCGGCAAACGTTAACAGCTCATTCGTATCATATACCGTTACGCCGCTGACAGAGTGCTGTGATGCGATGTCCCAGGTTTGGGCAATGCTGTATTTTGGAACTGCAACAAAGGCCACTAAAGTGCAAATGATCGCAATTACAACCGAATTGGATACGGGCATTATCGATAACCTTAAGGTGACTGAGCATGTTGAAGCCCAACGTTATTACATGGTTCGCATGTGTGAACCTGACGCTATTCGAATATATTGATGGGTGATGTTTTTTAGAAACATATCGAACAGAGCGCAGATTTACTTAATATGCTGCACATAAGACGGCACTCATTTACACAACCCCGCTTTTCAACCACGCAGAGTAGAGAACTAGTAGGACAGTCCTCACAACTCCGGTTGCTCAAAAACATAAAGCCGCGATTTCTTGGCATCATCTGTCAGGATATAGAGAAGCCCTCTGATCTCATCGAGAGCGATCCCTTCGGGATGTTTAACTTCTTTTTGTTTTCCATCTTCTGTGAACGTCAAACTGATAGACTTTACGGACTTGGATTCTGGATTGTAGATGAAGATCTGACGGCCTTTGTCACTCACAATCCAAAGAGAACGCGAGGACCGGGACCATACCAGGCCGCTCAAATCCAGTTCATCATCATCTACACGCTCGGAGATAAAACCTGCATCGCGGGCTAAAGGAATGATCTCAATAATTTCGTCTAGCTCTGGCGATAACACCATTAACAACCTTGGTTGTCCCTCAATGCCAACGAAGACCCGCCCGGATTCCGGGTCAACGGCGATACCTTCGGGTCCCTTATTCAAAGGGTTGCCGACGAGTAATTCAGCGGCGGTCGGGTAACCTTTAAGAGATGCGAGAGGTATTGTCGTCAGTTGAATGGGGTCAGTTGGGTGAACGACTAGGATTGATCGGTCAGTTTCTTGAAGCACCAAAACAGACCCATCTTTTCGAGGTGCAACACCCTCCAAATCTGATCCTGCCAATGCTGGCAACTTGAAAGAGTTTCCTAATACCCCGTCGACTCCGAGTAGGTGCAGTTTAGGTTCGGCATCACTTACAGACCACAAGAAGCCTTCAGTGTTAGACATTGCCAAACCGGAAGGCTCTGAAAATCCCTCTGATTTGTCTGCCACCTTGAATTTATCGACCAGAACCAAACCAGCACTTTCGGCGTAGGCAAAATCGGTCCAAGGCAAGAAGGCTGCCGCAACCAAGCTGGCCGTAAAAGCGAGTCGTCTAAGTTTGCAGAAACACCGTGAAATTGTAGGTTTTGACGGAAACACTTTGTTTTCTGCCATTCAATTTTCTCGCGCTTGGACCATATCCTTGTATCAGCGTTCGTATCACAGTCCGGACGCGATGTCCGAAGAATGCACGGTAATCTCTTTACCTGATCCCGCCTGTTGCGATTGAATTGAATAGGGCACGATGTGCCTTTGGTGAAGCGTAAGCCTTTGGCGTGAGCAGGAAGGAAGACAAGTTGAATACGACCCTCACATTTGTGACCGTGTTGTTGATGCTGCTGTTGCCAGGTGCTGCGGTGTCACAAGTCGACCCTGCGACGATGCTGGCCGGGGCTTCGGAATCGGAATTTCTCATCGAACGCCAGTGGACGCAGTTTCGTGGCAAACAGGAACTGTATTTCTTTACTCTCGATGTGATCGTCACGATCATTCTGGCTGGCTTGATCGTCTATCATCCGGTGAGACGTAAAGCCCGTAGAAGTGTCAGCGATATCGTCATGCCGCGACTGTTCTTCCTTTATGCGCTTGTCGGCATGGCGGTTGGGTTTCTGGTCGTACAGCACGGATCGATGATCGGGTTCGTGATTTTTGGAATAGGAGCTCTGTTAAGGTTCCGATCAAATATGGATGACCCGGTCGACACGGTGGAAATGATTATAGTCACCGTGCTTGGGCTGGCGGTAGGGCTGGGCTTACCCTTGATGGCCGCACTGGTGGCGGTTGTATGTTGGTGTTTCATTTGGCTCGGTGGGCGAAACAAGGGCGTGGAAATTTCGCTCAAGGCTTCAAACGAAGAGCACTCATTGAAAGTCAGCGGGGACATTGAAGCCATGGCCGCAGACGCTGGCTGGAAGCTGGTCAGAAAACACCACGTCCCCGGAAAGTCTCGCGTCTCATTGCTTTTCATCACCTCGGGAGGGCTTTCAGAAGCCCGGATAGAAGAGATGATAAACGATCTGGTCCCTGATAAAGTTGAGCTGAAACTCAACCTCTAGTCATTTCACAAGGTCCAAACGTTTCAACACTGCATTCGGGGATCTGATCTCTTCCGGAAGCGACTTGAAATTTACCGACCTTTCGAAGTCAGGTCCTCGATATACTGCTATCCCAAATTTTCCGTTTGGCTGGAACGTAACATGAGTGAAGCTGTGAGGTGATCTGGCTTTTGATCCGATAAGCCGTCGCGGGCCACCTCCCAAACAAGCTTGGGAGACGTAAGTAACACCATCTTTCCAACCCGGATAGAAGGCATGATGGTGGCCTGACAGATGCAGAACCACACCGCTTTCCAAATAGATTTTTTCAAGTGTTGGGTCACCGATGATTTCGCGTTCACGCTTGATCGCGAAGGGCCAAAGTGGGAGGTGACTGAAAGTGACAATCGGGTCTCCACTTGTACCCAGTTCCACAAGTCGGTCCTGCTGATCGCCGGACAGCGGCCCTAGGGTCGTAGCATCCAGAGACGCAAACGTAATGCCTTGCATCTCAAATGCGTAGAAGAACGGGTAGTCATCTGAAACCAGGAAGTCGACGTCTGGCTTTCTCGGCGTCCATTCCTCTGCGTATATTTTTCTTTCACGCTCGAACCCTCGGTAAGCGGAGGCGTCATGGTTTCCCGGCGTGACCGCAAACGGAATGCCGGCAGCCGTTAAAGGATCTGATACCGCCTCATGAAACGCTTTCCACATTTCCCTGACCTGTTTGTCGGACAAGTTGGGAATGCGCTGTCCCGCAACCATATCTCCGGTCGAAATAACCAGATCTGGATCAATCTCGACTATCCGCTCAATCGCCTTGTCGACGCGGGCATCGTATTTTACCGAACCGTAGCTTCCGTTCAGATCCGATATGACGATGACATCCAATGCCGCGGCCTTGCAGGCTAGCAGAGCTGTCCAAATGCACGCCGCAAAAAGGGTAGAAAGGTTACGGGTCACTACAGTCTAAGGCCTCTTGCTCGGCGTCGCTTGTCAGAAAAAATGCGGCGGGATCCAAATCGAATATCAATTCACCATTTGAACAATTGCTCTGGAGGATGGACGTTGCCAGCGCGGTATTTTTGACGACTTGTGCAATCTGACTGTCTGACAGCCCAAGGCTTTGCGACAGCCAGTTATAAACCGGGCCTTGAGTTTGAAGCTCACTATTCAGCGCAACCAAGCGTCGGTATGTGCTTGGAGAGAAATGCCGCATTTTCTCTAGCATTTGAGTAGATTTCGCGAAGTTGGCATACTCAACCCGCCCACCAGCATCGTTGTCGTTTAGATTGCTGCGACGGATCAATAATGCGTCGGCGGGAACGTCTCCATCGTTTGGCTGATGGTGCTTGGCCTTCCTATGCTTCAGGTCTCCGTCTTCGACCCAATACCAATAGGGTGTGAAGTCTATGTTTCCTACGCGGTCCTGCTGGCTAAAGATGAAATCTAGGAGAACAATCTCGGTAAGTTCTTGCATCCAAAATGCCATCTGTTGGTCGCTGACATCGGGGCCGAGATCCTTGTTGATCATCCGGTCTCTTCGACCTTCTCTGACGCCCTCTGCGATTGCCTCTGACAATGGTTTTGAAGACCGCAAAGCTAAGAAAGCGGGCGTTTCCTGAAAATCGCGGTTCTGACCTTTCCCCCAACCAGATTTACGGGTGCCGTTGATTTCCGAGCCGTATCGATGCCCAGGGCTATCAAGCAGCACACCGTATATTTGCGTTCGATCTGCGGTGAACAGATCGTCGGTTGGTTGGTATGAGTTCGGGTCAGCGTCCGCAGCTGCAAAGACCCGCCAGCCTTCATGGTTCATGCGCCCGCCGCGAGAGCCACCAGAAATCGCAAGGCCAGGCTCTGCGACCTCTGAAAAATGCGCCTGGGCGTCCATGCTGCGCCAAACGGCGACAGGAACTTTGACAGTCGTGTCGAAATATCGGGAGAAATGATAGTAAAGCAGCGACGAGGTGGAAAAGGTTCCACTGGTGCCCTTTTGGTTCATGGTGGATTTGAATTTGGCCACCCTGTCCTTGGCCAGATCTTTTGCTGCCTTCCCCTCTTTGCAAGCGTTTCTCTCGAATTCAGAACGGTTCCCCACGTAGGGTCCTTCCGAAATATCGTAGACGGCCATTCCTGGACTGGTGCTCCAGGTTTTAGGACAAATAGCAATTTCGGAGGCATAGAAATCGATCTCGCAATAGGTAGTTTCTTCCTCAAGATCGCTTTTCTTATACTCGCCCGTTGGAACTTTTTCGATCCGAATACAGCGTTCAGTAACGCCGTTGGGACTATCAAATGTCGTGGCTTCACCGATAACATCGTCGTTCGCCCACAAGACAGTGGGCGCAATGAGAGCAAGTGACCACAGAAGATTGAACTTCATTTGGATAGTCCTCCCAAAATCATTTAGGGCAAATCGCTGCCTGTTGTTCGGTGGAGATCTTCAATTTGGGGTCGACGCTGAAGTTGGAGAACTTTGAATCAATCCACTGGTCGCATCCGCCTGAACATGGGGCCCCGTTTCGGGCATCATTCCAATATTCCTTGGCCCTTTTCTCCGTCCAACCGCAAAACTGAACGAGCGCCATTGCCGACAATGCACCCGAGGAATGAACGCCCCACATGCAGTGCACCAGGACAGGACCCTTTCCAGGGTTTTTAATCACCTCGTGTATGGACGCCATGACAGCATCGGGTCGGGAGGATCTGGCGCCTTGATAGTCAAAGGATCCGTTTCCGCAACTGGTGCGACCGTATTCAGTGTTTTTGCCGAAGTCCGCATAAAACCCGGTTGAAAACCCCTCATCACACAAAGCTTCGCGTTGTCCTTCACTCAGGCCCGTTCGCCCCTTGTCGCCGCCTTTGAAACCGGAGCGATACAACACTCCGCTCAATACGGGTCGAAAGAAAGCGACGCCATCAACACCTCCATCGCCGCCCTTTGATAGCATTTGACTGTTGCTTGGACCGCCGTTTCGGCTTGTTACGTCGGAATTCGCAGCGGTTGCGAGAACACCAATGAATATGAGGGACGTCAAAAACCGCATGTCAGTTCCTTTCTTTTCTCACGCGCCATATTCTCACACGCTTCACACTTGGTGGTCTGTTGGAGAGGCTCATTCTCGGCAGCTATATCGAGTGGACGATAATCTTTCTGCCGTGAAGCTTTAAATCGGCCACACCAGATTGATGATAAAGACGACCACGAAGTAGGCCAGAAAAACTTTCCAGTTCAATTGGTGTTTGTTTTCTTCGTTGATCACGCCGGCCGATTTCATTGCCAGGTTTGTGATAACTAGAGCGGCAATGATGACCGCCGCATGTGCCAGGTCGAAATGCAAACTAGAGCTCCCTTATGCAGATGTTAGCTAGATGAAAATGTGTCAGCAGTCACCTGATGGCAGCATAGCTACATCTGAGTACCTTCCGTCAGATGTCGTGATCCGAGCACATGCACCAGTATCCTTGTTAAACCAGTACGAGGTCAGCCCTTCGCTTCGGATGAGTTCAAACCCGAGACTTTGAATACCCATTTCAGCTTGGCCCGCTCTTGCCCCTTCAAATGACGAAAGATCGCTAGAACTGCCAACAGTTGATGCACTTGCATCCACCGAACCGCTACTCTCATCACATGCTGCAAGCGCCGAAATGCACATTGTGCCGATCACCAATAGGACCTTGGGTTTCATCTGTTTTTCCCTCGCTTTTTTGGACTTGCGTTCCAGGGTTTCTGATTGATCACCTATTCAATTCCGAAAATGACGTTGTAGTCGACAGAAGAGTTGCTGCGATTGATAACCTCCACAACATGATCACCGGATTGCCAAAGCTGTCCTCGATACTCCTTGTCCGCCGACATCAATCCCAACAGTTCAGATCCATCGGGGTTGCGAATAACGTAGTCCAAGGAGCCATTTCGCGGAGCAACGCGAACGTAAAGGAACTGTTCATTTTTAGCACCTAGAGCATACTGCTGAGACGCTCCGGGCGCGAGTTCACCAACGAGTTCTGCGCCAGTGGAACCAGAATCAAATTTGACGCGTTGGCTACCAGTAGACCCGGCGGCGCCTGCCATGGCTCCACCGCCATCATCCATCGCTTCGACAACCGACATCTCGCCGATGCTTCCATCCTTGTACGCGATGCAACGCCAAAGTGTTCCGCCTGCGTCACGTAACATGACGAGCGTGCCCGCTTCTGAGAACTCTGAGCTTTCAATCGTACCTGATTGACCGTCTGGTCCTCCAACCTGTCGCAAATGATCGATACACGCATCGTCTGCTTCAGACATTGCAAACGAAGCCGTGCCTGCGATTGCGAACATGGGTGTGAGGAGTTTGAGTAAATCGAGTTTCATCAGATGGTCCCTTGCTGGCTAATCCTTGGAGTTTTGTTCCGTGCAAATCGGAACCTCACTTGGCTTCTCGTAAACTTGACAGAAATTCATCGCATGCCTGCGCGCTGCCGACGATCTCGTCCGTCGTTTCAATTCCTTGCAGTGACGCCATTTCAGAATTTACGCGGTTGAGGATCTGATCCGCTTGCTCGGCGGTGATCAGGTTCTCGGCTTGTGCTCCTTTCAATGTGGTGCAGACACCGGCGGACAAGCCTGTCGCAACGCCGACACCCACCGCGGCCCCGCCACCCAAGGTCATCGCCCCAACCACGCCGAGGACGAGCCCGATCACAATTCCCAAGATTACTTTTCCCATGTTTTCCTCCCTTTTGGTGAGAAAGAGTTCAGCCACCACTACTGGCGCAATCTGCGTGCCCATCTGCAAATCATGACCAGCGCCAACAGGTTGAGCATCGGTGCAATCGCCGCAAACCAAGGCTTGGCTGACTCCGAGACCAAGTCCGCTAGAAATATCCAAGGCAGTCCCAACGGCAAAAGGAACACCCCGGACAAAGGGTCTTGTTCCTGTCCCAGCCAGCCAAATGTGCCTGTCAAGAATGCAATCAACGCCAACAGGTAAAGGATCGCAAATACGATGGTGGTTATTCTACAAACCAAGTCGAACTATCCTAAGACCGAGACAGTGCTGCGCAGCCGTTTTCGGTTACGCAACAGACTGCTCACAATGCGCCTTCGTCGCCCAGGAACTCGATACCAGCTGTCGCGCCATCACTGTAAGCAATGCAATTCCAAGGGGCACGATCCTCGCCAACGCCTACAGTGACTTGTGTTCCCGCCTCGCTAAACGCGGATGAGAGCACCACGACTTGCGAATTGTTCGTCGTGTTGGCTACATCTCGCAAACACGCCTGCTGAGCCGGCGTGAGCTCGGCGGACGCGCTTGATGTACTCGTATCGTCGCAGGCCGCAAGCAGTGCGAAACATGTCGTGCCTGCAATCATCACCATCTTGTTAGACATTTTCTTCTCCCTCTGGTTCCCTTGAAATTAGTGAAATTGGATGGGCTTGTTTGAAGTTCTCACGTCAGAGCAGGCTATGGAACATACTTCGACCCAGTGATTTCCCTTTCCAACAACTTGTCGCGGGGGGCTTGGCGGGCAGAGCGATTTTGCTTTGACTACCGAGACCGCCAACAACGTGTGAAAGCTGAATGACGACACTGGCAAAAGCTCGAGCGAATTCTGGAAATAGGGCGAGTACGTTTAGTCTGAGCATCGCGTCCTCCCAGCGCTCAATCATTGTAAAGTGCCTTCCGACCGCCAGCACTCACTCCAGCAGTCGGAAGGGCTCGGCACAGCGAGCAGCAACGACAACAACCGAGGTAAAATAAAGTTGTGTCGAATTCGCATGTTTGAATCTAATTTTTAATAAATCAATATTTTTTCCGCGCGCAAAATTCACTACGCTCCCGTACGATAGGCTTCTGCTTTCAAACAAAAAGGTAAGTGGGAGCGTCCATAAGGGCGAATGTGATCTTTTGGCTCGGCGAGGCGTTCTGAGGCCGCACAGAAACTGAAAAAGGATTGAAAGATGGGATTTGGTGAAGCCGTTAAAACGTGTTTCTCGAAGTACTTCCAGTTCTCCGGCCGGGCTTTACGCTCAGAATATTGGTGGTTCTTCTTGTTTGTGGTTGTCGTGAGTGCTGGTTTAGCTGTGCTGGATACGATCATATTCGGGACCAACCCTGAAACAGGGCAGGGATCTCGGGTTCTGTCCTCTGTTTTCCAACTGGCCGTTCTCATACCTATGCTGGCCGCCGGTTGGCGGAGGCTGCATGATACAGGACGACCTGGCTGGTACTTGCTGCTGCCGATGGCGCTCAGTATTACAACGCTTTTTGTTATGCTGGGTGGGGTAGCGTTCTTTTCAGTATTGGAGCAAGGGACCGAAAATCCCGATGCATTGCGAGGACCTGCGGCCGTCCTGGGTGTGACCGGTATCGTTGTTGTCTCAATCCTTCAATTGGTTCTGTCCATTCTGATGATCTGGTGGCTGACACGACCTTCCCAAGAAGGCGCAAACGAATACGGCGAACCTGTTTCCTGATCTGGCTGTCCGGGCAATTGGCTGGAACTTCTGCTGAACGACAGTGCGAACCGTAACTCAATGGAGAGAAAAAAATGAGCTGCAAAACCATTTCCATTGGAATGCTACTGATGGCAGTGGCGACCACAGCATCAGCGGAGTGGTCGTTCAGCTCCGGGCCCAACCCCAATGCGTTTATTCAGACAGGAAACATGACGCTGGAACTTCAGTGTGACCGTATTCGCTTTGCTCCGGCTGGATACGAGGACAGCCAGGACATTGCGGACAAGCAGGGGCTTTCCATTCGTTTCTTGAAGAACGGCACCACCGAAGTTGGAGCATTTCAGGTTGGCGCAGAAAACGCTGCCGTGCAGATCGTCGACAACTATCCCGTCGAGGTCAGTTTCAATAGTCAGCCGGACTATGGTTTTGTTCTGGACCAGCTTGCGGCCAATGCATCGGTTAATCTGTCGATGATTGATCAAGATGTCAGCTACGGAATTTTTGACTTGAAAGGTTCCAGCGCAGCAATTCGGTCCCTTCGTTCTGCGTGCGATTTAGAAGTTAGCCAAGAGACCTCCTACGAAGCGCCCGAAGGCATCGTCTATTGTGGTGGCGGAGCGAAAAAACGCGTGATCGAACCCGTAATTTCGGACAATTCGGAGGGGGAGTGGGACGCAAGAGTAACAGTCAACGGCGAGTCGATTAGAGCCATGACAGCCTACAGTTACTTCGGAAACTCTGAGCCGCCGGCGGGATTTGTTGTCGCCCTGCTTGGGGAAGACAGGTCCGAATTTCTGATTTTTAAAGAAGGCTCGGCAAACTGGCTGGAATACGGGGACTACAGGTATGAACAATGCAACTGAAGCCACCTTCCAACCGGCTTCCCAATTGGCAAGCTACTTGAAACGTTTGGTATCTGCGATCCTGCTTGGTTCGGGCCTGGTTTGGACCTCACCAGTTGTCGCGGCTGACGTTTCGCAACTTCCAACCGGTTTGCGAGCAAAGGTTGA
The DNA here is from genome assembly GCF_059611005.1 of Ruegeria sp. CDSB117. Lineage (NCBI taxonomy): Bacteria > Pseudomonadati > Pseudomonadota > Alphaproteobacteria > Rhodobacterales > Roseobacteraceae > Ruegeria > Ruegeria sp. CDSB117. The sequence goes on from NZ_JBXWOS010000036.1 coordinate 13,012, forward strand.
TCTGGCGGCGCAGGCATGCGCGGAGTTCAACAACGGTCAGTTTGACATAGCCTGGGGCGCGGTTGAAAGGGTCGATCTCGACGGAGATCTTCAACACGACTGGGTTCTGAATGAGTCTGGTTTCGCGTGTTCAAGCGCCGCATCTCTATATTGCGGAACTGGCGGATGCATGTCGCACTTTTGGGTTAGCGAAAAGGTGCACTCCTTGCTCAATCAAGGCTGGACGGTCGTTGATTTTGGGCGCCAACGTGTTGTGGTGGCAGATATTCATGGATCCAATTGCGACGGAATAAACCCAACGCCTTGCGTCACCGCCAGTGTTTGGGATGCGGACGCTAAGACGTGGCGCTCGTCTGCTGGCGATTGGGAATAAGTTACATTTGAGCATTGCAGATAAGCCATAGGAGCTGGTTTGTTCGATGGGTTCTCTGTGGCACGCACACTTATGGGCAAATCGTGCAAAGTTATGCGCAAATACCGCGCAGAGTTATGGGCAATCTTCCAAGATTTTCTTCAATGAAATCAATGTTGGGAATGCAGCGTTATGAGCGCACCTACAGGATCTTTGTAGGTGCGCCCAAAGCTTTGCATTTCGCCTAAAGATTTGCATCTTTGGCCCAAAACATTGGGCGCAAAAGCCACGCACAGAATTTAGAATTCAAAGCTAATTGCGCACAGCGCAAATTTTGGTTGGTCCCATGCCATAGACGTGGCCTCCGTGAAGCTTGAAGTTTGCCGCTTCCAACCCAAAGTGGACAAGAACGATCTACGTCAAGAGCGGAATGCGGACTTCCGCCGTAGTTTTCTCAGATGGCGGCTGTAGGCTACAAGATAAGCGGGTGCTATTGCTTAAGGTCAGCGATGCCCAGGAATCCGGACTTTGCAAAATTCAGCGGACGGCCCAATTCGGACGTGGCCCGATGGGCGTCGTTGCTGCGGTGCAGCCCGCCAAGCCAGCCATTCGCCGCGAGCGCAACGCTAGAAACTAATTCGACGCGAGCACATGACCTTGCCGAAACCACCTGCCAAGAGGCCGGAGATTGTTCCATTGTCGATTTCCAGATCGACTTTTATCAGGCTCGGACTCGCCGGGTTCATAAACACCCCTTGTTCGATTTGAAATGATCGTTGAGATGATACGACAAAGTCGTGCAATACACATGCTAAGGGCCCCGCAGCCATCCCCGTCGCGGCTTCTTCCTCAATCGCGTATCGGGGCGCAAACATGCGGGTTGTAGCGTCTCGGTCGGTCGCCGATGGGTCTCTTGTGAAGACGTAGTAGCCGATCAAATCCAGTCGTTCGCTGATTTGCGTGATTTTGGCAAAATCTGGTTTCACATTGGCAAGACCATCGGCATCAGCGAGGCCGATGACAATGAAACTGTTACCGGTATTGACTAAAACCGGTGGTATTTCCTGATCAAGATGATGTCTGTTGATCCCTAGGGAGTTCAGTACATCGTCGATGCTTACACCTTTTTCCACCCATTCCTCTGGTATCGCGTATTTTGGGGCCAGCTGTTCCATATAGGCGGCACCCTCTTTCATTAGTATGCGCCTTGGCCCATCAACTGTCTCCTTCGAGGTGTTGGGATTGGGAATCCGGCCCAGCGCGTCAAGGTGAGAGAAGGCGGCAATTGTTGCATGACCGCAATGAGCGATGCGCCTGTTCGGTGTGAAGAAATCCAGTTTGAAGCCCTCTGTCTTGGACTGCGACACAAAGGCCGTTTCGGACAATCCAACCCTTGCCGCGACGGTTTGCATATCCTGTTCGCCCAATTCATCAGCATCCAGGACGACGCCTGCGGGATTTCCACCGGCGCCACCGTCGACAAAGCCGTGTACGATTTCAACCGTTACCTGTCTGACAGTATTTGCTTGCGTATTCATTGGTTTTCTCCATGCGTCGGCCGCACCTTTGAGCATGGTGCGGCCAGTTTTACGTCAGTTGCTGGCGGCGGTGATGCGGTTCAGAAAGGCGGTCATTTGCGCCGCAATCTCGGGCCCATATTCTTCCAGCGCGAAGTGACCCGTATCGAGCAGATGAAACTCGAGATCATTCAGATCGCGTTCATAGGGATAGGCGCCTTCGACCGGAAAGATGTGATCATTCTTACCCCACATCAGTAGCGCCGGGGGTTGATGCTTCCGAAACAGCGCTTGCCATTTTGGGTACTCGGCAACATTGGTGCCGTAGTCTAGGAAGAGTTCAAGTTGCACCTCTTGATTACCTTCGCGGTCGAGCAGGTATTGGACATGCCAATAATTGTCGGGACTGATCAGTTCCGGTTTTTTAACGCCGTGGGTGAACTGCCATTTGGTTGCATCCAGAGTGAGGAATCCACGAAGCTGGTCGCCGTTCTCTTGCGATGGCTCGGCCCAATAGGCTTTGATTGGATCCCAGAACTCGCGCAGCCCTTCCTCGTAAGCATTCCCGTTTTGAATGATGAAGCCGGTTACCCGCTCGGGCTGTTCCGCAAACATTCGGAAACCAACCGGGGCACCATAGTCCATCAAATAGACCGAGTATTGTTCGACTCCCTTCCGGTCGAGCAGCGATGTCATCATTTCGGAGATATTCGCGAAGGAATACTCGAAGCCTTCGGCCTTTGGCATCTCCGACGCTCCAAATCCGGGAAAATCGGGTGCGATCACGTGGTAGTGCTTGGCCAGTTCAGGGATAAGGTTGCGGAACATATGTGATGAGGTCGGAAAGCCGTGAAGCAGCAGGACAGTAGGTCTGTTTGGATCTCCTGCTTCACGATAGGCGATAGCGATGTCGCCGATTTCTTCCGTGCGGAAGCTGACAGCCTGCGTAGCTTCAATTCCAGTCTCTGCGGCGATTGCTGGCGCCGGTGTAAATGGCGCAGCAATGGAAAGTGCGAGAATGCTGGCGCTCAGGACGGATTTCAGATTGCGCGACATGGATGTTTCCTTTCTTCAGGTTACGGCGTGCGTGCTTGAACGCGCGGGGCTTGATATCGGTCAGTTTTGCTGACCCAGTGCCTCTTCGAGCCTTGCGTTTCGAGCTTTCAGTGCTTCCAGCTCAGTGCGAAGCGGGACGAGGTAATCTTCAAATTCTTCAAGGGTCAGGCGTTGGGGGATGTGCTGCGGGCAGTTCCAGTCCATCGCCTCAAGCTTGATCACAATCGCCCGCTCAGGATGAGCGCGATAGCCCGGCTCACTCAGGCGTTGCATCAGCGCCGGATCGGCATTGGCATCAATGAGTTTCGCCCGACCCCAGATCTTGAGGCGTCGCTGATTGGGATAATCCATCAGGATCAGCGAGATTCGGTCATTGCCCAGCAGATTCCCAGTGCTGAGATATTGCCGGTTGCCGAGGAAATCGGCGTAGGCAAGTGTCCGTTCATCCAACACTTTCAGAAAACCCGCTGGTCCACCGCGAAATTGTACATAGGGCCAGCCGGTTTCCGAGACTGTTGCCTGATAGAAGCCGTCTCTTTGCCCGATGAACCTGGCCTCGACCGGGCTGATTGAGTCCTCCTGACGCGTGCCGTCCAGAAACTTCGCGTAGCCGTTAGCTGACCCGTTTTTGGCCTGCGTTTCGCGAACGGAGGGCGTGAAGCTGATCTCTGCAAAGGGTCGTGCCATTGAATTCTCCATCTCGGCCTGGGCGATGCCCTGGGACTGAGGTGAAGTTAATTGGAGCTTTCAAGTTGCGGAATTTGGATACTTGGCAATATATTATTCAAAAATATGGAATAATATCTTGGACAGATTTCACGCGTTAAAAGTCTTTGTGAAGGTCGCCGAACTAAAAGGTTTCGCTGCTGCGGCCCGCGACCTCAACATGTCACCACCGACAGTGACCCGAATGGTTTCTATGCTTGAGGACAGCCTCGGGCTACGTCTTTTTGTACGCACAACGCGCTCAGTGATGCTGACTGATAGCGGGCAAAGGTTTTTTGAGGATGCCAGACGTATTCTGGCTGACCTTGAAGAGGCCGAGCGCGCCGCTGTCGGTTCCTATGCCGAACCGACCGGGGAAATTAGTGTTACTGCATCAGTCCTGTTTGGCCGTATGTTCGTCACTCCAATTTTGGGCGAATTTCTGGATCTGTATCCAAAGCTCTCAGCGCGCACGCTCTATGTGGACCGAGTGGTCAATCTGATTGATGAGGGTCTCGACGTCGGGATCAGAATTGGCAACCTCGCTGATTCCAGTTTGATGGCTGTCAGGTGTGGTACGGTGAGGCAGGTCGCGTTTGCTTCCCGTAAATATCTTGACCAATATGGCGAACCAGATACGCCCGATGATTTATCCTGCCATGCAATCATTAATTCAACTGCCTTGAATGCATCGGCCCAATGGCATTTTCAACGGGGCAGAAAGACTGTCACCAAACGCATGAGCCCACGCATCAGCATGAACACAAATGACGCTGTGATCGAGTTGGCCTTGCAAGGTCATGGTGTCGGGCGGCTTCTGTCCTATCAAGTCGCACCCTACATTGCAGATGGGCGGCTCAAGACTGTTCTAAAGTCGTATGAACCACCCGAAGTCCCCATCCATCTTGTGCATCAAGAGGGACGAACCGTGTCTGCGAAGGTGCGCACCTTTGTTGACTTTGCTGTCGGACGTCTAAAATCAGATCCCCTTCTTGTCGGGAATCAAACACAGGTCCAAAAGCAAGATTAACAAATGGGCGGGCGTCGCGCTATTCAGCCACTGCCGCGACCGAGGCGATCCATGCATTTGGCACAAAGGCATCATCCAACGCGGTTTCCGCCACATGGTTCGTATAGTTCGACAGGGTTTTCAACGCTGTGCCGAGGATGACTTCCAGCATAGATCGGCGTGTGTAACCAGCCGTCAGAAACGCTTCGACCTGTGCGTCGCTGGGCCAGCCTCGGCTTTCGTTGATCACGATGGCGAATTTGCGCAGTGCTTCCAATTTGGGGTCGGCGATAGGGCTGCCATCGCGTAACGCTGCGATCACGTCTTCGGGGACACCGGCCATCTGTGAAAGAGTGGTATGGGCGGCCATGCAGTACTTGCACCCGTTCAACCGGTTGTTAGTCATAAGGATGATCTGGCGCTCAGTCTCTGACAGGCTGGTCTTTCCAAAGATGCTGGAAAGTGTCGTATAGCCTTCCAAAATTGCGGGCGCTTCGGCCATGGCCGCATAAAGGTTGGGTACAAAACCATATCCTTTCAGCGATGCTTCCAGAATTGGTTTCGCGGCATCAGGGGCTGAGGCGATTGTATATGTCTCAAAATCAGTCATGTCTGGTTTCCTTTGGGAAGAGTTTTCGACACACGCGAATTGTCATTGCGGACAGGGTGTCTTGGAGAAATGCCGGCCTTTTGGGGAGGGGAGAGGCAGCGGTGGCTCCGACCGGCAAAAGCCACCAAATTCCTCGATCAAAGGCTGCCGACAGGCGTGTGGTGGATGTCTGCCCACTTGGCATGGGCGCCTTGGATCACGGTCTCTTTGTCCTCAAGGTACTTCTTGAAGATTTCTTCATTCACAAAGAGATAGAGCTTGTCGTCCACGATATCGGCATACCGAACATCGCCATCAAGCTTCTTGCCTACATAGACGCCAAAGGCGCAGAACCCGCCGAATTGAGGCAGATGTGCCGTCGGATCCGCCTCGAATGTGGCTTTCGCTGCCTGCGACGCAAAATAGTAGTCCACTCCATCATGGGCCGATGTAAAAGTGGCGTTGCCCATTTCGGGTATTTCGGCTTCAAACATCGATACAGGATCGACGCCATGCATGCCGAGGGGCTGCCCAGTCAAGGTAAGACTGTTCGAAACGTTGTATTCATCGTCAGCCAATGCCGCCGCCGCCAGGGCGAGAGTCAACGCTGTTGTAAGCGTGGGAAATGTAAAGATGCGTGTCATGATATGTCCTTTCAGGATGCTAGGATCAAATTTGAAGATCGATTTGGGTCAGGCCGATTGGCCAATGCGCTCAACCGCGTCGTCGGTCCACCAGACGCCGTTGGCGACCATGCGGAAGTTGATGATGGCGGCGAGATACCCGTCACCTTCAGGCACCTTGGCCCCGGCTGTGGCATCGCGAACGACAGCGACTTCGTAGCCCAGCTCCAGCAGCTCGTAGAGATGCGCCTGCGTACACAGGTTCGCCGACATCCCCGCGAGGATCACCTTGTCGATCTTGCGTTTACGCAATTGCAGGTTCAGGTCATTCTGAGCAGGGCTGTAAACCTTGTGTGGCGAGCAAATGATGGTTTCGCCATCCTCGATGTACTTCTTGTATTGCGGCATCCAGTCGGCACCTGAGCCCTCGAAGTTGTCCAAATTGAGCGGTCCCAGGCGGTCAAACATGCCGATGCTGTGCATCGTGGCTTCCAGGGTGCCCTCGAACTCCCACTTGTGGTCATGTGGGTAGTAATAGTGGGGCGAGATGAAGACCGGCATCCCCGCAGCCTTGGCGGCAATGAAAAGCCGTTCGATATTGTCGACCGTGCCCTGTTCGGTCACGCTTTCGCCAACGACACCCCACGTCACACCGTCCTCTGACAAAAAATCAATCTGGGGGTCGGTCACCACAAGCGCAGTACGCCCCGGCTCGATGGTCATGTCGATTTGGGGAAGGCCTGGATTTTCCGGGTCAGCATAGTAGGCGCGTGCTTCGTCGGTCGCGGCATGGGCCTGCCCGCCAGCCACTATTGTTGTACCTGCCGCGGCCGCACCGGCGGCTTGTTGCAAGAGTCGCCGGCGCGCCATATCAACGCGTTCGGGCGTGACGTCGCAAGCGCAGCTTGCTCCATGTTTGTGGTCATGATTGCTCATTGCAAATTTCCTTTGTCTGAGAGGGGCAAATGGGTTTGCTTTACTCGGCAGCGCCCCAGGTGGATCTGACAAAGAAGAAGTTATGCACCACATCGATTGAGGTATCGGCCCGCCCTGCCAAGGTTTTGGCCGAACCTGCCATGTGGTCTTGAGGTGTGTGCCTAGTCGGAGGTCGCTTGCTGCCTGAATCGTGCCGGAGCCTGGCCAACCCAGCGCTTGAAGGCGCGGCTGAACGTGCTCTGTTCCGAAAACCCGGTCATAAAGGCGATCTCGGCTATGGAAGCCTTACCGTCACGGAGCAGGTCACGGGCAAGTGCAACTTGCGCCTGACCAAGAACGTCGCGATAGGTCAGCCCTTCTTCGGCCAACCTGCGGTAAAGCGTGCGCTCGCTCATTCCCATCTCTTGTGCGACATGCGCTGCTTGCGGCGCGCCGTTACTCAAGGCCGGTGTAAGCCGGTGGACAATTGCTTGGCTCAGTGAGGTGTCGTCATCGCGAGAGTTGAACTCCTCATCCAGGTGCTTCGTCATGAAATCTGACAAGCCCGGATCGCCAAGACGATTTTCGCTTTCCAGCATAGCAGGGCGCATAGCAATGGCGTTGTGGGCGCTCCCAAATCGAACCGGGCACCCGAAATATTCGGCGTAACGCTCTGGTTCTTGTCTGCATGGATGCTGAAACGTGACATATGCAAGCGACAACCCATCACCCACAAACCGATGCATGTTCCTCGCAAAGGCCGCAAGCGCGCATTCGTTGCGCAGCTCCAAGGCAGCGCGATGTGATGTTTGTCCCTCAAAAATCCAAAGGACCGGATCGCCGGTTTCATCAAGTCTGTAAACTGCGGTGTCCGTTACGAGACGAAAATAACGCTCGATCCGTTGCAAAGATTGCCGCAAGGTCGGAGCTGTCTTTACGGCTAGGCCAAGGACGCCGAGATCATCGGTTGCAATCGCGTTCGCATAGGCCTCAACCAACGCGGCCTCGTCCGCTTGTTGCGCACGAATCCAATCGATCAGATCGAAATACGCATCATCCGCCAATTGGCCGTCTTGAGCTTCTGGTAGACGCAGCACGACAGCGCCATTCGAAATCAGGGCGCCATCGTCGTTTAGCGTCATCCCGGCGGCGTTGGCCATCGCGCGGGCGAATGCGTAAGTTACACTTGCCATACAGTGAGATTAGCACTGGAAAGCTCTTTCACGCCAGATCGTCCAACCCTGTGATAGGTATAATAAATAGAGACAGCCTCGATCTTCGGGCGCTTGAGGATAAATGCGCCAAACTGATAACACTCGTCATCAGGTTTTCTGAACGGTATCGTCCGAAAGCGTGCGGAAGCATGCAGCCATAGAGGTCATGGTAGATGGGCGAAATTTTCATATCTGTGCTGCTGCCGCTCGCAGTTGTTGTCATCATGTTCTGCCTTGGCCTCGGACTCACAGCGGCTGACTTTCAACGTATCGGACGACGTCCACGGGCCTTTTGCGTCGGCGCTCTCAACCAGATCATTTTGCTGCCTTGCATCGCTTTGATGGTGACTTTTATCTTTGGAATTTCCGCTGAGGCAGCCGTTGGCATCATGATTTTAGCGGCCTGTCCGGGCGGGGCGATCAGTAACATCGTGACCAAGCTTTCGAATTGGGATGTCGCTTTGTCCGTTACTCTTACAGCAGTCTTCAGTCTGACTTGTGTCGTTACCGTACCGCTCATCCTGGGGTTTTCGATGCAGATGTTCATGGGGGCAACTGCGCCCGCTATCGACATTTCTTCGACGGCTTTAGCAATGTTTTTTTTAACAGCTTCACCGATCCTAGCCGGGGTGATCGCGCGATCCTTGGCGCCGCGAATTGTAGCTGCGGTCGAACCAATCTTTAGCAAGGTCTCTATGCTACTTTTTGCGATGGTCATCGGAGGCGCTGTCATTTCAAACTGGGTGGTGGTCGCGGATAACTACCTTAGGCTTGGACCCGCACTTTTTGTTGTAGGTGCGTCACTCACGTTTATTGGCATCATGAGTTCAGGGATGCTCGGATGCACAGACATCGAGGCGAAGACGATTTCAATTGAGACCGGCGTTCAAAACGGAGCTTTGGGAATCGCAATTGCCACTTTGCTGTTGCCTAACACCAATGGTTTAAGCGAATATGCCATACCATCCGCAATTTATAGCGTGGTCTGGATCGTAACAATGTTGCCTGTCTTCGCCCTGCTTGCGCGAAGAAGCCCAATTTCATGATCCTGACGCCTATTCGCTAGCTTTGGTTATGCGCTGAGCCAAGCCCCTTTGTTTCCATGCCAGAGCGCCGTCTGGTCAAAGAGCGATCAAGGAGCTCCAAAGCCCGTTGTGGAACGGCCGCTTTGGCGATTTTCCCTGTTGAAGGGAAGAGCTGTTGCTGCCAGTGCGGTGGATCCTGCGTCAGCGAAGGTGTAGACGCCAAGGTCAGTTTTGTCCGCAAGTCGGAATTGCAAAGTCTTGGATTAAGTGTCCGGATTGGGCTGGACCTGCCAAACATGCAAGCCGCGGAGAATGGCCGCATCGAGCCCACTTTGGCCGATGCCGCGCGTTGCCCGAATTACAGAAATGCGCAGAACGCGGACTTTGCAAAATTCGAAGAACGATCATTGCGAGTCTTTGCCGAGACCTTTTGGAGCAACCGCTATTGGGAACTAGCTGGATATGCTTTTGATCTAATCTGCTGCTCCGCCGAAATCTCGCGCCTGTTGCAGGTCGCTTTGATTGCAAAGTCAGGCGATGGTCACTGTCCCGAATTGGTTTTCGCGATACTGCAAAGCAGATCAACATGTCGATCCAACCAATCCTCGTCCAGTGCTTCGTGACGTATGAGCTTGCGGAAATAAGGTGCCGCGACTGCTAGTTCTATAAGCTGTTCAACCGGAACATTCGTGGCGATCTCACCGCGGTCTATTGCGGCTGCAAATACTGCTTCAACGCTTGCGAACCTGTCTTTCATGAATTCAGTGATCACCAACCGCGCTTCTTCGTCGGAGGACGCAGCAGCGACCACCTGAGGCGCGATTTGGCCCCATGGTGTGTCATTCAAGGCTCCCATCAGTACGCCGAGTAACCAGCGCAGGTCAGATCGCAGCGGGCCATCGGTTTTGGGTGGTATGTTCGGCGGTGTTGCGATGCGCCTGAACGCTGCATCACGCAGACTGCGCGCATCTGGCCAGTGCCTGTAAAGTGTACTGCGCGAAATGCCAGTTGCCTTCGAAACTGCGCCATGAGTTACGTGCAACACGCCCTCATCCACTAGTATCCTTTGCGCCGCATCAAGCGCGGCCTGCCGTGTGGCGATCAGCCTAGGATCTTCTT
>NZ_JBXWOS010000037.1:0-20905 GCF_059611005.1 Ruegeria sp. CDSB117
ACAGGCATCTCCCACCCAGCAAAATCAACAAGCTTACCGCCGAGTTCGACGTGCAAGTCATACAAGGGGGTGCGTTTTAAATCGGTCATATCTCTAGCCTTTCAATCAGCGGGACTGGTCACGAACAACCATGACGGTGCAATGCGCGTTGCGCACGACACGGGCCAGATTCGGGCCAATCTCATAGTTCGGGAAATCGCCTTTGGTCGACGCCATGACGATCAGATCAAAGCCGTCCTTGTAGGCCAGCTTCAGGATTTCGCGGTAGACGCTGCCTTCTTCGATGTGAATTGCAACGTCGGAGGCATTGGCATGATCCAGAATGGCCTGAACCGCATTACGCACGTGCTCCTTGGCACCGGCGCCATAGTTGGCGGGCAGGTTCGGCAGCTGGATGATCTCGGGAATGACGGCAACCGCATGCAGTTCAGCACCGTAGAACTTTGCTTGTTCCAATGCGGTCGGCAGGGCCAATTTCCACGAGCGTTCGTCAGTGGGGTCAATAGGCAGCAGGATTTTCGTGGCCATCACGTCTCTCCTCGAGATATGGAATTCTGTTTGAATGCGGGGGGCCGGCGCGGCCCCCCCTGTTTTCTTTTGGGGCCGGATTACTCGGCAGGTGTTCCGCCCGGTTCTTCGGACTTGCCACCCGAGGCAAAGAACTCTTTCGTCAGTTTGAAGACGATCGGGCTCAACAGGGCCAGGGCGATCAGGTTCGGGATAGCCATCATGGCGTTCAGCGTATCCGCCAACAGCCAGACAAAGCCCAGATCCGCAGTCGCGCCGAAGTAGATCGCGATGATCCACAGGATGCGGTAGGGGAGCAGGGATTTGACGCCCAGCAGGAACTCGACGCATTTCTCGCCGTAGAACGACCAGCCAAGGATGGTGGTGAAGGCAAAGATCGACAGTGCGATTGCGATCAAGTGACCGCCGCCCGGCAGAGAGGTCGCAAATGCCAGTGAGGTCAGGGCAGCGCCCGATTCACCCGAGGTCCATGCGCCTGTCGAAATGATCGCCAGACCAGTGATCGAGCAGACGATGATGGTGTCGATGAACGTACCCAGCATCGCGATCAGGCCCTGGTTGACCGGACCTTTGGTCTCGGCTGCTGCGTGTGCAATCGGAGCCGAACCCAGACCGGCTTCGTTCGAGAACACGCCCCGTGCCACACCAAAGCGGATCGCGGCCCATACGGCTGCACCTGCGAAACCACCTTCGGCCGCCGAAGGAGTGAAGGCATAGGTGAAGACCAGCGACAGCGCGTTGCCAATCTCACCGATGTTGATGATCAGAACCAGCAGGCCAGCGATGATGTAGGCAATTGCCATGGCCGGAACCAATTTACCGGCAACCGCACCGATGCGGGTAATGCCACCCAGAATAACGGCTGCGGTCAGCACCATCAGAACAACGCCAGTGACCGAGGTGTTCACGCCGAAGTTCGATTCCAGAACCTGAGCAACACCGTTGGCTTGTACGCCGTTACCGATGCCGAAGGCCGCGATTGCACCGAACAGGGCAAATGCTACGCCCAGCCAGGCCCATTTTGCGCCGAGGCCGTTTTTGATGTAGTACATCGGGCCGCCAACAAAGTTACCGAGCTCGTCTTTTTCACGGTATTTCACCGCGCAAACGGCTTCGGCATATTTGGTGGCCATGCCCACCAGGGCGGTCATCCACATCCAGAACAAGGCGCCCGGACCGCCCAGGAAGACAGCAGTGGCCACACCGGCGATGTTACCCGTACCGATGGTCGCCGACAGCGAAGTCATCAGCGCGTTGAACGGGCTGATTTGCCCATCGCCTTGACCCTCACGGCCTGCAAACAAAAGCTTGAAGCCTGTGCCAATGCGCAGGATCGGCATGAATTTCAGCCCTACCTGCAGGAAGAAGCCGACGCCAAGGATGAGGACCAGCATCAGCGGCCCCCATACGACGCCATTGATGGCTCCTACGATTGAATTTAACGCTTCCATGGTTTCCCTCCCATTTGCGTTTGGTTTATGCCCCGTTGGCGATGGCCCGCTGGCGGGCCTGCTTGAGGGCGGCAAAATCTTCGTCGGCGTGGAACGACGAACGTGTCAGCGGTGTCGCCGACACATGCAAAAAGCCCTTGGACCTTGCGATCTGTTCCAGTTGGGCGAACTCTTCCGGTGACCAGAACCGGTCAATCGGGTGGTGTTTTGGTGTCGGCTGCAGGTACTGACCCACGGTCAGAAAATCGACCTGTGCGGCGCGCAGGTCGTCCATCACCTGTCGAACGTCGTTCAGGCTTTCGCCCAGCCCAACCATCAGGCCGGATTTAGTGAAAATCTCGGAGTTGGCGCGTTTTGCATCGTCCAGGAGGCGCAGAGATGTGTAGTAGCGCGCGCCAGGGCGCACCGTCGGATACAAGTGCGGGACGGTTTCCAGATTGTGGTTGAACACATCCGGTGCGGCGTCGAAAACAACATCGGCAGCGCTGCCTTTGCCCAGAAAGTCGGGGGTCAAAACCTCGACCGTGGTTTCGGGGTTCTGATGACGCACAGCGCGGATTGTCTGGGCGATATGTTCGGCTCCGCCATCCGCCAGATCGTCGCGGTCAACGGATGTAATGACCACATGGCGCAAGGCCAGCTTCTTCACAGCTGCCGCGACGCGGCCCGGTTCAAACACGTCCAGCGCATCGGGGCGTCCTGTGGAGACGTTGCAGAAGGAACAGCCGCGCGTGCAGACCTCGCCCATGATCATCATGGTGGCGTGGCGCTTGGACCAGCATTCGCCAATATTGGGGCAGGCGGCCTCTTCGCAGACCGTTGCCAGATTGTGGTCGCGCATCAGGCGGCGGGTCTCGTAATATTCGGGCCCGTCGACCTTTTTCTTGCGAATCCACTTGGGCTTTCGCGGGATGACGCTGTCGGCCTTTTTGGCTTTTTCCGGATGGCGGGTGCGAAGCTGGATGGTCATCTGGCTGTTCCCTCTCAGGCGTGGATTGCGCGGCCCATGGCGTCCAGGCAGGCTTCCTTGACGGCCTCGCCCATTGCCGGATGCGCATGACAGGTTGAGGCGACTTCGCCGACGGTTACGCCCTTGGTCATGGCCAGAACCAGCTCGGCGATCAGGTCACCGCCATGTGCGCCGCAGATATGCGCGCCCAGGATTTTGCCATTTGGGTCGGCCAGTACTTTGACGGCTCCGTCTGTCTCGCCAGTCGAACGCGCGCGTGAGTTGGCCATGAAGGCAAACTTGCCGACAGCGTATTCGGACCCGGCTTCTTTCAGCGCTTCCTCTGTCAAACCGACCGAAGCGACCTCGGGGTCCGTATACACAACGCCAGGAACGGTATTGTAGTCCACATGCCCGGTTTCACCGGCCAGCATTTCGACACAGGCGACGCCGTCTTCTTCGGCCTTGTGGGCAAGCATCGGGCCGGGGACACAGTCGCCAATCGCATAGATGCCGGGAACCGAGGTGCGGAACGACGTGTCCACCTGAATGAAGCCGCGCGGGTCAAGGGCTATCCCCAGATCTTCCAACCCAAGCCCGCGCGATACGGGGCGGCGTCCGACGGCGATCAGAACCTTGTCGGCTTCGATCACCTCTTCCTTGTCTTTGCCGACCCGGTCCAATGTCAGCGTCAGCCCAACGTTGGTTTTGTCGATGGTTTTCAGTGCGCGCCCCAGCTGAAACTTCAGGCCACGCTTTGACAGGGCGCGCTGTGCGAGTTTTGCTATCTCGCCGTCGATTCCGGGCAGAATGCGGTCAAGATACTCAACAACCGTGACCTTCGCGCCCAATCGGGACCAGACCTGTCCAAGTTCCAGGCCGATCACGCCAGCACCGACGACCACCAGATGTTCGGGAACAGCATCCAGCGCGATCGCTCCGGTCGAGCTTAGGATATCCTGCTCGTCAATCTCGATCCCGTTTAGCGGGGTTGGCTCGGAACCGGTGGCGATCAGGATGTTTTTGGCTTCATAAACATCGTCGCCAACTTTGACCTGCCCGTCAGAGGGGATACTGGCCCAGCCCTCAACCAGATCGACGCCGTTTTTCTTGAACAGAAACGCAATGCCCTTGGTCAGATCGCCGACGATCTTGTCCTTGCGACCCATCATCGAGCTCAGGTCGATGCTGGCCCCCTCGACAGCAATGCCATGGGAGGAGAGATGTGCAAGCTCGGCATACTTAGCCGAGGAGGTCAGCAACGCTTTGGAGGGTATGCACCCCACATTCAGACAGGTTCCGCCAAGCGAACCGCGGCCTTCAACGCAGGCGACTTTCATGCCCAGTTGTGCTGCGCGGATTGCTGCAACATATCCGCCGGGTCCGCCCCCGATGACGATTAGGTCGTAGATACTCATTGAACGGTCTTTCAGTAGATCGGGTGGCTGGCGCAGAGTGCGCGGACTTTTTCGCGGGTTTCGGCTTCGATCTTCGCGTCGCCCTCGGGGGATTGGGCCAAGGCCTCGAGCACGTCGCCGATCAGGTGACCGATCTGTTTGAACTCTTCCGGTCCAAACCCGCGGCTGCAGCCTGCTGCGGTACCCAGCCGGATACCGCTGGTCACGGTAGGTTTTTGCGGATCGCCCGGCACGCTGTTCTTGTTGCAGGTGAAACCGGCACGCTCCAGCGCGGCTTCTGCGTCTTTGCCGGTCACGCCCAGCGGGCGCAGATCGACCAGCATCAGGTGGTTTTCCGTGCCGCCCGAAACGATGTCACATCCACGCGCCATCATGACGTTTGCCAGCGCCGATGCGCTATCCACAACGCGTTGCATGTAGTCCTTGAATTCGGGCTTTAGCGCCTCGCCAAACGCGACAGCCTTACCGGCAATCACATGCATCAGGGGGCCGCCCTGAAGGCCGGGGAATACGGCCGAATTCATCTTTTTCGCCAGCGCCTCGTCATTCGTCAGAATGATCCCGCCGCGCGGACCGCGCAGGGTTTTATGTGTGGTCGAGGTAACCACATGCGCGTGGCCGATAGGCGAGGGGTGCAGCCCGGTTGCGACCAGACCGGCGATATGTGCCATATCCGCCAGCAGCCAAGCGCCGACCTCATCCGCAATGGCGCGGAAGCGGGCGAAATCGATCTTTTGCGAATAGGCGGATGCGCCAGCGATGATCAGTTGCGGCTTTTCGGCTTTCGCCAGTTCTTCGACCTGATCATAGTCAATCAGACCGGCATCGGTCAGGCCGTACTGAACCGGGCGGAACCACTTGCCGGATTGTGCTGGTTTGGCACCGTGCGTCAGGTGGCCACCCGCATCCAGTGACATGCCCAGGATTGTGTCGCCGGGGCTGAGCAGGGCCAATTTAACAGCGCCGTTTGCCTGCGCGCCCGAATGGGGTTGAACGTTGGCGTATTCGCAGCCGAACAACTGTTTCAGACGGTCGATGGCCTCGGATTCAACTTCGTCTACAAATTCGCAGCCGCCATAGTAGCGACGGCTAGGGTACCCTTCGGCGTATTTGTTGGTCAGGACTGACCCTTGCGCGTCGATCACAGCTTGCGAGACAATATTCTCGGACGCGATCAATTCGATCTGTTCAGCCTGACGTTTGCCTTCTCGCGCAATTGACGCAGCGACAACCGGATCTGCTTCGGTAAGCGACGTTTTGAACATGGTTTCCTCCTCAGGCACCGAATCCTCAGTACGAAATTTTGTTTCCTATAGTGGAATTCGTGCAGCTAAAGCAACATATATCTCACATTTGTGAAGTTGTGTGGTTTGAGGGAAATCTGTAACCTCTGGTAAAACAGGGAGATTTTTATGGGCGACGAAACGCGCGGTGATGTTTCCTCACCGGAAGATCAGGACGAAGGTGAGGTTCTGGGGCGTTCCATCCGCGATGCGCGACGTGCAAAAGGCTGGACTTTGGAGGAAGCCGGACGCGCGGCGGGAATCGGTCGGTCCACTTTATCGAAGATCGAAAACAACCAGACGCGGCCAAGTTTCGACATCGTGCGCAGGCTGACGCAGGCGCTGGATATGAGCACGCCGCAGCTGTTTCTGCAGTCCGGGCAATCGGGGATTTCGGGAAGGCGCGACTTTACTCCGAAAGGTGAAGGCGAGATAAAAAGCACACCGACCTATTTGCACGAATTGCTGTGTCCCGAGCTGACCAGCAAGCGGATGCTGCCTTATATCGCGACAATCAAAGCCCGCGACCTGTCAGAGTTCGAAAACTGGATTCGGCATACGGGCGAAGAGTTCATGTATGTCATCAGCGGAGAGCTGATTTTTGTGTCAGAGCATTACCGCCCGCTGCCGATGAAGGCTGGTGACTCGCTTTATTATGACAGCGGGATGGGGCACGGGTGCATTTCGACCAGTGAGGAAGATGCGAAAGTGCTGTGGGTGTCACTCGAATAAGCACGACGTACAAGGCATGAATAAAAGCGGCCCCAGCGGCCGCTTTTTTGGATAAGACGGTCACCGGGTCAGGTGTGGCCCAGTACCTTGCGGGCAACGCGGAAACACTCCAGCGCTTGCGGGACGCCACAGTAGATGCCAATCACGTGGATGATGGCTCGGATTTCCTCGGGCGAGACGCCGTTGTTGATCGCACCTTTGCAGTGAATTTCCCATTCATGCATCTTCCCAAGCGCGCCGATCATGGACAGGTTCATCATCGATCGCGTTTTGGCATCGATCACGTCATCGCCCCAGCCAAACCCCCAGCACCACGCCGTCATCGCTTCTTGAAACGGGCGAGTAAAGTCATCGGCCGCTGCTAGGTTCTTTTCTACATATTCCGCACCAAGCGTGTTCTTGCGCTGTTCAAGGCCTTTCAGAAACAGGTCCTCGTCAAAAATGTCTGCCATGTCTTCTCTCCGGTGTATCAGCCAGTCAGCCGATGTTTGTACAGGTGGTCGTAGTGGGGTTTCATCCGGCGGTACACCTGTTTGACCCGATCCGGCGCGTCCGAGATCGAGATATGTTTGCGGGGCTGCGGAGCCAACCCCGTCGAATTGGCCAGATTGGCGTGGAACGACCCGCCATCCCACCAAGAGTGCGCGGATGGGTCGCCACCGGGTTCCCAACTCAACGCGCCTTCCAGAAACGGGATGCCGACCGCTTCGCAAAAGCGTTCGGTCATGGCGTGCGGGTTTTCCAGCAGGTCATCACTGTCGATGACAGGTGGGGGCGTGCCGTTCAGGGTTGTAACCAGATCGAACAGGGCCCGCTGTTCTGGAAAGCCGACCTCACCTTCGGCGAAGTCGGGCCATTGTTTGTACATTGAGGTTATCGTTTTTGCCGGATCGCGGATCAGGAAGGCGTGGTTGAAATTCGACAGGAACTCGGCGTCCCACATGTGATTGATGTAATGCGGGAAATCCTTGATGAAGACAGGCCTGTTCTGCGCGCGCGCCTGAATGTCGGCCCAAACCGTGTCCAGTGTCAGGCCCGGTGTCGTCACATCCTCCGGCTGGAACCTGTGCCACAGCGGGTCTTCACCCTGATACCACGCTTCGCCAAAGGGTTCGTGCAGACAATCCAGATCTCCGCGCTGTCGCATCATCCATTCAAAAGCAGTGGACGTAGAGCGGGGCACCGCCCAGAGCGCGAGGACTTTGTTCATGTCGATGATCCTTTGAAGTGAAGTTTATAGCCGCCCCAGAAGTTGCCCGCGGGGTGTTTCCGGCGCGAGGTTGAGGGATTTGAAGATGCGCCAGTACAGCGCGATGTCGTGGCCGATCACCGGTTTGCCAAGCGCGGCCTCAAGCGTATCCGCCAGATGCAAGGGGCGCTGTGGCAGGCCATTCGGCCCCGTGCGGAAATTGCACATGCCGTTGATCAGGATCGCATCGGCCTGCGGGGCCTGCTCGGCCACGTATTCGAAGCTTTTCATCGCGATATCACCGTCAAAAACCCAGCGGTAGGAATTGACCTCCTCCTGGCTGCTGAACCATCCCTGATCGTGGAAATTACCGGCATACAGCACGTCGAACCCGGCTTCTTTTAGAAATCCGACGGTGCCCCGCCACCATTCAGGCCAGTGGTAGGCCGCGTTCAGGGCGACCTTTTCAACATTCATCTCGCGCAGCGCTTCGACCATGGCGTAACCGGCCATGTGGAACTGTGTACCGTACTTGTCCGACAGATCCGCGCAATGCTGCCGGACCCCTTCGACGCCTAACCCACAGGCGTGGACCCAGTTCGAACCGACCTGCCCGCAAACATCGACGCCGTTGCGGGACATACAATGGACGAAATCCTCGAGCATGCCGAAGTTCTGTTTCCGCTGGTCCAACCCGTGCACGTAGTTCAGGACGTGCAGCATCCAGCCATGCACACCGACCGTTTCAGGGCACATGCGTAGGAAGTCTGACGGGGCCGCATCGAAATCAAAAGGTGGGCTGGTAAACCCAACTTGATGGGGGAATAGCTTGTGTTCCGGGCGCCAGTCTTCGGGCATCAACATGGGTGGGTCACCTCGGTCATTAATCCACAGCTTCGCGCATCCATTGCTGAAGTCGCGCGATTGAGTGTTCGGACATCACGCCGCATCTTGGGTCCAGAACCAGCGGCCCGGGGCTGTAGCCACGGGATTTCAGGCCGCGGTGAACGCTTTCGACAAGATGGATGTCTTCCTCGACCGTGGTTTCACGGTCCTGTACAGCCAGTTGCCGGATCACCGCGCTTTCCGAGCCGCCCTCGGTGTACCAGCCGCGCCAGACGGTGCAGCGGTCGGCATCGACCGCGCGCCAGTGATAGGTGTTGAGCACATTGCCCGGGTAGCACTGGAACGAGAACATGGGCCACAGGAACCACGACTGATAATCGCCCGCATGGGGCACCGACAGATCGATGGGGTAGGTCATCTTGTCGAGGCTCTGACACTCTGTCGTATGGCGCAGGACATAACCACCCCCTGCGTCGGGCTGGATGTCATAGGTCTCGGGCTTGACCACGCCTTCCGCAAAGGTCGGGTGGTTGGTCGGGCAGTGATAGCATTCCGAGTAGTTCTCGATGCTGACCTTCCAGTTGCAGTTCTCGGGGATCTTGACCCATTCCAGTGGCTCCAGATCGTCGATATGCGGAACAAAGGCACGGATTTCCTCGCGCACGCCGGGGTACCATTCATCCATCGGCGCGGCGTCATCGTCGAGATTGACGAAGATGAATCCGTTGAACACCTCGGTCCGAACCGAGTTCAAGCAGATGGCACTGCGGTCAAAGCCGGGTACAGATTTGATGTTCGGCCCGGCGCGCAATTGACCGGACAGCTCATAAGTCCAGGCATGGTAGGGGCAGACCACGACCCGAGTGTTGCCTGCGCCCGTCACCATCTCATGTGCGCGGTGCTGGCAGACGTTGTAAAAAGTTCGGATTTCCCCGTCGCGGCCGTGAATGCAAAAAAGGTTCTGTCCAGCAATCTCGAAGGTGAAGTAATCCCCTGTCTCGCGCACCTGGGCGACGTGACCTGCAAATTGCCACGTTCGGGCCAGTAATCCCTGCATCTCTTGCTCGAAGATCGCTGGGTCAGTGTAATACCGGGCGTCCAGTGAATGCGTCAGAGGTGCGTTCATTCGGGTTCCTCCGCGTAGAGGCCAAGCTGGTGGCGGCGCCGGTGAAATCGTTCTACCCGCTCGACGATCTCATCGCTGGAAACGGCAATCACAAAGGACAGCAGCGTTTCCAGCAAGGCGATGGTCGAAACCGAGGACGGAAAGAACTGTGGTGTGTCGGCGGCAACGACAAAACCGTGTTGTGCGTTCAGGATCACCGGGCTGGCCGGGCTGTCTGAAATTCCGATGACGGTCATTCCCTGTTGCCGCGCCAGTTTGATCGCGTCGATGACTTCAGTGCGGTAGGGGTGGCAGGTGATCGCGATCAATACGTCTTGCTGGTCAGCCCATGCCAGATCATCCACCGGAGTAGAGCCGGGACGCGGGATGGCGTGAAACTGCTTCATGCCGGTTGAGGCCAGATAGGTGAAGTTTCGCGCGTTAGAATTGTTGACGCCCACACCCAGTGTGAAAATCTGGCGACAATTCCAGATTTCCTCGGCCGCGGCCTTCAGGTTTGCGGCGTCGATCCCGGCAAAGGTTTCTTCGATATTGCGGATCGCGGCGCCGATCATATCGGCATAGAGGCCGCCCAGTTCCCCTGACTTGCCGATGTCCTGCAACCAGCGGGCGCGGTCCGGAAATGACACTCGTCCCTGCCGGATCGCATCCCGGAACGGGGCGCGAAAATCTTCGTAGCCCTCGAACCCCACCTGCCGCGCCATGCGGACAAACGTGTTGGGTTTGACTTTCGCCGCCTCGGCGATCTCTCGCACGGTAGAAACTCCAACATCGGTTGGGTTTTCCAGCACGTAACGCGCGGCCTTCTGCGCTTCGGGCGTAAGGGCGTCCCATTCCTCGGACAGGCGATCCAGAACAGTTGATGATACATTTGTGTCATTCATGATTGACGATGGTACATTTGTGGAATTAGCCTGTCGAGCAGAAACGCGACTCGGGAAGAGGAAAAATCATGTCCGAGAAGAATCTGCCGTCGCATGCCCGCGTGGTGATCGTAGGCGGAGGTGTCATGGGAGTCGGTCTGGCCTATCATCTGGCGCATGAAGGATGGGGCGACGACACCGTCCTGCTTGAAAAGGCCGAGCTGACCAGCGGCAGCACCTGGCACGCCGCTGGGCAGATCACGCATTCGACGTCCAGTTTTGGGTTGGGTAAATGCGTCGACTACAACATCAGCTTGTATTCTGGCCAGCTGGAGGCCGAAACCGGCCAGCCGGTGACGTGGCATGGCTGCGGATCGTTCCGTCTGGCCTATACCGAGGATGAAATGGACTGGCTGCGCCACACCCTGTCGGTGGGCCGGTCGCTGGGGTTCAACATTGAGCTAGTCGGACCTGAAAAGGTGGCCGAACTGCACCCGTTCTACAATCTCGAAGGCGTGTTGGGTGCACTGCACACGCCTGATGACGGGCATGTGGACCCGACCAACGTCACCATGGCAATGGCAACTGGAGCGCGGCAAAAGGGTGTACGCATCTTCCGCAACTGCCGCGCCACCAACATTACGCAGGCCGAGAATGGCGAGTGGGTGGTAGAGACCGCACAGGGCACCATAACTTGTGAGCATGTGGTGAACGCTGGCGGCACCTATGCCCGTCAGATGGGCGAATGGTCGGGGCTGCAACTGCCCATGACCTCGATGACCCACCATTACTTCGTGACCGAGCCGGTGCCCGACTTCCAGAATCTGGACAAGGAACTGCCCGTGATCCGCGATGACCGCAAGGTCT
Organism: Ruegeria sp. CDSB117; assembly: GCF_059611005.1. Lineage (NCBI taxonomy): Bacteria > Pseudomonadati > Pseudomonadota > Alphaproteobacteria > Rhodobacterales > Roseobacteraceae > Ruegeria > Ruegeria sp. CDSB117. Next base: position 11,253 of record NZ_JBXWOS010000037.1, read on the forward strand.
CGGGCTACATCCGGATGGAGCAGCAGCGCGGCCTGATCGGGATTTACGAAAAAGAAAACCCGAACTCGGTCTGGCATGATCATTGCCCCTGGGAATACGAGAACTGGCTGTTCGATGCGGATTACGACCGGGTGATGCCCTGGCTTGAAGAAAGCCTGAACCGGATGCCGATCTTTGCTGATCTGGGCATTCAACGTGACGTGCATGGGGCGATTTCGCACCCGCCCGACGGCAACCCGCTGATCGGGCCAGCGCCGGGTGTTCGGAACTATTGGTGTTGTTGCGGGACGCAGATCGGCATCGGCTGGGGGCCAGGTCTGACCCGCGAACTGGCGCGCTGGATGGTGCATGGGGCGGCCGATATCTCGATGCGCGAATTCGACCCGCGCCGGTTTGGGGCGTATGCCACCAAGGATTGGCAGGTGATCAAGGCCGAGGAAGACTACTGCCTGCGCCATGAAATCCCTTTCCCGCATTTCAATCGTCTGGAAGGCCGCCCGATCAAGCCATCGCCGCTGTATGAGCTGCTGAACTCCAAAGGCGCAGTGCATGAAGAGGTCCATGGGTTCGAACGCCCCCGCTGGTTCGCGCGGGATGGGGTTGAGCAGCACGATCACTACTCCTTCCGCCGCACACCGGCAGACGACATGGTCGCGGCTGAAGTCAATGCGGTGCGCGAACGGGTCGGCATCATGGATGTCACCGCTTTCACCAAGGTCGAGGTTTCGGGCCCAGACGCCCACGCCCTGCTGGACCGGTTGACCGCCAATCGGATGCCGCAAAAGGTGGGCTCGATCACGCTGACCCATATGTTGAACCGACGCGGGCGGATCGAATTGGAAACGACGATTGTCCGCAAGGCCGAGGACCGCTTCTACCTGGTCTGTGCGGCCTTCTTTGAACAGCGCCTACTGGATCATCTGGCACACGAGCGTGCCGGTGAGGATGTACAGATTACCGCGCTGTCCACCGACTGGTCGGCCTTGTCGCTGAACGGTCCCCGGTCACGCGACGTACTGTCCCGCTGCACCGATGCCAATCTGACCAATGCCGGGTTCCGCTGGCTGTCCGCGCAGGAGATCACCATCGCAGGCCACAAGGTCTGGGCTTTCCGCATGTCCTATGCAGGTGAGCTGGGATGGGAACTTCACATGCCCAATGCCGCCTGTCTTGACGTCTACAACGCGCTTTGGGCCGCGGGTGAGGCACATGGCATCACCGACTATGGCAGCTTTGCCATGAATGTGATGCGGATGGAGAAGGGGTTCAAGGGCGCGGGCGAGCTGACCAACGAGGTCACTTTGGCCGAGGCTGATGTGCTGCGCTTTGCGCGTACGGACAAAGAGTATCTGGGCAAAGACAAAACCCTGAACACTGACTTGCCGTGGGTGTGTGCCTATCTCGAAATTGAGCCGGATGGTGAAATTGACGGCCACGGTGGAGAAGCGGTGATGCTGGGCGGACGTGTAGTGGGTTCAACAGCCTCAGTCGTCTATGGGCACACGGTCGGCAAGATCCTGGCCTTTGCGTACATCAAGCCCGAGGCTGCTGCCCCTGGCACCGAGTTACAGGTCGTGATTCATGGCCAACCCCGCGCGGCCCGTGTTCTGGGCGAACCTGCTTATGATCCGCAAAGCCTGCTGCCCCGCACCGACGCTATTTTGGAGACTGCATAATGAGCTTGCCTGACAAAATGAAGGCCATGGTCACAATGGGCCATGGCGGCTTAGAGCAAATGGTGCTGCATAAGGACTGGCCGCGCCCGGAACCCGCGGCCGGCGAGGTGTTGATCAAAGTCGCTGCCTGAGGGCTAAACAACACGGACGTTAATACGCGGTCCGGCTGGTACTCAAAAGCCGTGACCGATGCGACGACGGGCGACGCATTCGCGGAAGTCAGTGACGAGGATCCGACATGGGGCGGCGCGCCCATCACTTTTCCCCGAATCCAAGGGGCAGATATCTGCGGGGAAATCGTCGCCGTGGGTGGCGGTGTCGATCCCGGGCTGATCGGTCAACGCATTATCACCGATGGCTGGCTGCGCGACCCGTCTGATCCGGGCAATAAGGACAAAACGGGCTATTTCGGCTCGGAACGGGACGGTGGTTTTGCTGAATACGCCACAACCCTGGCGGTCAACGCGGTGCCGATCTGGTCCGACCTGTCGGATGCCGAACTGGCCACGTTCTCGTGTTCCTATTCGACCGCCGAAGGCATGCTGACCCGCGCAAATGTAACTGACACTGACACGGTTCTGGTGCCCGGAGCCTCGGGCGGGGTTGGCGGTGCCTTGGTGCAACTGGCCAAACGCCGGGGTGCCCGAGTCATTGCACTGGCGTCAGAGGCGAAACACGCAGACGTGGCGAAACTGGGCGCGGACATGATCCTGCCACGCGCTCCGGAAAACCTGCGTGCGGCGCTTGGCAATGAAAAGGTCACCGTTGTAGCCGACGTGGTTGGTGGCCCCTACTGGCCCAACCTGATCGACATTCTGGAACGTGGGGGGCGCTATACATGCTCGGGCGCGATTGCCGGGCCCATGGTCGAATTTGACCTGCGCACATTCTACCTGCGTGACCTGACCTTCACCGGCTCTACCGTGATTGATCCGCAGGTGATGCGTAACATCGTTCAGTATATCGAGGCCGGTGAGATCAAGCCCGCCCTGGCCGCGACATTTCCGCTGGAAGAGTTGCGCGAAGCGCAAGCCGCTTTCATTGCCAAGCAGCACACCGGCAACATCGTGGTGATCCCATGACGATGGACGACGTTCTCGAAGCTGCCCGACAGATGCATCAATCACATCCTGAGCTTTCAGAATTCGGAGCCTGGCCTGATGACCTGACGCCAACGGATCAGGAGCCAAACCAAATCCCTGCCGTCGAACTGATTCAGCAAACTGACTTCGCGACCGGGCACGCAACGCGATCCCTTTCAGACGCGATCAGGGCAACCGCACATCTGGCGCAGTGGAAACACACCTATACGGAGGAAGAGGTCGGAGCCGATTTCCTTAATCGCTATGGCTATTATGAGCTGTTCGGCCCAACCGGGCATTTCCACTCGACCCAAATGCGCAGCTACGTCGCTTACTGGGGGGCGGGCCTGAATTATGATTGGCACAGCCATCAGGCCGAAGAACTCTATCTGATCGTAAGCGGTGGGGCGATGTTCCGCGTCGAAGAAGACGAGGCTTATGTCGGCCCCAATCAGACACGACATCACTGCAGCTGGCAAAGTCACGCAATGACAACAACCGACGAGCCAATTCTGGCTTTCGTTCTGTGGCGAGGACAAGGATTGAACGATTTGCCACAAATGGATGCGGCATGAAAACCATTCCGATACCTATCTGGCCATCCCAATGTGGGCATGCCTGTGTTGGGAAATGGCCCAGTATGCCGATTGAGGAGTTCCGTTTATGAGACCGCAAGCCGAAGCCACTCAGATGATTGATGACGCCCGCGTGCGTGTGACGCGGTTTGACTTTGCACCGGGGGCCGAAACGGGATGGCATCGCCACGCAATGGACTACGTCATCACCGCCATAACCGATTGCCATATGCAGCTGGAACTGCCCGATGGTTCGGTCAATGAAGTAACGGTTGCTGCGGGAGTAACTTATCGCCGCGACGAGGGTGTCGAACACAACGTGATCAATGCCGGGGACGCGCCGATGACCTTTGTTGAAGTGGAACTGAAATGAAAATCACTCGTCTTTCAGTCTACCATGTCGACCTACCGCTTGAGCATCCGTATTGGCTGTCTGGTGGGCGGTTGAAGTTTGAAACGCTCGACGCAACGATTGTAAAGATCGAAACCGATTCAGGTCTGACCGGTTGGGGCGAGGGTACTCCGTGGGGCCACACATATGTCCCGGCACACGGGCCGGGTATTCGCGCCGGGATTGAGACGATGGCGCCATTCATTCTTGGCCTTGATCCGCGACGGGTGCTGGATGTCGAACGGGCGATGGATATCGCTCTGCCTGGCCATCTTTATGCCAAAAGCCCCATTGATATGGCTTGCTGGGATATTGCGGGTCAGGCGGCGGGCCTGCCGATCGCCGATCTGATGGGCGGCGGGTCTCGCACGCCGCGCCCGATTGCCTCGTCGGTCGGTGCGAAGACCGTCGAAGAAACGCGCGAAGTGATGGAGCGCTATCGCAGCCGCGGCTACGTTGCGCATTCGGTTAAAATCGGTGGGGATGTAGAACGCGACATTGCGCGCGTCCGCGATGTCGAAAGCATCCGACGCCCCGGCGAGATCGTCCTTTATGACGTCAACCGCGGCTGGACCCGGCAGCAGGCCCTGCGGGTGATGAGCGCCTGTGAGGACCTGAATGTGATGTTTGAACAGCCCTGCGAGTCGCTGGACGATATCGCCGCGATCTCGGGCCGCCATGCCTCACCCGTTTCGGTGGATGAAAGTCTTGTGACCCTGCAAGACGCCGCCCGCATTGCCCGCGAAGGGTTGGCTGAGGTGTTCGGAATAAAGCTGAACCGTGTCGGCGGCCTGACCAAGGCGGCGCGGATCCGGGACATCGCGCTGGCAAATGGAATCGACATGTTCGTGATGGCCACCGGTGGTTCGGTTCTGGCCGATACCGAGGCGCTGCATCTGGCGGCCACCATTCCGGACGATAATTGTCACGCGGTCTGGGCTTGTCAGGACATGATCACCGTCGATGTCGCTGGCGGGCGAGGCCCACGAAACATCGATGGCCATCTGCATTTGCCGGAAACGCCGGGACTTGGTTTGCACCCTGACGAAGATGCGTTGGGCGATCCTGTCGGGGTTTATCATTGAGGATCATCAGGATAACGCTCTGGGCCGTCGATCTGACCAGCCATGAGACCTATCACATGGCCGAGGGTAAGACCTGCGCGACCGTGACCTCTCATATCCTGTGCCTTGAGACAGATACAGGCTTGAGGGGTTGGGGCGAGGTCTGCCCTATCCCGCACTACCTGCCAGCGTTTGCGGGCGGAGTGCCGGGCGCAGTGACAGAGATGGGCCGCGAGATTCTGGGCATGTCCCCCTTCGGGGTAGATGCGCCGATGCGAAAACTGGACGGGTTCCTGCAGGGGCATCTCTATGCCAAGTCACTCGTCGACATCGCACTTTGGGATTTGTTCGGACAAGCGACGGGTCAACCGGTCTATGCGTTGCTGGGTGGGCGGACACGAAAGGACATGCCGCTGTACCACTCGATCACCTGCGTCGCACCGGATGATATGGCGCGGATCGCCAAGACGGCTTACCAGACCGGCATTCGCCAGTTTCAGGTCAAGCTGGGGGTCGAAGGCGACTGGCAGGCCGACGCCGAGCGTTTGACCAAAGTGCGTGAGGCCGTGGGACGGGGGCCTCTGGTTTATGGCGACTGGAACTGCGGTGCGTCACGCCTGCAAGCTACGCGAACGGGCAGGGCGGTGGCCCACTTGGATGTGATGCTGGAACAGCCCTGCAAAACACTTGAGGACTGTGCGGCGGTTCGGCAGGCCACTGGATTGCCAATGAAAATCGATGAGAACGCCCATGATTTGGCGTCGCTGCGGCGCGCGCATGAGTTGGGCTGCATGGATGCCGTCGCTTTGAAACTGTCTAAGTTTGGCGGGTTGTCGGCCATGCACCGGGCGCGTGATCTGACTGTGCATTTCGGGGCCGAAATCTGTGCCGAATGTACCTGGGGCTCGGATATAGTCACCGCCGCTTCGCTGCATTTTGCGGCCTCGACCCCGCACGGGTCACTGATGAACACGTGCGACCTGTCATCGTATGTGTCACCCCGCATTTGCCCCGACGCACCAAACCGTGAAAACGGCCGGATTGCGCCACCCGAAGGACCGGGGTTAGGTGTTGTGCCAGACCCAGAGGTTCTTGGTCCGCCAATTTTGGAGATCGTTTGAGATGCTGAAAATCAACACCCAATCCGAATGGATCGCCCGCGCGAATGAGGTACTGCCCGCCGGTGGGTTTGGTAATTTCGATCCCGGAATCATCATCGCGCGCGGCGAGGGCAGCCATGTCTGGGATGAAGACGGCAATGAATATGTGGACTACCTGATCGGTTCGGGCCCGATGCTGCTGGGCCATGGTCACCCCGAAGTCATAGAAGCCGTGCTGGAACAGCTGCCCAAGGGCATGACTTTCTTTGCCAACAACGCCCGAGGCATCGAACTGGCCGAGGCCATCGTTGACGCGGTGCCGTGTTGCGAGCAGATCCGCTTTGTGGCCGCGGGGGGGGAGGCGGATATGTACGCCATCCGCCTGGCCCGTGCCTATACTGGCCGTAGCAAGATCCTGAAATTCGAAGGCGGCTATCACGGGATGAGCGCCGAAGCACAGATGAGTCTGGCCCCCAGCCGCCACGTCAACTTCCCCCAAGCTGTCCCGGACAGCGCGGGCATTCCCGACAGTGTGGCCGAGCAGATGCTGATCGCGCCCTTCAATGATCTTGATGCGGTGGCTAATCTACTGGCCGAGCATGATGACGTTGCCGCTATCATGGTTGAGCCGTTGCAACGAATTGTTCCTCCGGCACCCGGATACCTTCAGGGGTTGCGCGATCTTTGCGACAAGCACAGTGTTTTGCTGATTTTCGATGAAATCGTCACCGGATTCCGTTTGGCCTATGGCGGTGCGCAAGAGAAATATGGCGTGACGCCTGATATCTGCACCTTAGGCAAAATCATCGGCGGCGGCTTCCCTTTGGCGGCGCTGGGCGCAAGCACCGAGATCATGCAGCATTTCGACAAAGCGAAAGTAGGCGAGGTAGGCTGGCTGATGCAATTGGGCACGCTGTCGGGTAACCCCGTCGCATCGGCTGCCGGGTTGAAGACAATGGAGGTTTTGCGGCGCGACGGCATGTATGACCATCTGCGTGAAATCGGTGCCCAGCTTCAACAGATGCAGATGGATGCGCTGACCCGGGCTGGCATCCCGCATCAGATCTGCGGGGACGAAACGCTGTTCGACATCTATTTCACCGATGCGGACTGTCGCGACTACCGCAGCGCCAAACATGATGACCCCCGCCGTAACGCCATCTACAACGATTCGCTGCGCGCACATGGGATTTTCAAAGCCCCCGGCAAACTCTATCCGTCTCTGGCTTTGACCCAAGCAGATCTGGATCAGACGCGGATGGCCGTTGAGAAAGCGGTTCAGGCGATCAGCGCAGCCTGAGGGCCAAAAGGCCATAAAATTAAGCGGGCCGCTGTCATTTCTGACAGCGGCCCTAACTGGTTGGATTTCAGGGTCTGGTCTCGCCCCCTCGAATACCACTTAAAAGAGAACGGACTAAAAAAACTTTCGACTATTTCGAGACCGACCCGACTTCACAACCGGTATGAATACTTTATGCACCATCGACGGCACTGTCTCAGTGAAGTAGTTCACTTTTCATAAACTTTTTTATTTTTTCCAATCAAAAAAGCCTGGACCTGCCTGTTTCAGCAGGGATTCTGCCATGGCGCGACCTATTTCAGGGCCATCTGCGACCGACCCTGAGGTGTCCTCGGATATGGATTCGGATCCGTCGGGGCGCAAAACCTCACCGCGCAGGCGTAGTTGATCACCTTTTATTTCTGCCAAACCCGCGATCGGCGTTTCGCAGGAGCCGTCCAAAGCGGCCAGCAATGCGCGTTCCGCCGCCAAACGCTGCCCGGTCTCAGCGTGGTGGATGGCCTCGAGCATTTCGGCTGCACGGGAATCGTCGATACGGCGCTCGATGCCGATCGTGCCCTGGGCGATGGCGGGCAGCATATCTTCGACGGCGATTGCGGTTGCGGGAACCTCCTCCATATTCAGACGCCGGATGCCCGCCATGGCAAGAAACGTGCAATCGGCTACACCATCTGCCAGCTTCTTGAGGCGCGTTTGAACATTGCCCCGGAACTCCACCACATTCAGGTCCGGGCGACGGTTCAGCAATTGTGCCCGCCGCCGCAGCGATGAGGTGCCCACAACTGCACCCTGCGCGAGGTCACGAATCGAGCTCAGGCTGGGTGAGATAAAGGCGTCTCGCACATCTTCGCGCGGCAGAAACGTGTCCAGGACCAGACCTTTTGGCTGTTCAACCGGCATGTCCTTGGTTGAATGCACTGCGATGTCGATATCGCCCCGCAGCACCGCCTCTTCGATTTCCTTGGTGAACAGGCCCTTGTTGCCAATCTCTTTCAGCGGGCGGTCCGCATCAATCATGGCGCGGTTGTCACCAATGGTCTTGATCACCACAATCTCAAACGCGTCTTCGGGCAGATCAAAGGCTTTGCCCAGTCGCTCACGGGTTTCATAAGCTTGCGCCAGCGCCAGCGGTGAGCCACGAGTGCCGATCTTGAGCGGTGATGCGGGGGTTGGCAGGGTCAAAGTCATGGGCACAGCTTTAGTCGCGTCACATTGCCCTGACAATGGGGGCAGAGCTTGACAAATTGCCACTGAGGCACGACCCGTTGCGGCAAACCTGACGATTGGGGACAAAGATGGCCGAGACAAAGAAACTGCTGCGGGCGCTGGCTGGCGAAGTACAGGACGTGCCGCCGATCTGGATGATGCGGCAGGCAGGGCGTTATTTGCCGGAGTACCGCGCAACCCGGGCGCAGGCCGGGGACTTTTTGTCTTTGTGTTATAACCCCGAGTTGGCGGCCGAGGTGACGTTACAGCCGATCCGCCGCTACGGGTTCGACGCAGCGATCCTGTTTGCGGATATCCTGTTGGTGCCGCAAGCTCTGGGTGCGGATCTGTGGTTTGTCACAGGTGAGGGGCCGCGGTTGTCGACGATCAATCAGCAATCTGATTTCGATGCGCTGACACCGGTATCGGATATCCATGAAACCCTGTCGCCGGTGTACGAAACTGTCCGAATCCTTTCGCGAGAATTGCCATCTGAGACCACCCTTATCGGGTTCGCAGGCGCGCCGTGGACTGTGGCGACCTACATGATTGCCGGGCGGGGTACACCCGACCAAGGCCCGGCCCACGCGTTGCGTGAAGAGAACACGGCCTTGTTCGAGGCGTTGCTGGACCGGATCACACTGGCAACGATCGAGTATCTCTCGGCCCAGATCGAGGCCGGAGCGGAGGTGGTCAAAATCTTTGACAGCTGGGCGGGGTCGTTGAAGGGCACCGCGTTTCAGAAATACGCGGTCGAGCCTTGCCGCGTGATTACACAGGCCATCAAAGCGCGCCATCCCGGTATCCCGGTGATCGGCTTCCCGCGCGAAGCAGGTGATGGTTACAAAGGTTTTGCCAAGACCACCGGCGTGGATTGTGTCGCGCTGGACAATTCGGTGTCGCCAGATTGGGCGGTCGAGCATGTGCAGGTGGATGGCTGCGTTCAGGGCAATCTGGCCTCGTCACACATGGTGACCGGCGGACAGGCGCTGGTGGATGAGACGCGTCAGATTGTCGAGGCGTTCTCGAAAGGACCGCATATCTTTAATCTGGGCCACGGGATCACACCCGATGCCGATCCCGATAACGTTCAGCTGATGATCGACACGGTGCGGTCGTGGCGGGAGGTGTAGAGGGGCCAGCCCCTCTTGGCCTTTCGCCAATTCACCCTAGGTTCTGGATCCATTAATTTTGTTGCTGCTGTCTCTGTTGCATGCTTCAAGCCACTGAGTTTCAGAGGTGTATCATGAGCAATCTAT
>NZ_JBXWOS010000038.1:0-20095 GCF_059611005.1 Ruegeria sp. CDSB117
GAAGCCGAAGCCGAAGCCGAAGCCGAAGCCGAAGCCGAAGCCGAAGCCGAAGCCGAAGCCGAAGCCGAAGCCGAAGCGGCTGTGGAACTGACCCAGGAAGAGAACTCCGCGCCGCCGGAAAAATCGCATCGTGAAGAGTCGCAGCAGGAAGAAAAACGCAGTGGATTCGTCCCCGCTTTGCTCGGCGGTGTTATCGCGGCGGGAATCGGGTTTGCAGCCGGCAGCGCGGGCTTGTTCGGATCTGGTGATACAGATGCGCTTACGACGCTCGAGGCGAAGCTCAACGATCAGTCCACTCAGATCGAGGCGCTGACCAAATCCCTGTCCGACAAATCTGGCGTCGACAGCAAGATTTCAGCGCTGACCGATCAGGTGACACCGATCACCTCCGATCTGGATACGCTCAAATTCAGTGTCGATGAGCTGGCGGGCAAGATTGATCCTTTGGCCAGCCGCCTAAGTAAAATTGAAAGCGACGCGCTGACCCAAGGCGCGTCCCCCGAAGCGTCGGCAGCCTTTGAGGCCGAACTGAAGAAATTACAGGACTCACTGGCGGCGCAGCGGGCCGAAGTGGAAAAAATGGTGTCGGACGCACAAACGCTTGAGGCGAAAGCCTCGGCCGAGGCTCTGGCAGCGACCAACGCGGCGATCCTGTCGCGATTGCATGGTCAACTGGACGCTGGCCAGCCCTATGCAGACCTTGTCGCCGAATTGAAAGCTGGTGGCGTCGATGTGCCAGAAGCGCTCTCCGGCCCTGCGGATAAGGGCGTTGCAAGCGTGTCGACCTTGCGGGCATCGTTCTCACCCGCTGCGCGAACCGCGTTGGCGGAAGCACGGGATGCGGACAAAGCCACCGGTCTGGTGGCGTTCCTGCAGCGACAGACCGGGGCGCGTTCGGTCACCCCACAAGATGGCGATGGTCCGGATGCGATCCTGTCTCGTGCCGAGTCCGCTCTATCCAACGGCGACGTCTCAACGGCCCTGACCGAACTTAAATCCCTGCCCGAAGCGGCGCAGGCAGCTATGGCTGATTGGGAGCAGGCAGCACAGGCGCGGGTTTCCGCGGTGGATGCTGCCAATGCGCTTCAGCCTAGCGTGAACTCGAACTGAAGGACCTGCCATGCTGTGGTCACTGTTTAAGATTCTAGTTTTTGTTGCGATTATCGGTCTTCTGGCCGTGGGTGCCGGGCTCCTCATGGAAACCAGCGGTGGTGTACAGATCACAGCTGGCGGGACGGAGTACACTCTGGGGCCGTTGCAATCGGTCATCGCGCTGGGCGTTCTGGTTTTTGCAGTTTGGCTTTTGTTCAAGCTGCTGACCCTGTTGATCGCCACGCTGAAGTTCCTCAACGGGGACGAAACCGCCCTGTCGCGCTATTTCGACCGCAGCCGCGAGCAGCGCGGTTATCAAGCGTTGTCTGATGGTCTGATGGCGCTGGCCTCGGGCGAAGGTCGTGTGGCTTTGAACAAGGCCACCAAGGCGGAGCGGCTTTTGAACAAACCCGAGCTGACCAACCTGCTGGTGGCCCAGGCTGCCGAGATGAACGGCGATACCCAAAAGGCGGCTGACACCTACAAGAAACTGGTGACGGATAATGCAACTCGCTTTGTCGGTGTGCGCGGGATCATGAAGCAGAAACTGGCCGAAGGGGATGACGAAACCGCCCGCAAACTGGCCGAAAAAGCGTTGGCCATGAAACCGCGTCATCTGGAAACACAGGACATTCTGCTGGGTCTGCAGACCAAGGCGCAGGATTGGGCAGGCGCGCGGTCGACACTGACAGCCAAGTTGAAATCCGGTCACCTGCCGCGTGACGTGTTCAAGCGACGTGATGCTGTGCTGGCCCTATCCGAGGCCAAGGGGATTCTGGACGAGAACGCCACGGTCGAACAGCAAGAGCGCGCGATTGAGGCGAACCGTCTGTCTCCTGATCTGGTGCCGGCCGCTGCAATGGCAGCGCGCGCCTATATCGAAAAAGGCAAACCGCGCAATGCGACCAAGATCCTGAAAAAAGCGTGGGAGGTGCAGCCGCACCCCGACCTGGCCCATGTCTTTGCCGAGATTGCGCCGGATGAAACGCCACATGAACGGATCAAACGCTTTACCGCGCTGACCCGCATTCACCCCGAAAATATGGAAACCCGTCTGATTTTGGCGGAGCTGAACATCGTGGCTGAAGACTTCCCCGAGGCGCGTCGCGCGCTGGGCGATGTGGTCGAAAAGCAGGCGGATGCGCGCGGTTACACGTTGATGGCCGCCATTGAAAGGGGCGAGGGGTCCTCGGACGCGGTGGTACAGGGTTGGCTGGCCAAGGCGCTGACTGCACCGCGCGGGCCACAATGGGTCTGCGACAATTGTCATGACATCCAGCCCGAGTGGGCTCCGGTCTGTCAGAACTGCAGCAGCTTTGACACGCTCAGCTGGCAAACACCGCAAACGCCGGAAATCGCAAGCGCGACGGGTGTTCATATGCTGCCTCTGATTGTTGGTGCGTTGGAAGACAGCAGCGAGCCGGAAGCTGAGGTCGAGGTTGAAGTGGAAGACGTCGAGGAACCGGTTGATCCCGAGATCATCGAATTGGATGTGGAACCAGTCCGCCCCGACGTCGAACCCGTGGTCGAGAAACAGGCCTGACGCGCTATTCCTCAGGCGAGTTCCTGACATAAGTCCAGCGGTACGTCGGCGGTGTGGGGCCTTTGTTGCGGCCACCTTGCTGCATTTGCTCCCACGCATGTGCCAGTATGCCGACTGACCGGGACAGGCAAAACAAACCACGCGCAAGCGGTGGTTCGAACCCAAGCTCTGCGTAGATGACAGCCGTGGCCCCGTCGATGTTCATCGGGACGGGTTTGCCTTTGCGACGTGCAAGCTCTGTTTCGATATCCAACGCGATTTTCCGGAAACGTCCGTCACACGCGCCGCGTTCTACGGCCTCAGCGACCAGAGCCATCAACCGCGGTGCGCGTGGATCGGTCGGTGTGTGAAACCGGTGGCCGAAACCCGGCAGTATCTTTCCGTGGTCGTCGATCCAGTTGTCAATCGCTGCACCGATCCCGCCCGAGTGGGACCCGACAAAGTGATACAGCTCAACCGCCTGCTCACCGGCGCCGCCGTGGATGTCGCCCAGCATGTTCACCGCGCTGGCCATTGCGTTGTTCAAAGGCAAACCGCAGGTCACTGCCATCCGAGCCGTCGCAATAGAAGGTGCCTGTGGTCCATGATCTACGGCGGCAACCAGGGCCGCTTCGAACAGATCTGCCTGTGCGGGTAACGGGCGGTTGCCGCGAACCAGAAACCAGATCATTTCAGCGAAACTGAGGTTGCCGATCAGGTCCTCGATGGGTTCACCGCGCAGGGCGATGCGTCCGGGTTCCATGTCAATGATAGATGTGCTCCACCAGTCGGAAACATCGCTCATATCACACCATCCTTAGCCAGTTCCTTGATCTCATTCGGTGACAAGCCAAGTTCGGACCAGATTGAATCGTTGTCCGCGCCCAATTCCGGCGGTGAGACTTTCGGCAAATTTCGCTGCCCGTCCATCACCACGGGGCTGCCTGCCAGCTGCATGTCCTCTCCGTGCACGTGCAGAGATCCAATCAGCCCCCGGTTAGAGAGTTGTTCGTCCGCCAACGCCTCGGGGACTGTCAGCACTTGCCCCGTGGGAACGCCCAAGCCATTCAATTCGCTGACCCACTCGCTCGCGGGACGCAATTTCAGGGATTTCTCCAGCTCACCCCGCAAAGCGTGGCGGTTTCGTTTGCGATCTTCGCGTGTTGTATAGTCAGGGTCATCAAACAGGTCCTCGCGGCCAAGATGCCGGGCAAGCGCCTGCCATTGTTCATCGCGATTGGCGGCGATGTTGATCGGGCTGTCGGATGTGGCGAAGGTACCGGACGGTGCCGAGGTTGTGTTTTCATTGCCATGCGCGCCGGGCATCACACCGCCGACAAGGTAGTTGGACACAACCCATCCCATGGTCGAGATCACGGCCTCGGACATGGCAATATCCAGAAACGCGCCACGGGGATTTGCGTTCAATGCGGCACTCACCGCAAAGGCGGCCGTCAGCCCCCCGACCGTATCAGCCAGCGGATAGCCAACGCGGTAGGGCGCGGTGTCTGGTGCGCCGGTGATCGACATGACCCCGCTGATGCCCTGAACGATCTGGTCATAGGCCGGGTCGTCGCGGCGCGGACCGTCCTGCCCGAACCCACTTATTGCGCAATAGATCAAGGCAGGGTTTTCGGTACGAAGAACGTCATACCCCAGACCCAACCGATCCATCACGCCGGGCCGGAAGTTTTCAACCAGAACATCCGCCGTTTTAACAAGCTGCTTTAGCAGAGCCTTGCCCCGACTGGATTTCATATCCAGCGTGACCGATTTCTTCTGCGCGTTCTGCGCCAGAAAACTGATCCCCATACCGGCGTTGTTCCGGTCAGGGTCAGCCCCAAGTACACGCGCCAGATCACCGCTATTGGGGCGTTCGACCTTGATCACCTCGGCCCCCATCAGAGCCAGTTGGTAACAACAATACGGGCCAGCAAGCACGTTTGTCAGATCAAGAACCCGAACACCCCTGAGCGGTTCAGTCCCCATCAGCCACACCAGCGGCCCGTGCCCGTGCACGACGTGCGCGGTAGCTGGGCAGCAGAACCAGCAGAACGGCAATGGCAAGCAGTCCCAAGGTCATCGGACGTTCCCAGATAAACGCGATGCCATCATACAGCTGCATCGAGCGCGAAAAGTTATCCTCCATCATGCCGCCCAAGATGAACCCGATCAGCAGGGGTGCCAGCGGATAGTCAGCGAACTTCAAGGCCGTTGCGCATACGCCGAAACCCACCAGGATCAGCAATTCGGTGGCATTGTTCTGCCCGATATAGGCGCCCATCAGCGTGAAGAACAAAATGAACGGGATCAAATAGTTGCGCGGAACTGCCAGCACTTTGGCGATGTAGGGGATCAGCGGCAGGTTCAGGATCAGCAGGACGAGGTTGCCAATGAACATCGACATGATCACCGCCCAGAAGATCTGAGGTTCATCCAGCATAAGGCGCGGGCCAGGGGTGACGTTCAGGGCAATCAAGGCACCCAGCAGGATCGCGGTCGTTCCGGAACCGGGAATGCCCAGTGTCAGCAGCGGCACGAAAGATCCGGTGCAAGCCGCATTATTCGCCGATTCAGGCGCGGCCAGACCTTTGATCGAGCCTTTGCCGAATTCCTCCTGCTCATCCTTGGGGGCAATGTTCCGTTCCACCGCATAGCCGAGGAAACTGGCAATTGTCGCGCCCGCGCCGGGCAGGACGCCGATAAAGAAGCCCTGCACCGATTGGCGACCGATGACCGGGGTGATGGCCTTCGCCTCGGCCTTGGTAATGCGCAGATCCTTGATCTTGCCGTCATCACCTTTCAGGTCCTTGGGTTTAAGCACCAGGAACAACGCTTCGGGCAGGGCGAACATCGCCATGGCCAGGGTGATGAAGCCAAACCCGGATTGCAGGTCCATGATGCCCATTGTGAAACGCGGAAGATTGAACAGCGCCCCCTCTCCGACGGTGGCCATGATCAATCCCATGGTCGTCATGATGATGGCCTTGGCCACTTGCCCCGAACCGGCAAAGGCTGCGATGGCCGAAAGACCCACCACCATCAATGCGAAATATTCTGCGGAATGGAACAGCAGAGCGACCGAAGACAGTGCCGGAGCAAAGACCATCAGCAAAATTGCCCCTATCGTGCCGCCTGCGAAACTGGCGATTGCCGCGATGGTCAGGGCCTTGCCCGCTTTGCCCTGCCGGGCCATTGGATAGCCATCAAAGCTTGAGGCCACGGTGCCCGCGACCCCCGGCGCATTCAACAGAATGGACGAGGTCGAACCACCAAAGATCGCGCCATAATAAACCCCCGCCAATAGGATCAGTGCGGCGGATGGATCGCCCATCGAGATTGCAACCGGGATCATGATTGCGATGATCGACATTGGGCCCAGACCCGGAAGCATGCCGATAAACGTGCCGATCAGGCATCCGGCTACGACCATCAGCAGGTTTTGAATTGAGAATGCCGTTTGCAGGCCGATCAGAAGTCCTTCTAGCATGTCAGCCTCCGAACACGCCCGGCAGGGGGCGCATATAAATTCCAAGAACTTCCTGAACCAGATACCAGACGGATCCGGTTGCCACGAACGCGACAGGCAGCATGATGTGCCACTTGCGTTCGCCCAGAATGAAGGACCCGAGAATCAGGAAACTGGATGTCGCGATCAGAAAACCGACCGGGCGCAGGCACAGGGCATAGACAACCATCAGCACAAGAAGAGAAATTGCCTGACCCAGGTGATACTCCCCAAGTCTGCGGTAATCGATATCGGCCTCTTTGACTTCGCTCTTTTCCAAGCCAAGCAGGATGATTGAACACGCGACCACGCCCAGAATAGACAGCACCTTTGGAAACGTGCTGGGCCAGATCGGATTTCTTTGCATGAAAGGAGGAAGACTTCCATCCATCGTGAACCAGGCGGTGTACCCATATGTCAGGCAAACACCCAGCAAAATAAGCGCGATCCAGCGATCCAGCGCCATAACGTCCCCTCCCATGTGTCTTGGTTCATTGGGACGGCAGAGCGACCAAACGCACTGCCGTAGATTGCCTTAGAGGAAGCCCAGCTTCTTCATCAGGTCGCTGATCTGCTGTTCCTGACCTTCCAGAAACGCTTCGAAATCGGCACCCGAGTTGTGGATGTTGACCCAACCGTTACGGGCACGAACCTCTTCCCATTCGGGCGTGTCATACATCTTGGCGATGGCTTGCTGATAGGCAGCCAGCTTGTCTTCGGGTAGGCCGGGGGCAGCAAAGAATCCACGCCAGTTCACGAAAGTGGTGTCGATGCCCTGTTCTTTCATTGTCTGTGCGTCAGGTGCTGCATCAACGCGTTCCTCTGCGGTCACACCGATGATTTTAACCTCACCCGCGTTGGCCAGATCGACGGCTTCCGAGAAACCGGTCGACAGTGCGGCGATCTCACCCGACAGCAAGGCAGCCATAGCTTTTCCGCCCGCGTCATAAGGGATGTATTTAACGCCCAGCGCGTCCTTGCCAGCGGCTTCCATAACCATTGCAGCGACCAGATGGTCCATGCCGCCCGGAACCGAGCCGCCACCGATTGCGGTCGCACCCGGATCAGCGTCATAGGCGGCCAGCAGGTCCGCCATCGAGTTGATAGGACTGTCTTTGCCCACAACAATCGCCGCGTAGTCGCCGATTGTGCCTGAAACCAGCGTCAGGTCACGGAAGTTATGTGGGAACACGCCAGTCAGCGAGCGGATCACGATGGGGGTCGAGTTGACCATCAGTGTGCCGTGGTTGCTGTCGGCGTTTTCGATCAGGAAACCGATGGCTTTACCGCCGCCGCCGCCCGACATGTTCTCGTAGGACGCGGTTCCGACCAGACCTGCATTTGTCAGAGCCTCGCCGGTTCCCCGGGCGGTTCCGTCCCAGCCACCGCCGGCGCCGCCGGGGATCAGAAAGTGGATGCTGTCGACGACTTCTTCGGATGCGGCAGGTCCAACCAGACCGATTGCTGCAACAGCTGCGATCAGGGCCCGACGGCCCAGGTTAAATGTTGTCATTATGTCCTCCCATTTGACAACTGGCCGCTCAGCGGCACAGATTATCCTGCACCTAAACACGTCAACCTGACATCAACCTGTCATGTAAAAAGAAACTGTCCGCAGCCCATGAAATTTCTGCTTGTCGAAGACAATCTCGACCTCGCGAATGCGATCAGGTCCCGTATGCAGCTGGATGGCCATGTCGTTGATCACGCAGCGAATTTAGAGGACGCCCGGGCCTTTGTTTCGACTGAGGAATACGATCTGATCCTTCTGGACATTATGCTGCCCGATGGGGACGGGCGCGAGTTCCTCAGACAACATCGCGCCAGCCGTTTGGATACTCCGGTGATCGTTCTGACCGCGCGCAGTCAGGTTTCGGATCGAATCGGTTCGCTTGATCTGGGGGCGGATGACTATGTGACCAAACCCTTCGACCATGCCGAGCTAGAAGCCCGCTGCCGCGCCGTTCTGCGTCGGAAGTCCGGAAGCGCGAAATCGACGATTGAAATCGGCGGTATCGTTTTTGACCCGGTTGCTGGTCATTTGATCGTCGACGGTGCAACACTGTCGCTTCGCAATCGCGAGCTGAGAATGATCGAACTGTTCATCAACGCGCCGGGTCAGGTGTTTTCCAAGCAAAAACTCGCAGACAGGCTGTTTTCGTATGATGACAACGTGTCGGACAATGCGATTGAGGTCTATGTCGGACGCCTACGAAAGCATCTTGAAAAATCCGGCATGAAAATCACTACGTTGCGCGGGCTGGGATACAGGTTGGATCATGACGACTAGTCCAACCGTTTCGGGATCATTAAGAAACCGACTGGTGTTGACGCTGATCGGCGGAGCAGCGGTCCTGGCGATTCTCTTGTTCCTGACGGTGCGCAGCTATGCTGCAAAGGTCGCCCAGCAGGGTCAGGACGATATATTGGGGGCGTCCGTCTCTTCAATCCTTGATGCTGCCGCACTCAGGGATGGTCAGCTTGAGGTGGATATCCCCTATGCCGCGTTTTCTATGCTCAGCACGCCGTCGGATGACCGGGTGTTCTATGCCATTTATCAGGATGGAGAATTCCTGTCCGGCTACGATGATCTGAGCCTAACAGATGGCCCGATTGAAGGTAGATGGGCCTTTCAAACCGGCGAGGTGCGCGGCGAACGTGTCCGCCAGGTCAGCGCCAGCCGAACGCTTGTCGGCTTGGGCCGCCAGACTGAGATTGAGGTCGCGTTGGGGCAAACACAAGACGCGTTGTCGGATACGCTGGACCAGATTTCACGCAACGCGGCATATTTGGGGATCGGGTTCTTTCTGTTGACCGCCGCGCTATCGTTCTGGGTGACATCCTCAACGATCGGCCAGTTGAACAAACTGACGACCTCGGTCACACGCAGAGGTCCGCAGGATCTAAGTCCGTTCAAAAAACCCGTACCGAAAGAGATGGCGCCGCTAGTGACGTCGCTGAACTCGCTCATGGGTCGTCTGGACCAATCGCTTAGCCAATCCGAGGACTTTATCGCCGAAGCCGCGCACCGGGTGCGAACGCCGCTTGCCACCGTCAGGTCTTATGCCGAGGCGACCCTTCACCGCGTGGAACGGGAAGACAACCGCGAAGCCTTGAAGGCCATGGTACGTGCCATCGACGAAAGCTCGCGCGCGGCAGGGCAGTTGCTGGATCACGCGATGATCACCTTCCGAGCGGATCATCTGGAACGGGAAGAGATTGATTTGGTCGTACTGATCCGCGATCTGGTGCAGCGCCTGATCCCGATTGCCGAAATGAAGGAGCTGACGCTTTCATTGTCGGGTGAGCCCTCGGTTCCTTACTCGGGCGACTCGATCCTGATCCAAAATGCTGTGCGAAATATGGTCGATAACGCGATGAAATACGCACCATCTGACAGCGCCGTTGAGATCACGATCATTGCACATCCCGAACCCCAGATTCAGGTGCGCGACTCGGGTCCAGGCTTTCCGCCTGATGAAATCGACACGCTGACGCGACGGTTCGAACGCGGACAGAACGCGGTTGGGACCATCGGGTCCGGTCTGGGGTTGACGATCGCACAGGATGTGGCAACGGCGCATGGGGGCGCATTGATCCTAAAGAACCGGTCAAAGGGGGGCGCATGCGTTATCTTATCGCTCTAGTTTTGTTGGTGGCTCCCTGCCTCGGATGGGCCGACGATTGGGAAGACCGTCTGGTCTTTAATGAAAGCGCCGAAGGTCCGCGCCTTCGGGTGATTTCCAGCACCGATACTGTTTTGTTCGCGCCGGTGATCGAGGGGTTTGTTGCGGAGAACCCCCGGATTAGTGTCGAATACCTCGTTTCC
Organism: Ruegeria sp. CDSB117; assembly: GCF_059611005.1. NCBI lineage: Bacteria > Pseudomonadati > Pseudomonadota > Alphaproteobacteria > Rhodobacterales > Roseobacteraceae > Ruegeria > Ruegeria sp. CDSB117. The sequence goes on from NZ_JBXWOS010000038.1 coordinate 9,952, forward strand.
GGAACCGCCGACATCAACCGTCGAGTCCGCGCAACGCCCGATGCCTTCGATGTGATCATCTCGAGCGCGATGGACCTGCAGTTGAAACTGGCAAATGACGGCTTTGCCCTGTCTATCGACGATGTGCCCGTCCCGCACTGGGCGCAATGGCACCACAGCCTTTTCGCATTCACCTCGGAACCCGCGACAATCGTGATAAACCGAACCGCGTTTGAAGGGCAGCCTATCCCCCAGACCCGGCAAAGCCTGATCGAGGCATTGCGCAAACGGCCCGAAGAATTTCGGGGCAAAGTTGGCACCTATGACGTGCGCCAATCTGGTCTGGGATATCTGTTTGCAACCCAGGATGCGCGCGCGTCTGAGACGTATTGGCGCTTGATGGAGGTTATGGGCGGCCTGGATGTGCAGCTCTATTGCTGCTCGGGCGAAATGATCAATGACCTAGCGGATGGCTCGATCCTGGTTGCTTACAATGTTCTGGGCAGTTACGCCGCCGTCCGAGCCGAGGGCAAAGACGCCCTTGAGGTCGTATTGCCGTCTGATTTTCAAACAATTATGATGCGCACAGCGATGGTTTCGAAAGCCACGCCAGAACCCAAAGCAGCCGAGTTGCTGCTGCGATACCTCGTAACTGAGCGGCCAGCAGTGGCCGAAGAGGCCAGCCCGCTTCCTCTTTTGCAGCCAAGTGATGGTTCTGACGGGCGCGAGACAATCGGACTTGATCCCGCTTTACTGACCTTTCTTGACGGGTTGAAACGAACAAAGTTTCTTTCTGCATGGGAAGATGCCGTTATTCAGTAATAAGACCGTCACCTAAGCCCGACGGGTCGGTAAAAACTGAAACCGGCACCGATGCTGTTGGAATTCCTTTCCAACATCAATTGTCGCAATCAATTCCGTTTGCTAACGTCACCCACGCGTCGGGGAGGGCGTGTAAATCCAAATGTTGGACTATTCTCATAACGCTTGGCTTGTGGCGGCGTCTCTGGCTGTTGCGATGATGGCTGGATTCACAGGGCTTTATCTGACGCATGGGGCCTCAAAACTGGACGATCAGAAACGCAAACTGGTCGTGGCGTTGGCTGCGATCATTCTGGGCGGTGGCATCTGGTCGATGCATTTCGTGGCCATGCTGGGCCTGCAACTGCCGATCCTGTTTTACTACGATGCTTTGATCACCCTGATCTCAGCCCTGGTCGCGATCCTGATGGTTGGCCTTGCGCTGCTGATACTGCATTTCCGTCCCCGCACGATGGGAACGATTGTCGGTGCGGGCGTGATCGTGGGTCTGGGGATTGTTGTTATGCACTACGTCGGCATGGCCGGGATGGAGCTGTGCCGCCCCGTTTACAATGTTTGGGACGTGGTGATTTCGACCCTGGCCTCGGTCGTTTTGTCGGTGCTGGCAATCTGGGTTGCCTATGACAACCGTACACAGCGCAACATTCTGCTGGGAACGGTGTGTTTCGGGTTGGCGGTCTTCACCATGCATTTCGTCGCCACCGGCCTGACTGATTTTGTCGCAAGCGATACCGCCGGTCGCGCCGGACCTGCACTAAACAATCAGGTGCTGGCGATGGGGGTAACGGTTTCCGTGTTCCTGATCTGTGGTGCATTCCTGCTAACGGGCATCACCTTCATCGAACCTGCGGCAGCAGAGATATCGCCCAGCGCGCCGGAACCTGCCCCGGAACCAGAGCCCACATTGCGGGCCGGGGTTCCATTTGAGCGGGAAGGACAAACCTTTTTCGCCCAGCCTTCCAATATCGCAGCCATCCGGGCCGAAGGGCATTACACCGTTCTTTATATAAACGCCGAAAAACTGTTTTGCCCGTGGTCCATTACCGAAGCTGAATCGCGCCTGGTGCCTGACGGGTTTCTGCGGGCTCATCGCAGTTATCTGGTGAACCCTAAACATGTCTCGCGGTTTGAAAGACACAAGGACAACGGCACTTGTTATTTCGACGCGGTCGACGCGTTGACCAAGGTTCCGGTCAGCCGATCCCGCCTGACGGACATACGCGAGGCGCTGGGCCTTTGATCGCAGCTCGTGCAGCGCATTCGCATTTCGTGAAATAAGCCGCGCTCTCCGTTTCCACTGGCTGGAACGGATGGCTTCAGCGTCCTTTCCTTACCGCAGGTCCCCCAAGGCATACCGCTTGGACCCAGGGAGGAAAAACATGATACCAGCCGGTTTTGAGTATCACCGGCCAGGCGATATCGCCTCGGCCATTGGCATTTTGCAGGAACACGGAGATGAAGCGCGCGTGATCGCGGGCGGGCACAGCCTGATCCCGATGATGAAGCTGCGCATGGCCGAAATGGGCCACCTAGTCGATCTGCAAGCTATCGAGGAGCTGAAGGGCATCGAGGTTGGTGCCGACACGGTTTCGCTTGGCGCAATGGTGACCCAGCATGAGCTGATCACTCATGACGGCTTGGCTACAGCCATTCCGTTGATCCGAGAGGCCGCGCTGCAGATCGCGGATCCTCAGGTGCGATATGTGGGAACTGTTGGTGGGAACGTCGCCAATGGTGATCCGGGCAATGATATGCCGGGGTTGATGCAATGCTTGAACGCGACGTTCGAACTGTCTGGCCCCGATGGTCGCCGCAGTGTCGCTGCGCGTGAGTTTTATGAGGCCGCTTACTTCACTGCGCGTGACGATGAGGAAATCCTGACCCGGATTTCGATCCCGGTGCCGGGCGCGGGTGTGGGTCAGGCCTATGAAAAGCAGAAACGCAAGATCGGTGATTATGCGACAGCGGCAGCTGCCGTGATGGTTGGCAATGGTCAGGCCTCGGTCGCGATGACCAATCTGGCGGACACACCCGTCTGGTCTGAAAGCGCAAGCAATGCGCTGGCGGATGGGGATGTCAGCGGTTGTGTCGCCGCGATGCTCGAAGCCATCGACCCGGTGGCCGACAATCGTGGTCCCGTCGAATTCAAGAAACACGTGGCCGCTGTGATGCTGCGCCGCGCCATCGAACGCGCGCAAAGCCGCGCGGATTGAGGGGAGGAACAACGATGTCAAAAATGCACGTAAAACTCACCGTGAACGGCAAGCAGGTCGAAGGTCTGGCCGAGCCGCGCACGCTGTTGATCCATTTCCTGCGGGAAGATTTGAAAATCACAGGCCCGCATATCGGATGCGAAACAAGCCATTGCGGGGCCTGCACCGTGGATATTGATGGCAAGTCCGTCAAGTCCTGCACAACCTTTGTGGCGCAGGTGAACGGCGCCGACGTCACCACCGTTGAGGGGTTGACCAACGACGATGGCAGCCTTGGGGTTCTGCAAGAGATGTTCCGCGAACATCACGGGCTGCAATGCGGCTTTTGCACGCCGGGCATGATCACCCGCGCGCATCGTCTTCTGCAAGAAAACCCGAACCCGACCGAGGAAGACATCCGCTTTGGCATGTCCGGCAACCTGTGCCGCTGCACTGGATATCAGAACATCGTTAAGGCGATCGCGGCATCTGCCGACATGCTGAACGCTCAGAAGGAGGCTGCGGAATGAACGACCAGACTCTGACCCCCGAAGAACGCGTCGCCAACCTCAAAGGGATGGGCAGTTCGCGCAAACGCGTCGAAGATGTGCGCTTTACCCAGGGCAAGGGCAATTATGTCGATGACATCAAGATGGACGGGATGCTGTTTGGCGCCTTCGTCCGCTCTCCCTATGCCCATGCCCGCGTCGTCAGCGTGAACAAAGAGGCTGCGCTGGCGATACCTGGCGTTGTTGCTGTTCTGGCCGCCGAAGACCTTGCGCCATTGGGATTGCATTGGATGCCGACGCTGGCGGGCGACAAGCAAATGGTGCTGGCCGATGGCAAGGTTCTGTTCCAGGGCCAGGAAGTTGCCTATGTCGTCGCTGAAAATCGCTATATTGCGGCGGATGCGGCCGAGCTGGTCGAAGTTGACTATGAAGAGCTGCCCGTTCTGACCGACCCGTTCGAGGCGCTGAAATCAGATGTTGTCCTGCGCGAAGACCTTGCGGGTCAGACAGAGGGCGCACATGGGCCGCGCAAGCATCACAACCACATCTTCACCTGGGAACAGGGCGACAAGGACGCGACCGAGGCTGTTCTGGGTGAGGCAGATGTCGTGGCCGAAGAGATGGTTTATTACCATCGGACTCACCCATGCCCGCTGGAGACATGCGGCTGTGTCGCGTCGATGGATAAGGTGACCGGCAAGCTGACGCTTTATGGCACGTTCCAGGCCCCGCACGCGATCCGGACCGTCGTGTCGTTGATCTCGGGTCTGGCCGAGCACAATATCCGGGTGATCAGCCCCGATATCGGCGGTGGCTTTGGCAATAAGGTCGGCGCCTATGCGGGCTATGTCTGCTCGGTTGTCGCCTCGATCGTCACCGGCCAACCGGTGAAATGGGTTGAGAACCGGATGGAAAACTTGATGTCCACCGCCTTTGCCCGCGACTACTGGATGCAGGGCAAGATCGCTGCGACCAAGGATGGCAAGATCACTGGTCTGTGGTGCCATACCACAGCGGATCATGGTGGCTTTGATGCCTGTGCCGATCCGACCAAATTCCCGGCAGGGTTCATGAACATCTGCACCGGGTCTTATGACATCCCCACTGCATATCTGGCTGTGGACGGGGTCTATACCAACAAGGCACCGGGTGGCGTGGCCTATCGGTGTTCTTTCCGGGTGACCGAGGCAGCCTATTTCATCGAACGTATGATCGAGGTTCTGGCCATCAAGCTGAACATGGACGCGGCCGAACTGCGTCGGATCAACTTTATCCGCAAAGATCAGTTCCCGTATCAGTCCGCGCTGGGCTGGGAATATGACTCGGGCGATTATCACACTGCGTGGGATAAGGCCTTGAAGGCCGTGGACTATGAAGGTCTGCGGGCGGAACAGGCGCAACGGATCGAGGATTTCAAGGCTGGAAAAACTCGCCAATTGTTGGGGATAGGTCTGACGCATTTCACCGAAATCGTCGGCGCCGGACCGGTCAAGAACTGCGATATCCTCGGGCTGGGTATGTTCGACTCGTGCGAGATTCGCATCCACCCTACTGGCTCCGCCATCGCGCGGCTGGGGACGATCAGTCAGGGTCAGGGCCACGCAACGACCTTTGCCCAAATCATCGCCAGTGAAATTGGCCTGCCCGCCGATGATATCACGTTGGAGGAGGGAGACACTGACACGGCGCCCTATGGGCTTGGCACCTATGGGTCTCGGTCGACGCCGGTTGCCGGGGCTGCGACAGCAATGGCCGCGCGAAAAATCCGCGCCAAGGCGCAGATGATCGCGGCCTATCTGCTCGAGGTTCATGACAACGATGTCGAATGGGATGTCGATCGGTTCGCCGTCAAAGGCGCGCCTGAGCGGTTCAAGACCATGAAAGAGATCGCTTTTGCCGCCTACAACCAGGCGATTCCGGGGCTGGAACCTGGTCTGGAGGCCGTCAGCTACTATGACCCGCCGAATATGACTTACCCGTTCGGGGCCTATATCTGTGTCATGGAGATCGATGTGGATACCGGTGAATGGGACGTCCGGCAGTTCTATGCGCTGGATGATTGCGGCACCCGGATCAACCCGATGATCATCGAAGGGCAGGTCCACGGCGGTGTGACCGAAGCGCTGGCCATCGCGATGGGACAGGAGATTGCCTATGACGAGATGGGCAACGTCAAGACCGCGACGCTGATGGATTTCTTCCTGCCAACAGCATGGGAGACACCCAACTACACCACCGATCACACGGTCACGCCATCTCCGCACCACCCGATCGGTGCCAAGGGCGTGGGCGAGAGCCCGAATGTCGGCGGCGTGCCTGCGTTCTCGAACGCGGTACATGATGCGTTCCGGCCCTTTGGGTTGGTGCAAAGCCATATGCCGCATGATCATTGGCGGATCTGGAAGATCGCCAACGGGTTGGGGATGCACGGGTAAACGGTTTCGAACCGGCTGTTGCCGGTCCGACCGAACGGAGGGGGTAGAACCCCCTCCGAACTTCCCCCGGGATATTTTTGGCCAGATGAAGATTGGATCCTGGTTTTGACTTTGAGTGATGTTCAGAACGGATTGGCCGCGCAGGGCTATGTTTCCGATGACCGGTTGGCGATGGCGCTGCATTTGGCACAGCAATTAGGGCGGCCATTGTTGTTGGAAGGTCCTGCTGGCGTTGGAAAGACCGAAGTGGCAAAGGCCCTGGCCGCGTGGCAAACCGCCCGGCTGATCCGGCTGCAATGTTATGAAGGGCTCGATGCCAGTCATGCCATTTATGAATGGAACTATCAGCGTCAGCTTCTGGCGATCCGAGCGAGCGAGGCGCAGGGCGGGACGAGCGAAGCACAGCTTTTCTCAGATGAATATCTGCTTAAACGTCCCTTGTTAGAGGCCATTTCGCAAGATGCCCCTCCGGTTCTGCTAATTGATGAAATTGACCGGGCCGACGAAGAATTCGAGGCGTATCTGTTGGAAATCCTCTCGGATTTTCAAATCACAATTCCCGAACTGGGTACAATCCCGGCGCGTTCAAAACCGATCGTTATTCTGACGGCGAATGGTACGCGGGACTTGTCCGATGCACTGCGCCGCCGGTGTCTGTACAGTTTCCTCGACTACCCATCGCGCGAAACCGAATTGGCGATCCTGAAAGCCCGCATGCCCCAAGTTGAAGGGCAGCTGGCGCGCCAGATTGTTGGCGTTGTGCAGGCTTTGCGCAAAGAAGACTTGGAGAAGACTCCCGGCATTGCCGAGATGCTGGACTGGGCGGCAGCCCTTTCAGGATTGGGTGTTAACGACATGGCGCAGTCTCGCGAAGAGGTTCAGGCAACCCTTGTCTGTCTCCTGAAAACCGCAGCTGATTATGACGCGGCCCCGCCTGAAGTGATGGATCGCCTGATTGGAAAGGTGGCGTGATGCAAGTCACCCGGTTCCCTATTCGTGCCTCTGGTCTGGCGGATCGCATGTCTGGCTTCATTTCACATTTGCGCATGAACGGGATGCGAGTCGGACCGGCTGAGACCGGGGATGCATTGGCGGTGCTGGCGGAAGTAGAGGCGACGGATTTGCCGCAGGCCAGACAGGCGCTGTGTGTATTGCTGGCCGGTGACGCAGAGGACTGGCGACGGTTTGACGATCTTTTCGATGCATATTGGCTAAATGCCGGGAAACAACGGACCGGAGTGGCGCAAACCGCGCATGTTCGGGTGCAATCCGCCAAGCCGATGATCTGGCAGCAAGAAAGCCATGACATTCAGGAAACCGGTTCCGATTCAGATCAGGACGCAACCCCTGATCCGGGCGACGGGGAGGCCGTGGGGAGAGACGGTAAGCTGATTGCGACCCGTACGGCCAACCTGTCGCGTCGGGATTTGCGTGAACTGATGAATGAAGACGCACTGAAGCAGGCCGAACAAGCGGCGACAGCGCTGGCGCGCGCCATCCGCGACCGCCGCTCGCGCAGGCGTAAAAAAGCGTTGCGGGGGTCTGCTCTGGACATGCGCCGGATACAGCGCGCCAGCCTTGCACGAGGCGGCGAGCCGATGGACCTGTATCGTCGCGCCCGCCCGCCGCGTCCGATGCGGATCGTTGCACTGTGCGATGTAAGCGGATCGATGACGGTTTATTCGCGGGTTTTTCTGGCTTTCCTGAAAGGCTTGATTGGCACAGGAACCGATGCGGACGCATATCTGTTCCATACCAGCCTGATGCGCGTCACGGATGCGTTGCGCGACCACGATTCTCTGCGCGCAGCAGGGCGATTGTCGCTGATGGCCGAAGGGTTTGGCGGGGGCACGGATATCTCGGGCAGTCTTGAGCATTTTCTAAATGGATATGGCGCGCGCGCGCTGAACGGTCGGACCATCGTACTGATCCTGTCTGACGGGTATTGCAGCTCGGACCCCCAAGCGTTGGGCGATGTATTGGCCCGAATTCGACGCAAGGCACGACGGATCGTCTGGCTGAACCCGCTGAAGGGCTGGCGCGACTACCAGCCCATTGCCGCCGCAATGCAGGCAGCTGAGCCGTATCTGGACGCGCACCTGCCCGCAAACACGCTTGAGGCGCTGGCGGCGCTGGAGCCGCAATTCCGTAAGCTGTGAAAGGAGCCCAAATGGCAAGCTTCGACATATTCGACACGATTGAGCAGCTGCGCAAAACTGATGAAGCCTTTTGCGTGGCCACGGTGTTGCGGACTGCGGATGCAACTTCGGCGAAAGCCGGGGGCAAGGCTGCGATTACAAAAGACGGACGGATCCTGGGCCATTTGGGCGGGGGCTGCGTTCAACGTGCGGTTCGATCCTCGGCCCAGCAGGCGTTGGCCAGTGGTTCGCCGCAAATGATCCGGGTCAAACCTTCAGAAAAGGTGGTGAACATGGCCGATCCTGATGGCATTCAGACGTTCAAAAGCGGTTGCCCGTCCGGCGGCACTGTCGATCTGCTTGTCGAGCCGTATCAGCACGCACCTCGATTAGTGATTTTTGGCGAGTCGCTGATTGCAGTGGCACTGGCCGCCCATGGGGCACTGGCTGGGTTTCGCGTGTGTCTCAGTGACGCGTCAGAGACAGAAGGTGACTTTCAACGGTTCACTCTGGATTCCGTCCAAAACCTAGGGATTGAGCCGCGGGACTTCGTTGTCGTGGCCTCGCAAGGCCAGGGCGATGCCGCCGCCCTGGCCGCCGCCCTGCAAACGGACGCCAAGCGGGTGTCGATGGTGGCCAGCCATCGCAAGGCCGAAACGCTGGTGGCCAAGCTGATATCGCAAGGTTTGGACCCGATGCGAGCTGCGCGGCTGAAGTCACCGGCAGGTCTGAACATCCACGCGATCGACCCGCATGAGATCGCCGTGTCGATTCTGGCCGAAATTGTACTTTGGCGAAATAGTGACAAATCCAAAACGGAGTCCCATGATGAGAAACGTGCTTAAACGCCTGCGGTCCCTGTGGCCCGCGCGTCCCGAACAAACTCCGGAAGAGGCGACAGAGACCGCGCTTCTGGTTTATCCAAGATGCTGTTGAACAAAGGAAAGTTGAATGGAACTGAGTGACGAAGTCCGCATCTCTGCGCCGCGGGATGTGGTTTACAAGGCTCTGAATAACCCAGAAATCCTGCAGGAGTGCATCCCAGGGTGCGAAGAGCTGATCCAGAATTCGCCCGAAGATCTGGAAGCCAAGGTGGTCTTGAAGATCGGCCCCGTCAAAGCCCGCTTTGCGGGCGCTGTGACGCTGGACACCGCCAATGCACCGGACGGGTTTTCCTTGACTGGCGAAGGCAAGGGCGGCGCTGCCGGATTTGCCAAGGGTGGTGCCGACGTGACGCTGACCGAAGATGGGGACGAAACCGTTCTGGCTTATACAGCCAAGGTCGAGGTTGGTGGAAAAATCGCCCAACTGGGTAGCCGCCTGATCGCTGGAACGGCAAAAAAGCTGTCGGGCAAGTTCTTTACCCGTTTTGGCGAAGTTGTTTCAGAACAATCCGTTACTTGAAGCCAAGCCAAGCCCCACGCTGATGCTCTTTTTGGTATAAACCGACAACATGCGCCAAGCTACCGCGACAGGGATAAACTCCAGTCGCGCTTTTCTTTCGGGGGTAAACTATGGCTGGCTTACAAAGTTAAACTAAATTCAATAAAGAAATATGTTTCGCAATTCTCAATTGGCTCTGCTGTCTTAGTTGCGGTACTTATTTGCGTCAGTTTTTTGCTGCGGCTAGAACAGAAAATCGTCCGATCGGCCTTCAAAGTAGCCATGGTTTATGAAATGCTCGGTTGCAGCTTGATGGTCATTACCGAATGCAGCCTGTAGGTCCGCATAGTTCGCCAAGTAAGTTTCAGCGTCAAAGGTGTCTTTGCTTCGCCCCTCCTGAGCACCATGTGCGATAAAATGTGTCGACCCTGCATCTGAATCAGCCCCAAACGCATTGATCAAATCGACGTGTGAAGCAATGTACTCTAACCCGTCAAAGGTCTGTTCGCGTCCCTCATTGCGGCCGTGGAAAATAAAGTGGCTGGCTCCTGCCTCGGTATTTGCCCCGAAAGCTTGTATCAGATCATTGTATGATGCGATGTACTCCAGCCCGTCAAAGGTCTGTTCGCGTCCCTCATTGCGGCCGTGGAAAATAAAGTGGCTGGCTCCTGCCTCGGTATTTGCCC
>NZ_JBXWOS010000039.1:0-19353 GCF_059611005.1 Ruegeria sp. CDSB117
GCCCGCCTGCTAAAGCAATGCCGTCAACGGTTCTGGCAAATCCATTCGGTTTTCACGCTTGGATCCGGAACCTGAAATTCAGTGTATTCGTATGGCGCAACGGCGGCCAACATCTCTTCTGAACCCAAGTACTCTGCCTGCGCGGCATTGAAGGCCTCAAGAAAGTCGCTGTCTTCCGGGCGGAAACCGATACCAACCCAGTTCTGGGTCCATTCGGGCAACGCGTTAGGATCGGTGACCTCAAGCTCGCCATCGGATTGGGCCGCCAGGTTTTGCGCCGTGAAGAACGTCATAGCACCTGCGTCAGCACGACCAACACGCATTGCGGCTAGCACCTCAGTTGGCCCGGGCACTTCGAGGATCTGCTCGGCTGCCACGCCTTCGCGTTTGGCGGCATCAACCGTGTTGTAACCGGCGCCAGTGACCATCGTGGCCCCCTGATCTTTGATGTCAGCATAAGAGGTGATGTTCTTCGGGTTGCCAGCGGGAACCACAAAGGCATCGCCAAAAATCCCCATCGGCTCGGAGAAATCAATGCTCTCACAACGCGCTTCAAGAATGTACATGCCACCCGTGATGATATCAAAGCGATTGGCTTTGAGGCCCGGGATCAATCCACCCCAATCTGTCACGACGGGCTCGATGTTGTCGTAGCCCATTGCCTTCAGGACACCCAGCGTGTGTACGTTTGCAAATCCAAGTGGTGCGTCGTTGTCGCCGGGGTAAGACCACGGCACTTCATTGGAGAAACCAATCCGAATGGTCTCACCACTTTCGATACGATCCATGAGTGGACCCGCCAGCGCCGATGTCGCGACACCCACAATGGTTGTCGCGGCGATAATAGTGGTTCTTAGTATTTGGCTCATTGGTCTCTCCCTGATTGATTCCCTGATCTACGGCGTATTGGTATACCATTTTGGGAAGTTTCTCAACATAAATCCGCAATTTCGCAAAAATGTCCCAATATTTTGGGGCCTATCATGAACAGCGCCAGCCTCTTGACTTATCAATGGTATACCTTAACAGTCGACGCAGTGGAATCAATCTCAGTTAGGAGACACCGAATGATCGAACACGCCCCGTTCCCAAAAGAGGAGCTGGACCACCGACTCAACCGTGTAAAAACCGTCCTGTCCGAGCAGAATCTGGACGGGATCGTTATCTCGGTGCCCGAAAACATCTATTATCTGACCGGTTTGGACCACTGGGGGTTCTTTGCTGCCCATGTTCTCGTTGTGAACCGAGATGGCGAGATGGCGCTGATCTGCCGGGCCATGGAAAAGATCACGTTTGACAATCAGGTGAGAAACGCCCGGTTCTATGGTCATCAGGATCACGAAGAGCTTTCTGACTACGTGGTACAGGCGATGAAGGACCTAGGCCTGTCCGGTGGTCGCGTCGCGCTCGAAAGGCGCAGCCTGTTCTTGCACCTGCATCATGCCGAAGGGATATTGGCAAAGGCGGAGGGCGTCGAATGGGCGGACGGATCCGGTCTGGTCGACAACCTGCGACAGGCAAAATCCCCGCTGGAAATCGAATACACACGCAAGGCCGCCAAGGCCGCAGATGTCGGCATGAGCGCTTGCATTGACCTGATCCGCGACGGCGCGACAGATTATGAGATTGCCGCGGAGTACATGCGCGCCTCGACTCTGGCAGGTAGTGAGCCGACCGGCTTTGGCCCGTTCATTCGTCCAGCCACACGCTCGGGCGAAGAGCATACGACCTGGCGTGGCGAAACCTTCCGAACTGGTGACGCGGTGTTTCTGGAAAATGCCGCATCCTATCGCAAATATCATGCGCCTATGGGCCGGTTGGTCTTTGTGGGCAGCGCGCCGGAGGGGGCTGAGAAGTCGGCAGAGCTGGCCATGGACGGCATGAAGGCAATCTGCAGTGCATTGAAAGTAGGCGGCAAGGCCGGGGAGGCATACGCCGCCTGGCGCGAGGTAGCCGCAAGCGGCGGCTTGGCAGACTACGAACGGCATCATTGCGGTTATATGGTGGGCATCGGATTCTCACCCAGTTGGACAGGTGGGTCCATGGTAACCAGCCTCTTCCCCGGGTCAGAACGCACGCTGGAGGTCGGCATGGTGTTCCACGCCCACAGCTGGTTCACAGACACCGACGTCGTCGACTACTTCATCTCGAACACGGTCATTCTCACCGAAGATGGTGCCGAAGTGCTGACCGCCACAACACCTGAAAGCCTTGTCATAAAGTGATGACACGCACCGAAAGGCACACAATGCTGACGCAAGAACACATGACCGCTTATCGAAACGATGGCGTGGTTCAGATCAAAAACGCATTTTCGCAGGAATGGTTGGACGAAGTGCGAAGTTCGATTGAATTTGGTCGCGCCAATCCGGGGCCGATGTATCTGGACTATTCCAAAGACACCAATCCGGGCACCTACTGCACAGACATGTGGATCTGGCGCGAAAATGCCCACATGAAGAATTTCATTTTCAATTCTCCAGCGGCAGAACTTGCAGGCGAAGCGATGGAGGCCAGTTCCGTTGCACTCGTGACTGACAATTGGCTGGTGCGCGAGGCCGGCGCGGTCAACAGAGCGCCCTGGCACCATGACAACCCCTATTTCGATGTCAGCGGCGAATGGTGTGTACTGTGGATGGGACTTGAACCCGTTCGTCAGGGTGAGGGCGTGGTCTTCCTCAAGGGTTCGCACAAATGGGGGCGCAAATTCATGCCTCTCAGCTTTGCCGGCACCGGACAAAAGGCAGCACTACAGGAACCCTATGAGCCCACACCGGACTTCACTGAAAATCTGGATGATTATGACGTGCTGGAATTTGATCTGGACCCCGGTGATTGCCTGATCTTCGATTCCCATACATTGCATGGCGCCCCCAACCCTGTACCGCCTGAACGTACCGTCAACCGTCTGACAATGCGCTTCGCCCACGGGAATGCAGCGTTTGAAAAACGAGGCAGTTGGACCGACGCGCAGACAGAATACTGGCAGGCTCATGGAATGAAGGAAGGTGAACCCATTGTAGGCGAACTGCTGCCGCTTGTGTGGAGCCGGTAGCTGTATTTGAACGAACATCAGTCGCAAAGGTTTCGATGGTTGAATATGCCACTGAGCTAGTGGCCAACGAAACGGCACAACTCCAGCTCTAGAAGGTCTCTCCTCATGGTCCTGGCGCTACTCAAATACGGTCTCTCTCGACGCTATCCGGTGCGTGAGGAGATTCCCCGAACCCCTGATCTGAAAAAACACTACGACGTCGTGATCATAGGTGGCGGCGGTCACGGAGTGTCGCTTGCCTATCATCTGGCGACGAAACACGGCATAACAAATATTGCCATTCTAGAAAAAGGCTACCTGGGCGGCGGCAACACAGCGCGCAATACCACGGTGATCCGCTCCAACTACATCACCTCGCAGTCAATCAAGTTCTATGCCGCTTCTATGCGGCTCTATGAAAGCCTGGCCAACGAGCTGGACTACAACCTGATGTACTCCCGCCGGGGTCAGCTGACCCTGTCTCATTCCGATGGCGTTTCGCGGGCGCTGCGCCTACGGGCGGACAGTGGCACATTTCTGGGTGAACGCAACGAAATCCTGGATCGTCAGCAGATCAAAGCGCTGGTGCCCAGTCTAAACCTGGATATTGAAGGTCGCCCAATCCTCAAAGGTTTGTGGCACCCGGATGCTGCCACCGCGCGGCACGACGCGGTTGCTTGGGGATATGCCATCCGTGCTTGTGACCGCGGTGTGGAATTGCACCAGAAAACTCAGGTGACTGGTCTGACAGTGGACAGGAATAAGGTCACAGAAGTGCAGACCAATCGTGGCAATGTCTCGGCTGGGGCTGTGGTGCAATGTGTGGCCGGGCATTCCTCGGTTGTGGCTGCCATGGCCGGGCTACGCTTGCCGATCCGCAGCTTCCCGCTGCAGGCCATGGTGACCCACCCGGTGAAACCCTTCCTAAACCCGATGGTCTCCTCCACTGCGCTGCATTGCTATATTTCGCAATCCGCCCGTGGCGAGCTGGTGATTGGCGGGGGTTCTGATCCTTATGAGCTCTACAACACTCGCTCAACGCTGGACATGAAGGAAAGTCTGGCGGCCTCCGCGCTGGAGATGTTTCCCTTCATTGGGGATCTGAAAATTCTGCGTCAATGGGCGGGTATCACCGACATGACGCCGGATTACAGCCCGGTCATGGGACGTTCGCCATTGGACAACTACTGGCTGGATGCGGGCTGGGGCACATGGGGATTCAAGTCGACCCCCGCCAGCGGTTTCAATCTGGCACAGGCAATTGCTGAAGACCGGGTGCCGGAAATGATCCAACCCTTCCGCCTTGATCGTTTCGACACTTTTGACCTGGTTAATGAAATGGGTGCCACAGCGGCCAGCCACTAAGGGACAACGCAATTGAAAATCATGCACTGTCCGTTGAACGGACCCCGCAACATTTCCGAATTCATTTGTTACGGCGAATTCCACAACCATCCCGACCCGGACAAGACTTCCGACAAGGATTGGGCCGAGTACGTCTGGCTCGCCAATAACGCCGCTGGCGTAGTGCGCGAATGGTGGTGCCATACGCCGACCAACTACTGGTTCATTGCCGAACGTAACACCGTGACAGACGAAATCCTTCGAACCTATCCATCCGAGGACCTTCGCCCATCCGAGGAACTCCGATCATGACTCAAATCACTCGAACCGGCGCGCTGATCGACAGCACGAAACCGATCACTTTTTTCTTTGAGGGAAAACGCTACTCCGGTGTTCAGGGCGACACCATTGCCTCGGCCCTGGCGGCCAATGGGCAATGGGTTCTGTCGCGCAGCTTCAAATACCATCGCCCGCGCGGGGTGCTGACCATGGCCGGTCAGGACGCCAATACATTGGTGCAGATCGGCAATGAGGTCAGCGTTTTTGCCGACCGTCACCCGATTTCTGAAGGGCTAGAGATCAAGGCTCAAAACGTCAACGGTTCCTTGGAGAAAGATCGCGACTTCTTCATGAACCGTATGGGGCGTTTCATGCCTGTGGGGTTCTATTATCGCACTTTCTATAAGCCTAAAGGCATCTGGGAGAAAATCTGGGAACCGCTGATCCGTGCCAAGGCGGGTCTGGGCACTATGGATATCAATGCGCCCGAAGACGGTTATCACGACAAAGCTTATGGCTGGTATGATGTGGTTGTGGTGGGTGCCGGTCCTGCTGGTCTGGCTGCGGCGCTAGAGGCGGCCAAGTTGGGTGGGTCTGTTCTGCTGGTTGATGAAAATCCACAGCTGGGCGGCGCGGCGACCTATGCACGCGGCATGAATTTGCAAGACCTGATCGATCATGTCGAGGCGATGGAAAACATCGAGACTTGGACTGACGCCGTCTGTAATGGCTGGTTTGCCGACAATTGGCTGGCGGTGATCCAGGGTAACCGATTGCACAAAATCCGGGCGCGTCAGTTGGTGCTTGCCACAGGACTGATCGAACAACCCGCGCAATTCCGCAACAACGATCTGCCTGGGATTATGCAGGGTTCCGCTGCGCAGCGTTTGATAAAATCTTACGGTGTCACACCGGGGCAGACGGCAGTTGTTCTGGCGGGCAACGATGACGCCTATGGTGTGGCTCTTGACTTGGTGGATGCAGGTGTTTCCGTCACTGTCTGCGAACTGCGCAAGGAGGCGGAAGGGCCATTGCGGGCACAGGTTCAGACAGTGGGGCTTACCATCCACGATGGCTGCTGCATCTATGAGGCCTTGCCCGGGCCAGGCCACAAGCATGTGCGGGGCGTCTCCATTGCCGAATTGGACGACGCGGGTGCAGCGACTGGTAAGCAGCGGATGCTACCGTGCGATCTGGTCTGCATGTCGGTGGGCTACACACCAACCTATCAGCTCGCTGTGCAAGCTGGCGGCAAAGTTGGGTATGACGATAAAACGGCCATGTTCTCGATCACTGGGCACAACGCCGACGTTGGTCTCGCTGGATCAATGGATGGCCGATACGCGCTGGAGCGCTGTGTAGCTCATGGCACGGCCATGGGTGCGCGGGCTGCGGCCCGGCTGTCGGAGGCTGATGCCCCGGAAGCGCCAGACAAATGCGCCACTTCGCCCAATTACCCCTGGCCGATTTTCCCACATCCTAAAGGCAAGGATTTTGTGGATTTCGACGAAGATCTGCAAATCAAGGACATCAAGAATGCGGTTGCCGAGGGCTACCGCGAACTGGAATTGGTTAAACGCTTCTCCACCGTTGGCATGGGGCCTAGCCAAGGTCGGCACGCGGCGCTGCCGACCGCACGCCTGGTCGCCAAACACTCCGACCGCACTGTTGCGGAAGTGGGGGTCACCACCGCGCGACCACCTTTTACAACGGAAAAGATTGCCACGCTGGCGGGACGTAAGTTCACGCCGATGCGCCGCACGCCGATGCATTCCCGGCATGAGTCAGCCGGAGCAGAATGGTTGCTGGCAGGGAATTGGCAACGTCCGGCTTATTATGGGCGGGGCAATGCTAAGAAGACCATTGCGCTCGAAGTCAGTAATGCGCGCACCAACGTCGGTATGATCGATGTTTCAACGCTTGGTGGGTTGGATGTGCGCGGTCCTGATGCGGCAGAATTCCTCAATCGGATGTACACATTTGCCTATGCCAAACTGCCCATCGGCAAAACACGTTACCTGCTGATGACCAATGAGGCGGGTACAGTGATTGACGACGGTGTGGCTTGCCGCATTGCCGAGGATTACTTCTACATCACCGCAACCACCACCGGCGTCGACAATATCTACCGTAATATGCTGTGGTGGAACGCCCAATGGCGGTTGGACGTGGATATTGCCAATGTGACCGCAGCCTATGCCGGCGTGAACCTTGCCGGACCAAATGCCCGTACGGTGCTTAACAAGCTGACAGATGATATCGCCACTGGCGCTGAGGATTTCCCGTATCTCGCTTATCGCGAGGGGCATGTGGCAGGCATTCCCGCTCGGGCTTTCCGGGTCGGTTTCATTGGTGAGTTGGGCTACGAAATCCATGTGCCCGCGCGTTATGGCGGGGCGCTTTGGGATGCTATTGCAGAAGCGGGTGCCGAGTTTGGCATTCGCCCCTTCGGGCTGGAAGCACAACGCGTCATGCGACTGGAAAAGGGCCATGTGATTGTTGGCCAGGACACCGACGGTATGACCACGCCGGAAGAGCTGGACATGATCTGGGCGGTGGCCAATAAGAAACCATTCTTCGTCGGCAAACGCAGTCTGGAATTGCGCAACAAGACGCTTAGGGATCGTAAATTGGTCGGCTTCTCCCTGGATGAGATGCCTACGGCTGGATTGGAAGAAAGCAATCTGGTGATCAAAAATGGTGAGATCGCGGGCTTTGTGACGTCGATCTGTCAGTCGCCTTCGGTGGGCAAGGTCATTGGTCTGGCCTATGCGGCCCGCTCTGACAGCGAGACCGGTGCGAAGATCACCTTGCGTGCCAGTGACGGAAGCCTGCATCAGGCAACCGTTTGCTCCCCCCATTTCTACGACCCCGACAACAAGCGGCAGGAGATGTGATCATGGACAATCCAATCGCACAAAGCCCCTTTGCTCATCGTTTGCGCGACACTCGCCCGACAGTCAGCGGCGGTGTGAAGATTACCGACCTTTCCGCCTTGCCGCGCACCGGCTTCAAAGGCCGAGGCACCCGCGACTGGCTGGCATCTCAAGTTGGCACCATGCCAGACGCCCCCAACCAAGCCGCCTTTCAAGACGATGGCACAGTCATCGCCTGGCTAGGCGGGCAGGAATACCTGGCACTGCCTGATCCAGAGGGTCGTTCCACCTTCTGCGCAAATCTGACGAAGGCCTGGGATACAGCGCGGTCCACTAGCACTCAGGGCATCGGCTTTCCGCTGCCGCGGGAAGACAGCCATAGTTGGCTGTGGATCACCGGCGCAGATGTACCGTCGATGATGGCCAAGATTTGTGGTGTGGATCTGCGGCCTGACGTCTTTGCGGAAGGGGACGTGGCGCAAACCGTAGTTGCGCGGCTCGGTGCCATCCTGCTGCGCCAGGATCGCAACGGCGAGTTCGGGCTTTATATGCTGAGCGATTTTGCTTCCGGCCATTACCTGTGGGATGTCCTACAAGATGCGGCGGCGGAATTTGGCGGAGGATTTGTCTGAGATGCCAAGCTACCAGTTTAACTCGGACAATGGTGCACCGGTTTGTGACGAGGTGATGCAGGCTTTGATCGCCTGCAACACTGGCGTTGAGACAGCTTATGGCGCGGATCAGTGGACCGAGCGTTTGAACCCGGCATTTTCCGAGTTCTTCGAGCGTGAAGCCTTTGTCTTTCCCGTGCCCACGGGTACAGCAGGCAACGGTTTGGCTCTGGGCGCGATCACGCCACCCTATGGCACTATCTTTTGCCACCGCCTAGCTCATGTGGTCACCACCGAATGTGGCGCGCCGGAGTTTTACTCTGGTGGTGGGCGCATGACTTTACTGAGCGGGGCGCACAATAAGATCACGCCGCAGGCCTTGCGTCAGGCGCTCTCCGATCATGGCATCGGCAACGCCCATCATATGCAGGCCAGCGCGCTTTGTCTGACCCAGGCCACCGAATGCGGTGTCACCTATGGGTTGGAGGAATTAGCTGAACTGAATGCCATCGCTCACGGTACGGGCATGAAGACCCATCTGGATGGGGCGCGGTTTTCCAATGCGCTCGTCCACCTGGGCTGTTCCCCTGCGGAAATGACTTGGAAGGCGGGTGTTGATCTGCTGACCTACGGCACCACCAAAAATGGCACGATGAACGCTGAAGCCGTGATCACATTTGATCCGGCCATCGGCGCGGCGCTGCGCTTCATGCATAAACGAGCAGGGCACCTTTCGTCGAAGATGCGCTACATGTCCGCCCAGCTCCTTGCCCATTTGGAGGATGATCTGTGGCGGACAAATGCGGCCCGCGCCAATGGCAATGCCACACGTATCCTCGCTGCCTTGCACGCCTGCCCAGGGGTCGAAGTTGTCCATCCGGTGCATATCAACGAAGTCTTTGTTCAGTTGCCGCTTGCGCTAGAGGCAGCGCTAGTAAAGGTAGGATTGTCCCTGCGTCCCTGGGTTTGTGACGGGCAAGGCAATGGAGTGCGCATGGTGATGTCCTATGCGGATGAGGAATCCCACTTGGAAATTTTTGAACATACCTGTCGTAATTTTTCGAAAAACTGCAATTAGGGCGCTTATCCGAGGCTTTTTCACGCACCGCTGCAGATTTGATGCCGGGAGATAACAAATGCTTTGAGCGTAGACTTTTAGAATTTTGTCAATGCAACAAACTGGAGGAGAGTGAGTTCTACCATGAGAATCGGAATTGTTGGAACAGGTACCATAGCCGCCGCCGTTGTCGATGGGATTGCTGAGGACGGCCACCAAATCACCGTTTCACACCGCGGAGAGGCGCACTCCTCCCGGCTCGCTGGAAAAAATGAAAATGTGACTGTTGCTGACAATCAAGAGGTCCTTGATGCGAGTGACATCGTGTTCCTGGGTCTGGTGGCTGAACAAGCAAGGCCCGTTCTCTCTTCCCTGACATTCAGGCCAGACCAAAAGATCATATCACTCATGTCCGGCCCGACGCTCTCAGATTTGCGAGAAATGGTTGCGCCGGCGACTGCTGTCGCAAATATGATCCCTTTTCCTGGAATCGCCACAGGCGGATCTCCGATCTTGATACTGGGCGATGCTGCAATCGCCAATGCGCTTTTTGGGGCTCGCAATTCTATCTTCCAACTAGCGGATCAAAGTGAACTTGCCGCCTATCTCGCCGCTCAGGCTGTGCTTTCACCGGCAACCGTCATGGTGCAGAAAGCCGGAGAATGGCTGGGAGAAAATGTTAAAGATGCTGCGCAGGGCGAAGCGTTTTTACGTGCTCTGGTCGGCTCTAGCCTGCAAGCCACTCCGGATTGCCAGCACCTGATCCGGGCACTGAACACACCCGGAGGATATAACCAGCGCCTGCGGAATTATATGGAAACTTCGGGCTTCACGGAGCAGCTTAAACAGGGGCTTTCCAAGTTATGAGCAGCTGTAGAGCATGATCCATAAGGGCAGAACAGACGACAGTGGCTGGCGAAACCAAAGTGGTCCGAACGCCAATGAGCGGCCTCCATTCTTTAGTTTTTCGGCAGTGCAGCGGAGCGGCGCGCTGCGTGCGCATGCAGCACAATGCCGCCGAAGCACTTTTTGAAATTCGCTAAAGTTGCGCGCACCGCAGTGCACGGATTACCAATATTGCAAAGTTAGCCAAGCCGGTCTCTGAATTCGCTGGGTCGTCTCAAAGCCGAACCGCTATCGACACGTACTCAAATCAGTATCTTTTCACGAAAAATCCACGACGTTCATAAACCGTTGCGGCTTCTTCGATGAACTTCGCCAAAAGCTCTGCCTTATAGATGGACCGGAGAACATCGGCCTGCGCGTGAAGCGTTCCCAAATCGGCCCGTCCCGGACGCAGCATTTCATAGATTCCCATGATAACGTCTTGAGGGATAGCAACGAGTTCGACCGCACGGTGACAATTCTCGGCAAGGGTGCGACGGCCCCCGGCGAGTGCTATGTCTGCCTACAAATGCGGCGCTTCAGGTGTGATTGCGAGGTCAGACGCTCTCACCTCCCCAGCCAAAACGGCATCGCCAACCGAGGCTTTGCTGAGTGGGGTGAGGTCTTCGGTGATCCGGTTGTTGCTACCGCGCTCCTGGATCGGCTGCTGCACCACGCCGTTGTCGTCCAGATTGAAAGTGCCAGCTACCGCCAGCGTGGCCATACCAACCTGATCCCAAAGCTCACCCGAACAAACGCCCCCATCACACCAGCGCCGCCGCCGAAACGGCGCGGCCGCCGACCCAAGAATAGAACAACAAGTCACTGAAACGGCTGACAACCTAAACCGCTAAACTTGGGAGTTTTGACCTGCCCATTTTGGGGAAAATTGAGATACCATTGACACTCTAGTTCATTCCGGCCAAAGCCAATGCCTGTGCCCAGACAGTCGGCTCCAAAGCCACAGGGTCCTGTTCAACCTTGTTCTGCCCCGGCATGCGCGCGCCTTCATCCAATGCAACGCCTTCGGCAACCTGCTCCAACCGGTCGAAGAATTCGGGCGAACAATCCGGGTCCATCAGGAGATAATATTGACCAAGGTCATGCGGCGGGCCTTCGGGGGCCTTCAGCGGGTTGACGCAGCGGCTGACAGCCCCTCCGGTCATTCCTGCAGCCAGAAGCTCGGCCATCAGGCCAAAGCCCCATCCCTTGTAGCCGCCCATGCTGACCAGAGACCCGCCAAGCGCGGCTTCGGGGTCTGTGGTCGGTTGTCCTTCGGCATCTACAGCCCAGCCTTCGGGAATGCGCTCGCCGGCTGCCTTGGCCATGGTGATTTTGCCTAGAGCCACGGTAGTGGTTGATTGATCAAACTGCATAGCGATGCCTCCCATTCCATCGGGAACCGAAAAAGCAATCGGGTTGGTGCCGATCACCCGCGACTTTCCACCGGGCGGCGCGACAATCGGCGAGGCATTGGTGAGCCCCACCCCGATAAGCCCCGCGCGGGCAATCTGCCCGGTGAAATACCCCAAGGACGTACAGGTATGGGCGTGGCCCACGGCCAGGCTGGCGACACCGCAGACCCGCGCGGCCTTGATCGCCTCTGGCAATCCCCGGGCAAAGGCCGGCTGGGCAAAACCAAATTTTGAGTCCACGGCAACCACACCGGGTTTCGGACACGTCACCATAGGATCGGCTTTTCCATCGACCCGTCCAGATTGCAGTTGCTGGCAGTAACTTTCCAGGTAATAGAGACCGCAGATGCGGTTTCCGACCGCTTCCGCCTTGCGCACGGACCTGGCAACCTCGGCCGCAGTCCAGGGAAGCGCCCCATGTCGTTCCAGTGCGGTTTTGGTGGCGTATTCAATGTCATCCAGCGAAATGTCTAGCATGGCTTCTTCTCTTCGGATTGTCAGGGACTCTTGCGTTAATTGGAAATGGTATCATGGCATGCGTAGCATTCGTCGGTCAGGCGGCCAATCCGAACACCTTATGCAGCAGGTCGAATTCTCCCTGGTTCCCAGGTTTCATATCGTAGACATGCCGGTTTTTGATCGTTCTGACGGTTTCGATGCCACGAAGTGTAGCTTTGGCCGAACTGAGTGATCGAGAGCTTTGCCGATAAACTAGCTGCCGCTTCAACGCAGCGTGGTCGCTCTCGATCCGGTTGTTCCGCCACTTCTTGTCTATATGTGTGGTGCTATCGAAATGCGGGTCGTGGCGACGGTTATCTTCCTGGATCGCTTTACGGTACGTTGAGGCCTTGTCCGTGCAGATCGTGTCAGGTCGATGCAGTCGCACCTTTTCAATAGCCCTACAAAGAAAGTCTTTCGCGGCCTTGGCATCCCGTCGGGCGGTCAAGTAAAAGTCGATCAGATACCCATGCCAGTCGATTGCTCGCCAAAGGTAACGCCATTTCCCACCAACCCGAAAATATGTATCGTCCTCATGCCAGTTCAGGCCGACCCATTCGCGACGCCTTTCAATTCCCTCCGCAATCTGCGGGCCGAATTTCTGGACCCAGCGATAGACGGTCGAACGGTCTACTTTGATATCGCGCTCAGCTAGCAGGTCGGCTCTATCCTGACATGAATGCGGATACCGCAGGTACATTCGAACCGCACAGAGAATGATGACGGCGGGAAAACGGTGGTGTTTGAAGGGAGCATTGCGGGTCATACTGAACCTCCGGCAGCGTTCACTGCCTGACCTTCAACAAGTTGGCGGCCATGGCAATATGGTTTTGCTGTATGTTCGCAACAGCCAGCATGTTACCCTCTTCCATCCAGAAGGCCGTTTCCTGAACTGCTCTGACGAGACGGGCGAATTCCTGTTCGGGATTATCTAGGAATAGCCGAAACCAGAAAGGGGCGACCTTGAAGTAATAGAGATGGTGGAGTGCGCGCAATTCCCGGTTTTCGATGATCCCGGTAATAGTTTTGTGCAGCTTTCCATTCAACTCCCAAAAGTCTCGCGGTGACAGTTTCGGTTCAAGCTCAAGAACCTCAGCATGCAAGGCTCGCATGTTTTCAGCCGCTGTCGCAGGGCATTCTTTTGTTGCGAGTTGTCCGATCAGAGCGGTCAACTGAATGCGCAGCCTATAAATATCGTCAACTGTTTCAGGATCACCAGCGGTGACAATCGTTCCAACACCGTTTCGTGTTTCTACAAGGCCGACCGCTGCAAGTTGATGCAACGCTTGTCGGATAGGCGTGCGACTGACACCAAATTCCTCGGCCAATTCGACCTCGCGCAATACGGTGCCAAATGGTTTCTCCAGCGTGCAGATACTTTCGCGTAACGCTCTGAATATCGGTGTGCCAGTCGTATTATCTGTGTGTACGTTCAATGATTTCTCAACAGTTCGCCAAGGTTTGAGAGCCTGTCATTTACGCCTGCCAAGCGAAGGCTGTCCCAAAGCATCGCCTGATTGGAGCAGATCGCAGGCTTGCCAAGTTTCTGTTCGATCTTGTCGATCACATCAATGCTTCGCAATGCGCCGCAACTTAGCAAAACCGCGTCTGCCTGAGGGTCATCAATGGCCAGTGCGTAGTCGACAAGGTAGTCAAGAGAAACCCGGATCATGTCGGTGTCATACTTCAATCCCATGCCATGCGCACCCAAAACCGAAATTCCCGTGTCTTCGATATAACGCACGACGTTATCATTCAATTCCGGGACATACGGTGAGCCCAACACGATTTTTCCGGCACCGATTGCCTTCAAAGCCTTTCGCACCGCGCCCGCCAATGTCGTCGCCTTGGCACCGGGTGCGCCTTTTAGCAGCTCGGTACAAGATACCTCCTCGCCTACGGCAACCGTCCCTGATGTGCAGGCGAACACGATGACATCCAGCTTGTCATCCGGCAGTATCCTGGCCGCAGCATTTGCCAAAGACCCCCGCAGCTGAGCAAGGCTTTCGGTCGAGATTTCACGGGGCATTGTGGCCCGGCTGAAATAGGCACCCACACCGGGTGGCATATGCTTGATCATGTCGTCTTCGATGGTTTGCTCATTCGGGATCAGAACAAATCCGATCTTGCCGCGCGCATTGCGCCCTTCATCAAACTTGACTGCGCTCAGAACAGCCGATTTGGCGTCGTTGGTTGATACATTCATTTGCTTGATCTCCACAGGGCTTTGGACGGTCGTGTATACATGTATGAGGCAAATCGTCAATATTATCGAAGTATATTGCCGAATCGTAGCTAAGCTGTATACAAAGTGAACAGCAAGCCGCTCTAAACCGGCATTTCAACCTGGGTTCGCAATGAAAATTAAGGCTGTTTGCGCGATACCAGTCGCCATTCCTGTAAAGCGCGTGGGCGCCTTTGCCAGAGCGCGTCGGACAGCGGCGATGCGCACGATTGTGAAGATCGAATGCGACAACGGCGTCGTTGGCGTCGGCGAGACGCGGGGAACAGCGGCGGCTGGAATAATTCACGCCCGGTTTGCCGATGTCCTGAAGGGTCAGACTGTCGCCGACGCGGCCAGTTTACGTGCGTTGTGTTTGCCTGACCGGGCAGATTATGGGTATCCCGATCAATTGGTGGATCAGAGCACCTATGCGGCGCTCGACATGGCGATACTTGACTGCATCGGGAAAGACACGGGCCTGCCTCTGTACGCCCTGTTGGGGGGCAAGTGCCGCGTTGCTGCTGGATTTGTCGCCTATGAGTATACCGTTGACCCATCAGAAGGCATCAAACCGTCGGACGTGCCGGATCGCATGGCTGAAAAGATGGCTGCGGCGGTGGCCTCAACAGGATCGGATTTCGTTGAGTTCAAGGTCGGGGTGTACCCGGTCGCCACGGATATCGACACGATTGCGGCAGTGCGGGACCGCCTGGGTCCGCACATCTCCATCGGGGTCGACGCCAATATGGCCTGGGATTTCGACACCGCAGACAAGTTCATGGCCGCAACCCGCGCCTATGGGCTGAGCAATATGGAAGAGCCGGTTTCGAACCTTGCTGACATGAATCGGCTGGCTGAACGTCACGGCGTCAACGTGTCTTCTCACGCAACGTCTCCGGAAACGCTGCGGCATTATCCGGCAATTGACGGCGCGGTGGGCGAGCCGCATGCCGAAGGGTCGCTAATGGGGTGCCGGGACCTGTCTGAACGTTTGGCAGCCATCGGCAAGCGCTACTGGTTTCGCTCAGTCTGGGAGGCAGGAATTTCCTGGGCCGCCATGTGCCACATGGGTGTCGCCTTTCCGTCGCTGACCCGTCCCATGCAATCGCTGTTCAACCATCTCGGCGATGATCTGATTGAAGAGACCGATTTTGCCATGACGGGCGGTGCCGTTGCGGTGCCGGATCGCCCGGGACTGGGTGTGACGCTGGATATGGCTGCCGTTGAGGCGTATCGCACGGACAAAGCCGCATGAGCCTGAAACCCCCTGACTTCGCGACCCTTGCCGAAATGCGGGACATGCTTGCGGCGCATGGTTTTCGCGACGCGGAATTGTCGGAACTCGTGGACCCGCAATTGGGGATCATCACCGGCTTTGCCGACCTGCTGGAACAGTTGGAACTATTGCGAAAGATGGATCTGGGGGCAACGCCGCCTGCGCTTGGCATCACGCGGGCAAAGGATGTGTCATGAGCCCGGAGCTGATTGCAACATCGACAATCGCGACCCTGTCCCGGGCAATGGAAAACGGCGATACGACAGCATCCGCCGTTACGGCTGCCTGCCTTGAACGCGCCGAAGATCTCAATCCGGTCTGCAAAGCCTTTACTCAGGTGTTCAAGGAAACGGCTATGAGCCGGGCCGCTGACCTGGACCACAGATCGCGCCGCGGCCAATTGCATGGCATTCCTTATGGCGTGAAGGATATGTTCGATTGCTGCGGCACGCTCACGACCGCAGGGTCGGGCGTTTTGCATGACAACATTGCCCAAGACGACGCCCACGCCGTGGCGATGCTCAATGACGCCGGAGCAAACTGCCTTGGCAAACTCAATCTTCACGAGTTTGCCTACGGCGCCACTGGTGAAAACGCGCTCTATGGTACGGCGCTCAACGCCTATGACAAAACCCGGTTGGCCGGGGGATCCTCCAGCGGATCGGCGGCGGCCGTTGCATGGGGCTTGCTGCCCTTTGCTTTGGGTACGGATACCGGCGGATCGGTGCGGGCACCGGCGGCGTTGAACGGTCTGGTCGGGTTTAAACCTACCTATGGACGGGTGTCAGTGCGCGGTGTGATGCCATATTGCTGGTCGCTGGATCATGTCGGGATAATGACGCGCACAGTTTCCGATGCCGCCTTGGTTCTGCAGGAGATCGCAAGGCCGGACCCGGCTGATCCGGGATGCGCAGGGAACGCGGTTGACGAATATGTCGCGGCGGCACAGGCCGGAGATGACCTGTCGGGCTGCCGTATTGGTATCCCGCGCGCGTTTTTCTATGAGCATGTAGACGCAGAAATCTGCGCTGCCACGGAGCGCGCAATTCGCTTTCTGGAAAGCAAAGGCGCTGCGATCAAAGATGTCGTTCTGCCAGAAATGACCCACACCCGGACGGTATCGTTGACGATCCAGATGCCTGAGGCGTTGAGCTTTCACATGCCCTGGCTGGACGAGCGCGGCGATCTCTATAGTGCCGATTTCCGGGCAGGGCTGGCTTTGGGGCAAAACCTGCTGGCCGAACATTATGTGCGCGCAAAACGAATGCTTACAGTTTACCGCACTGAGGTGGAGCGGGTCTTTGACGATGTGGATGCGCTCGTAACCCCCGCAACCCCGGCAATAGCCCCAAAACTGGGCGCTGTGAGCGTCACCACCGAAGGTCTGACCGAGCCCGCAGGCAATGCGATCACGCGATTCACCAGTTTTTTCAATATGACGGGCCACCCGGCTGCAACCCTGCCATCAGGCCTGCACAGCGCCGGTTTGCCGATGGGTGTGCAGCTTGTTGGTCGACAATTCGGCGAAGCAGCGCTTTTGCGCCTGGCCGCGATCATAGATGCGAACCCCGACTTCAACGTGCCAGCCGCGCCAGTCTAACGAACAAGAACAGGAGAAATACATGCATTCCAACCCATTCACCGACGCCGAACTGGAGCGACGCGTCGCTGCAACCCGCAGGCAGATGGAAGCGCGCGGCCTGGATATGATCCTGCTAAGTTCGCCCGAAAACATCTTTTACCTGATCGGATTGGATCATTGGGGGTATTTCGCACCCACAGTTCTGATCGTCCCGGCGACGGGTGATCTGACCCTGATCACCCGCGCGATGGAAAAGGTGGTGATCCGCAATCAGGTGCGCAATGCCACCTTCATCGGCCACACGGATTCCGAGACGGCGGCCGACAAGGTCGTCGCACACCTGGCGGGCAAAACCACCGGCAAGGCACTCGGGGTCGAGGAATGGTCGTCCGGCCTGGCATATGGCATGGGCGCGCAGATCAGGGATCAGGTGACGGCAGGCAGTTGGCACGATATCACAGGCATGCTGGATGAAATGCGCCTGGTGAAATCTGCCGAAGAGCAGGTCTTTATGCGTCAGGCCGCGCGGTCCGCCGATGCAGGGACGCAAGCCGCCATTGCGGCGATCCATGATGGGGCGCTTGAAGCCGATGTTGCCGCCGAATGTCTGGCTGCAATGACACGCGCAGGCAGTACGCCACCGGGGTTCGGCCCCTTCCTGCGCCCGGCCACCCGTATGGCGGAAGAGCACACAAGCTGGGGTGATAGCAAACATCGCGAAGCAGTGTTTCTGGAAATCGCCGGTTGTGTCTCGCGCTACAACGCGCCGATGGGCCGGCTGGTCAATATCGGCAGCATATCGGACGAAGATGCCGAAATGGCCGAGATTTGCATTAAGGCCTTTGACTCCACGATGGCCGCGCTGAAACCCGGTGTGGCGGCGAGAGATGTCTACAATGGCTGGCAATCGGTTGTGGATGCGGCGGGCATGCCAGAATATCGCCGCCACCATTGCGGGTATCTGGTTGGTATCGGGTTTCCTCCGTCGTGGACGGGTGGACCGCGGGTCACCGGTTTGAAGCACGATTCAGACATGGAAATGAAAGAGGGCATGACCTTCCACATGATGTCCTGGTTTACGGAAACCGGGCGCGGCAACTACTTCATTTCGAACACAGTTCTTCTGGGCCCGGATGGTGCAGAAGTTCTGAACGACACGCCATACGGCCCGCATGTCGCTTAACAAGCAAGGGGGTAACAGGCGTGGAAACATCGCAGCGATCGTTCCCCTTGTCAGACATCGCAGGTGCGAGAAGAAGAGGACTTCAAAAAGAAGTTCACCCGTAAATGGAGCGATAAGAACTTAGGAGGAATACGACGAAAAAGACACAAGACCACATATCTAACTGTGGCGCCGAGGCACGCCACAACAAATGCTCGAAAAACAACTCAGGGAGAGTTCAATGTATCAGATACTAAAAACCACCGTCGTCGCCGCCACAGCTTTCGTCGGCATCACGACGTCGACGCTTGCTGGTCCGCTGATGGATCGCATTGAAAGTGGCGAAACCATTCGGATTGGTTTCTCCAATGAAGTGCCGTGGGCTTACCCCGGCGACAACGACACGCCGCTCGGCTTTGCCAATGCACATGCATTGGGCGTTCTAAAGTTAATGGGCTATGAGAATATTGAGCCAGTGGTGACAGATTGGGGCGGGCTGATCCCTGGCCTTCAGGCCAATCGTATCGATATCATCACGGGTGGTATGTACATTCTTGGATCGCGCTGTGAGAACATTGATTTCGCGGAACCTCTTGGCGTGTTCGGGGATGCGTTCCTGGTCGCAGCAGGGAACCCTAAGGGCCTTGAGAGCTATGCTGACATCCGCGATTCCGGTTCAATTATGGTGACAGGCGCTGGCTATAACACAGTTGAGGCTGGCAAAAGGGAGGGCCTGACTGATGAGCAGATTATGCAAGTGCCTGGTCCAACCGAAATTTTAGCCGCGGTTAAGGCAGGCCGCGCTGACGCAGGTGCTGCTTCTTACTTCACGCTTTTAGGGCTGGCTGAAGAATCCGGCGGGGCGCTGGAAGTGTCTGACCCCACAGCTTTGCCTGATTGGACGCAAAATTGGGTTGGGATCGGCTTTCACAAAGCAGACAAGGACTTTCTCGAAGCATTTAATGCAGCTCAGGCCGAGTATCTGGGTAGTGAGCAAATGCTCTCGGATGTTGGTCCGTTTAAATATACGCGCTCTCAACTTCCAGATGAAAGCGTGACGACCGAATGGGTTTGCCAGAACCGTTGACGGCATTGCTTTAGCAGGCGGGT
>NZ_JBXWOS010000040.1:0-15989 GCF_059611005.1 Ruegeria sp. CDSB117
GAAGGTCTTCCTGTCAGCCATCGCACTCGCGGCTACCGTTCTATTCTGGTTGTAAATCAATGAGTCTGGAGCCTAAGTTTTGTTGCTTTTGCAATTTAGGGTCCAAGCCCAATCTCTGAACTTTTATTTCAAAGCAGCTTGCAATGCCGCGACACATTCCGTTGCCTTTCATCCTGCGGATCATTTTCCTGCAACACTCTGAAAATGTTTCCTTTGATGCCCCAAGCAGCGTAACCTTAGATAAGTTTTGACGTCGCCGGTTTGGAATTGCAGGCTTGTGACGCAGAAAACCGGGGGAGTGAGCATGCATAAAGTAACTATCGTCGGGGCCGGGATTGCCGGGCTCACCGCGGCTCTTCGTTTGTTGGAGCGAGGATACCACGTCACACTGTATGAGCAGGACAATTTCATTGGTGGAATGTTGCGGTCCCATAAGGAGCACGACCACGGTGATTATCCGCGCGAGCACAGCTATCACATGCTGTGCAATTGGTATTACAACTTCTGGTCGGTCGCCAAAGACCTTGGGATCGAAGACAACTTCACACCACGCGAAGCCTTCAAGTTTCTCTATGACGGTGATCTCGACAACATGCCCGAAATGGTGAACCCGGGCGGCATTCAGGATTTCTACCGAAATCTCACCGGCGGCGCAGCGCCGCCTGCTGAACTATTCCTGTTCATGTATTCGATGGTCGATCTGCTTTCGATCCCGGACAGTGAAGATGACAAGCTTGACCGGATGTCGTTCAACGGCTGGCTGCGCGGGCGGCCCTATTGCACCGATGTGGTGGCGAAGCTTCATGAGAAGATCTGGCAAACCGTGTGGGCGATTGACAGCTGGCAAGCTTCGGCGCGCAGCTACAAGACCTTCCTGAAGTACGGCAACCGCGTTCCGGTTCCGCAGCTTTGGCTGTTTGATGGGTCCAAGAAAGAAACTCTGATTGATCCCTTCCACAAAAAGCTTGATCAGTTCGGAGACCGGTTTGAGCTCAAGTACCGCCACCGAATTCGCGAAGTGCATCCCAACGCAGACGGCACTCGGATCGAGCGGCTGGTGTTTGACAAGGTAACCAAATCGCCATCAGTTAACCCCAAATGGGGGATCGCAAAGAAAGACATCGAAGTGGATGTCAGCGATGAGAATGTGATCATCGGCATCACCCCCGGTGCAATGGCATCGATGGTGACCGATGATTTGTACAATGCCGACCCTGCCCTAGGCCAGTTGAGGTATCTGGAGGCCGAGCCGATGGCGTCGGTGGAGCTTTATCTCAAGCGGAAACTACCCGGCATCCCTACGGAAGTGGTGGTTTTCATGGATACGCCCTATGAGATGACGTTCCTCAACTACTCGGCGACGTGGGGCCTCAAAAACACCTTCCTTTATGTGACAGTTTCGGATTTCAAATCGCTGCTGTCTGTAAAACCCGAACGCCGGGACGAAAACCAGAACCTCATTCTGGATCTCAAAAACCCCAAAACCGCGATCGACTATATTCTGCGAGAAATCACTGCCAAGTTAGAAATAACCGAGGCCGATATCGATCTGTTCCAGACTTCGGTCGATACAAATACAGGCGAAGAGCTTTTTGCCAATCTAACCGGCAGCTGGGAACATCGCCCCGAGGTCAACACCAAATTCGAAAACCTGTTTCTGGCAGGAACTTATGTCAGAAATTTCGCGGATGTTTCGACCGTCGAAGGCGCTTGTGCAACAGGGTTGATCGCAGCCGAAGGCGTACGTCAGGCCGCGCAGAGAGAACCGGACAAAGGCGATGCAGGTAAACCGGTAGAGGTGATTACACCCGATTTCTATCCCAGTCAGATGTTTCAGACGCTCAAGATCGCTTGGGCACCTTATGCCGCCAGTGCAAAAGCCTGGACGCTTGCGGACAAAGCGCTGGGTATCAACAAGCTATGGCCACCAAAAGACTTCAAGTTCCCGAAGTCGAAATTCACGCCAAGCCCAGAGAACCTAGGTTCCCTGTTTACGGATTGGCTGCCTGCAAGTAAGTGGAACGAAAAGACTTTGGGCCTTGGTCCAATGTTCTGGAACTATACAGAAGACGGCAAGCCCCGTAAAAAGTAACCAAGAATACCTCGCACGAGTAAGAGACGACTGATGACTACTAAATCGATTGCGGCATGGCTGAACGAAATTGGCCTGCCACAATACACCGAACTGTTTGATGAGAACGGCATCGACCTGGACATTCTTGAAGATGTGACCGGCGACCATCTCAGAGAAATGGGTGTCACGGTGTTGGGTCATCGGCTCAAGATCAGCAAGGCGATCGCGGCGATGAAGCCGGACGCGGCACAGCCCAGACCCAGCGGAGCCATGACGGGCGAAGAAAGCGCCGAACGGCGGCACCTTACGATCATGTTTTGTGATCTGGTTGGCTCGACCGCCCTGTCGGCGCGGCTTGATCCTGAAGATTATCGCGACCTTATGGCGTTGTACCAGGATACCGTGTCGCAGTTGATCAAAGATGCCAGGGGGCACGTGGCCCAATATCTTGGTGATGGCGTTGTAATCTATTTTGGCTATCCGGTCGCCCAAGAGGACGCGGCAGAACGCGCATGCCGCGCGGCTTTGGAGATTGTCGAGGCCGTCGCCGGCCTGGATACTGCAGCTGGTGATCGCCTGCAGGTCCGCATCGGCATTGCAACCGGATTGGTGGTGGCCGGCGATCTTGACCAGCTCGGAGTGAACTCGACGTCTGCCGTGGCTGGCGATACGCCCAATCTTGCCGCCAGATTGCAGGGCCTGGCAAAGCCGGGGCAAATTGTTATCGGCAAAAGGACACACTCGCTGCTGGGGGATATGTTCGTCTATGAGGCACTGGAGAACATCCATCTGAAGGGGTTTGAACCCGGTCAGGTGGCGTGGCGTGTCATATCCACAGCACAGCGCCAGGACCGGTTCACCGTCACCTCGGCTCGGCGGCAGCTTACGCCTCTGGTCGGTCGCACGCCGGAACGGACGCGCCTGATGTCGGCCTGGGAAGATGCCAAATCCAAGAAGGGGAATGTTTGCCTTGTCTCAGGTGAGGCTGGCATCGGCAAAAGCCGCCTCACATATGAGGTGGTGGATCAGGCCAAGGGCGAAGGTGCAACCGTTCTCCACCTGCAATCCGCACCTTATTTTGAGAATACGGCCCTGTACCCTATCCGCCGTCAGATCGAAAACGTGCTCGGGTTCAAGGAAGACGATGACAGCGAAGCCCGGCTGGACAAGCTGGAAAAACTGGTCGTCGCCGAAAACGATCTGAACGAAGCCCGCGCGCTGATGGCGTCTTTGTTTTCGCTGCCCTGTGACAGGTATCCACCGCTGAACCTGTCGCCCGAGCTGCAAAAGACCCGCACGATCGACATGCTGATCGAACAGGTCATCGTTCTGTCAAAGCGGGCACCATTGTTGGTGCATTTTGAAGACTTGCACTGGATCGACCCCACATCGCTGGATTTGCTGACCAAACTCGCCGCCAAACTCGCCGATCATCAGATCTTGTTGCTTGTGACCTGCAGGCCGGAATTCACCCATGATTGGCAGGTGGATCATCTGGAAACCTGCGAACTCGCGCGCCTCAAGCCAGCTGAAGTCGAAGAGCTGTTGGACAGTATGACAGGTTCGGATGCTTTTTCGGCCGAGCAGCGCCAGCAATTGCTTGAACGGTCAGATGGCGTACCACTGTTTGCCGAAGAGCTGACCCGCTCTGCGATGGAATTCAGAAACAGCGCGGATTTGGTGCCTGAAACCCTGCAAGACAGTTTGATGGCGCGTCTCGACAAGCTGGGGGCCGCCCGCGAATACGCCCAGATCGGGGCCGTGATCGGCCGGGAATTCGATGTCGACCTGCTGTCTCAGGTGACCGGAACTCCGCTGCCCGAGCTCTCAGACTCGCTTTCGCAACTGGGTGAGGCAGACCTCGCATACCCGGACCAAACCGGTCACAGCCTGATGTTCCGCCATGCCTTGATTCAGGAGGCCGCGTACCGGTCCATATTGCGGCGGCGGCGGCAACAATTGCATGGCAAGATTGCCGAAACACTGGAAGAAAAATTTCCCGAACGCTGCAAGTCCGGTCCGGAACAGGTGGCAAACCATTTTGTTGCCGCCGGTCTGGGCGACCGGTCAGTTCCCTATTGGCTGACAGCTGGTAAATCTGCCTGGAGCCGGGCCTCGATGAAGGAGGCACTAGCGCAGCTTAGCAACGGATTGGAATATGTCGGCGAGGTCGACGACCTGACTGATCGCGCCAAGTTGGAGCTGCAATTGCAGTCAACCATCGGCGTCGTGCACTTTGCGGCGACCAGCTATGCCTCGCCGCAGGCGCAGACCGCTTTTGAGCGTTCCCGCGAACTGTTTCAGGATGTTGACGACCCCGACCTGCGCGTTGCGGTTCTTTACGGCATCGGGGCATTTGAAACCATGCGTGGCGACGTAAGCTCGGGGCACGAGACCTTTGCGGCGCTTGCAGACGAAGCTACGCGCAGCGGCAATGCCCGCTATGAAGTCTATTCCGCCTCCATGCAGGCATGGTCGCATTTCAACCGTGGCGACTACGCCGAGTCGGTGCGTTATGGCGAACGGGTGCTGCAGCTTTATGAAGAAGGCATTTGGGACCAGCCGGGGCCGCGCCTGTCGGCCGCAGAACCCAAAGTGATCTCAGAGTGTTTCCGGGCAGCGGCGCTTTGGTCTCTGGGCCGCCCGGATCAGGCGGTGAAGGTCGGCAACGACATCCTGAATTACACCCGATCGCTGCCAGACCCCTATTCGCTTGTCTATGCTCTGTCCAACGGTGTGATCCGCATTCACGACTGGAACGGTGACTGGGAACAGGTCATGGACCTGACCGAAGAATGCAGCGCGGTTGCCGGAGAATATGGCTACAGGTTCCTGGGTGTCTGGGCATCGTTCTGGCGCGCCCGGGCGATGGCAAAACTCGGTCAACTGGAAGAGGCCGAAAAGATCACGGCCACGGCTGTTGCTGCCTGTAAGAATGCTGGTGTCCATTACCACCGCGTCTGCTTCGAAGCCAATCACGCGCGCTTGCTGCTGGCGCAGGACCGGATCGAGGATGCCGCACGTGTTCTGGACGGGCTAGACCAACCATTGCAAGATGGAGGCGAACTGAACCACGTCCTTGACTTGAGTCTGGTCAAAGGGGAACTGGCGCAGAAACGTGGCGATACCAGTGGCGCAGAGCGACATTATCGCGCTGCATTTGACGCGGCCGAAAGCCGTTCCGCGCTGGCATGGCAACTGCGCGCGGCACTGGGTCTGGCATCTTTGCAGCCCGCGGAAGACGCACAACGCGCGCTTGTCGAACCGCTGATGGCGCAGTTCGAGGAAGGGTTCGACAGCCAGTATCTGAAGGCAGCGCGCGCCTATTTGTGATCAGCGGGCTTCGCCCAAAGCGCGCGTGCGATCCACAAGCGTAATCAGCTTCTTCGGGTTCCGGGCAAATCGATTGGCCTCAGCTATCGCGCTGGCGGCGATCCGGTCCAGTTCGGCCTCGGCTTCTGGCAAAGCGGCGCGAAAGGCCTCGGCCAGGGCGTCGTAATTTTCCGGGTTTGGATCGCGGAACATTTCAGCGATCACAGGCTCGCGCACGGCGATCGCGGCTGGCAGGGTTAGAATCCCGTCGCGGATATCCTCTTCACCCCCACCGCCCAGGGCTTCGGTTCCACGCACGTCGGACACGTCATCACAGGCGTGATACAGGGTGCCCAGCAGACCACCGAAATGGCGCAACCCCTCGCTACGGTCGCCGAGACAAGCAGCCACCTCAAACATCGAACCAGTGTCTTCCTGCGCCAGCTTGCGCCAATCCTCGACCCCGCGCGGCATCGTGCGGCTGTTCCACTGCGCGATCTCGGCCGCGCCAAGCCGGGACATTAGCTCGGACAACAACCCGATCACCTGCGGCTCGGTCGCCATCATCCGATAGCCTTCCGCAACCATGAACCCGGACGTCATCAGCGCCGCAAGTTGCCCAAAGGCCGTGTGCATGGTCGGTTTGCCGCGCCGTTCGTCCGACTGGTCCAGAATGTCGTCCACAACCAGCGTCATGTTATGAAACAGCTCAAGCGTTACGGCTGCCTGTATGGTTTCATCCGTGATCTCCTCGCTGCCGACAGCCGTCTGACAGGCAAAGATGGTCAATGGGCGAAAATACTTTGAGCCGGCCAGAAACTGCTCTTCCAACTGCGGCCGCATCTCCTCGGGTGTGGATTCAACCCACGCGCCGATGGCAGTGCGCAACCGTTCGGTCTCAGACTCAAATCCCAGTTCCGGTATCACCCAATCGGCGCGGGCACCTTCGTTATTCATGGTTTGGATTTTGCATAGCGATGGGGGCCTTCCCGGTCGTCACCCTCGGGGCCGACTGACTTGCGAAGCTCTGCCTCGATTTCCATAAGATCACGTTGCAGCAGTTTTGCCTCGCTCAGCGACAGATCCGATATTTCGCGCAACACGGCACGGGCCTTGTCCAGCACGATCAGCTGTCTGGCCTCCAATGACGGGCCATCCGCACTGGGTATGGTTGCTTCGATCGCGTCTGTCCCTTGGGTCGAGACGATGGTCGCAATCTGCTGCCAGTACCGCAAAGCTGAACTGAGCCACCGGGCTTGTGCCTGTGCAAGCAGAAACATCACGTCGGGTTCGACCCGTGCACCCTTTTCGCTGTAGTCCCGCAGCGAGCCTAGAACACCCTCAAGCGCTTCCAGATACATCGCCACCATATCGTCAATCGAGCCGGGGTTCCCAAACTCATTGCGTGATGATCCATCGTCTTGATTCATCTTGCTACTCCATTGCCCGCATCGTCATAAAGTTCTGTAGATTCAGAGTTTTGTTACCGATTGTCACTGTATATTCACACCGCGTTTGGGCATGGGTTGATTTGATTTTCAGTAAAACAAGAAGATCGCCGCGCAATCAAGTACCGAGATATGTTAACCATCTATTAACCTTTGGGATCTGCCGTCGGCGTAAGAAAAAAGCACCCGCCCCGCAGGTTTTGGTTCATATGGCGCGGAAGACGATACGAAACAGAGTCGCCGCGATCTGCCGGGTCGAAGTTCGTGACCATGAGGCTTTGCGTCACCTGCTTCCCACAATGTTTCTGGGTCTCGATGCGACCGACCCTAGCGGTGGTCACCAGATGAAGTGGCCCAACAAAGAGAACATTTGCCGCATGAGATCAGCCGAAGGTTCGATTGGGGACAGCAGGGGTGGAAAAATTGCCCATTATTGACGTTTGCTCAGGCGTCACTTGCCATCAAAATTCCCGTCGTGCCGTGCTGGTCCAGAACGCAATCCCGTGCCTGATTGCTTCATCGTTGAAATCATACGACGGGTTATGAAGCGGCATCGAATTGTTGCCCTCCACTCCGTTGCCCATCAGGATGAAGGCCCCGGGGCGGTGGGCAAGAAACTCTGCAAAATCTTCAGAGAATCCTACCCGACCGTAATCCGCATCAACGCTGCCAACCTCATGAGCGGCACCCGCGATCATGTCAGTGGCTCTGGCATCGTTCACCAATGGCCGGAAGGAAGTCGAGTAATCAACCTCCGCCTCTGCGCCTTGCGCGGCACAAACACCGGCGACAATGGTGCGCATTCGGCGCTCGATATTTTCGGACACATCCCTGGAAAAGCCCCGGCAATCCCCCCTTAGGGTTACGTTGCTGGGCAAGATGTTTCGTGCACCGTCTGTCAGGAACTCCGTTACGGAAACCACCGCATGCTCGCTCGCCGAAACCGAGCGAGAGACGATCGATTGCAACTGCTGCACAATTGCGGCCCCAGTCACAATCGGATCAACGCCTTTTTCCGGCATCGACGCGTGCCCGCCCTGACCCTGAACGCGTATCTCAAAATTATCCTCGAACGCGCAGAATGAGCCCGCTTGAGTGGCAAAGTGACCAAGCTCCATTCCGGGCATGTTGTGAAGGCCAAAGATTGCGGCCATCGGGAAGCGTTCAAACAAACCGTCCGAGATCATCGCGGCTGCCCCGTTTCCGTTTTCTTCGTCCGGCTGAAAGATGAATTGAATGGTGCGGTCAAAAGACGGGTCTGCCGCAAGCTCCAGCGCGGCACCCAGCAGCATGGTGCTGTGGCCATCATGGCCACATCCATGAAACTTGCCTTCCGTTCCCGAACGGTACGGCAAGTTGGTGGCCTCGTGTATCGGCAGCGCGTCCATGTCGGCTCGAAAACCGATTGCTGTTTCGTCCGGACCACGGCGCAAGGTGGCCACAATGCCCGTGCGGCCTACACCCCGAGTGACCTCAAGCCCTGCGCGTTCCAACTCGGTCGCGATCAGATCCGAGGTCCGATCAATGTCGAAGCCTATTTCAGGGTGAGCATGCAGATCACGGCGAAACGCAACGAGATCAAGCATCGGGAACATCTCCCTCGGACAGCACGATCAACGGCAATTTGGCCTCGTCCGTCAACAAGGCTGCAAGCCCCGCTGCGCCAGATGGCGTAGTGGAAAAGCCCAGATCGCGCGCATGTTTTACAGCGCCCACGGCCTGCAAGTCAGTTACCGTTACCCAGTCGTCGGCGCACCGTTCCAGAATTTCGAAAGCCAACATAGAAGGCGTTTTGCAGTCCAAGCGCCCCATATTGGATACGGGGCCCTCAACCGTTACGGTCTGTCCCGCCCGGGCGCTTTCGGCAAGGCAAGGGGCTGCATCAGGTTCAACCACTATGATCTTTGGCTGAACCGCCCAGGTGGACCGGATCATGTAAGCGATCCCCGCAGCCAGCCCACCAACACCTGCCTGCAAGTAAACGTGGCTGGGCCAATTCCCAGAGCTTTCCATCTCTGTCCGCATTTCTTCGGCGATGACGGTATAGCCTTCCATTACCAACCGCGGAGGTTCCGAATATCCAGGCCACGATCCATCGGCGAGGTGAATTGCGCCGGACGCCTCGGCGTCGGCTATGGCTGCCGCAACGCTCGCCTCGTAATCGTCACCCGATCGGACAACTTCCGCGCCTTTGTCCCGCAGGCGAATTGCAAAATCCTCTGGCACTGTTTCTGCAAGGTGAATGCGGGCCTTTGCGCCAAACAGCCGCGCACCGGCCGCCACGGCCATGCCATGATTACCTGCACTGGCACAGACAAAAGTCATCGAGCGTGCGATGGCCTTCACGGAATCATCCAAAAAGACGTTTGGTTCCAAAGGGTGACCAACCCGCGTTTCTATCAGCTTGGCAACAGCGTAAACGCCACCGAGCGCTTTGAAAGCCCCCAATCCCATCCTGTTGGTTTCATCCTTGATCAGAATAGGTCTGTCTCGGAGACTGCGTGCCTCCAACGGACTGGGTTTATAGGCGGGGCATGCAGCCAGCAGAGCCAGCGGTTTTGCAACATCGAGTATCGTTGGATTTTTCATACAGAAAGTTGTACACGCGAAGGATGACCTATTATGGTCAATTTTTCCGAATTTTCGGGAAATTTTCTTACCCTATAGGGAATTTCTCATGAAACTCGATCAGTATGACCGAAACCTGCTTCAGTTGATGCAAGCCGATGCCAAGATGGGCCTCGAAAAGCTTGCGTCCGAGACAGGCTTGTCCGTGGCCTCCGTTCAGCGGCGGTTAAAGGCGCTCAGAACCTCGGGCGCAATTCTTTCAGAAGTCGCAATCGTTGATCCCAAAAAGCTGGGTGTCGCGATGAGCTTCATTGTCATGGTCGAATTGGAACGCGAACGTCAGGATCAGATCGACGCATTCTCTCGTCAGGCGCAATCAGAGCCTATGGTACAGCAGTGCTATTACATCACCGGAGACGCCGATTTTTGTCTCGTCTGCACCGCAAAGGATATGGATGATTTTCAGGAACTCACGAAACGGCTGTTCTTCGACAACTCAAATGTCCGTCGCTTTCGCACATCTGTTGTCATGGGAAGAAAGAAAGTCGGTTTGGGTATTCCTGTTTAGGATTTTGGGTTGGAACGGTAAGAATCAACATTTTCGCCAGCTACCGCCTCAAAACGGCCCTTCGAATGCTGGGCGGCGGATGCGCTTATTAACCAGCATCGCGGGACCTTGGGGTTAGGGCCCAGATTGGGCCCCTTGTTATTTTTCCCAGTGCGGGATCCAATCCCCGTCAAGGCGAAGTGACACGCCAGCATTGTCTTCTTCAAGCTTCACCACATGCAATTCGCCCTTGTCGCCCCCGTATCTTTCGCGGGCCGCTTCGAACTGCGTGCATACCAGCCGTGTGGCAGGGGCGGCGGTGCCGGCGTCGTCGCAGGCCTCAACGATCAGGCCCAGATCCTTTTGGCACAGATCCAGTGTGAAGGACGGATCATAATGTCCGGCAAAAACGGACGGGGCGTCGTGATGCATGCACCAGCTTTCGCTGGCCCCGATCTTAAGCGCGTCCCAGGCTCGTGACAGATCGACACCTGATTTCACCGCCATGACAAGTGCTTCACCCATGGCTGTCGCGTGGATGGCCCAAAGCTGATTGCTGGCCAGCTTCGTCACGGACCCGCTGCCGCTGGGACCCATGTAATGAAGCGGACCCATCAGTTCCATCACGGGGCGAATACGCGCGACGGTCGCCTCATCCCCACCTGCAAATTGGGGCATGTTGCCGGTGCGTGCACCATCGACGGCACCTGTGACCGGCGCATCAATCAACTGTACACCGTTTTCAGCAAAGGTGGCGGCAAGCTCGCGCACAAAGGCGGGTTTGTTTGTTGTCATATCCACCCAAACCTGCCCCGCGGACATGGCGGATCGCAGCCCATCGTCGCCACCTGCCACTTGTTCGATTTGTTTTGGTCCAAAGACCATGGTGAACACGATGTCCGCCGCTTGCGCGGCTGCCGCAGGGGTCTCTGCCCACTTCGCCCCAAGCGCCAGGTGCTCTTCTGCCCGGTTCCGATCAAGGTCGCAGACCGTCAGGTCATGCCCGCCCTTGATCAGGTTCAGGGCCGCCGGGCCGCCCATGGTGCCAAGCCCAATAAATCCAATGCGCATCTTCGCCGTCCTCGGGGTTAGTTATATTGCTTAGGCATTCAGGATGGTGTCGGTCGAACATACCTCACCAAACTCACCCTGCAGATTGGCAAGCGTGACGGAATGGATCTGTTCGGCGCTGTGGGTCACTCCGTCCGGCCCGGTCGCGTCATAAGCCCAGACGGCGTCAGAGGCATAGACCATCTCAAAGCCCAGACTGCTTGCAGAGCGCGCGGCAGACTCGGCACAGTGATTGGCCGTGGCCCCGCAAATGACCACACGCTCAATATTGTCGGCGCGCAGATCAGCCTCGAGCGAGGTTCCGGCGAAGGCGCTGGAGACGTTTTTGATGATCACCGGCTCGTCACCCTGCGGTGCCGCAAAGGGTTGAACAGCCGCGCCTGGCGCATCCGCATGAAATGGATCGCCCGGATCAAGCCCGTGGTGATGCACATGGACGATCTTGTCACCGTGCGCGCGAAACCGGCTGAGAAGCCGGCCGATATTGTCGCCTGCCTCGGGGCAAGATCGCACGGCACCGGCGGCATCCTCATGAGCCAGTGCCATTTGCACATCAATGACGAGTAGAGCAGTTTTCATGGCTTGGTCCTTTATGCGTTGATGCTGGAGGCTGCGCGTTCCGCGAGGATATTTTTGACGCGATCACCATAGATCCGGATGTTGATGTCGTCGCTGATCACGCGGCCTTCCTGTTCGTCATAAGTCATGATCGCGGTGACACGGGGGGTCGACCCTTCGACCTCTGTCACCCCGTGCAATGAATAGCCACCGCGAAACAGGGTAAAAGTACCGGCACCCCGGTCAAACTTCTGCGTATAGGACATATCACCAGCAAGCAAACGATCCACCGCCTCGCGGTCTTCGGTTTCGTCGGTGCGCGAGTTCGGCAAGAAGGCAAAGTCACCCCCGGTTTCAGCGGCCTGCAACAGCAGCGTCACGGTGCATTCCGTCGTATCATAATGCCAGGCGTGCCAGCTTCCTGGATGCAGGGCGACGACATTCAGCGCTTGAAACTCATCGGCGCAGCGATGCAGCACCTCTTTCTTTTGGACGCGGCGCACAAAGTCCGTCAAACGCGGCGACTGATAAAGCCGTTGAATGAGCGTTTCATTCGGCAGCTGGTCGTCCGCCAATTGCGTTGCCATATGCGTATATTCCTTACGACGCGGATCATCCTTGGGCAGCGACGGGTCAATTGCGCCCTGGTAGATGTTGCGTTTGATGGTCAGTACGTCAGCGGTGGGTAGCAAGGCGTTGGATTCATCGGCCAGAGCCGCCAGAGCCTCGGGGCGGATGAACCCATCCAGATTGCACCAGCCATGTTCCTCCATCTGGTCCTGACAGGTCTGGAGAAACGCAGCGCCTTCGGCACTTTCCAGATCCGCAATGGGATAGCGCTCCAGAACCACAAGGCTCAAAACCATGTCGGTGTCTGCATCTTGATTGGTCTCCGGCATAGATCGCTCCTTTTTTTCTGGTCGACTTCGTCGTCGGTTGCTTTTGTCTAACTGCCGACCGGAATGAAGGAAAATGAAAGAATTTGCGTCCATGCACATAAAAAACTTATGAATGGGCAATGAAAAGCAATCTCAATCTGAACTGGCTTCGCACTTTCGAGGCCGCCGCACGTCATTTAAGCTTTACCGCCGCCAGTCGAGAGCTGGGGCTGACACAAACGGCTGTCAGTCAACACATGAAGGCGCTGGAAGGTCAGCTGGGGCAGAAGCTGTTCATTCGCAAGGCCAAAAGCCTGCAACTGACGGAAATCGGCCGGGCCTATTTGATATCAGTCCGGGATTCACTGGAGCACATCGCATTTTCCACAAACGGGCTGTTCGGGCCTGCCCTGGAGACGACGATCGTTGTGCGGGCGTCGGCGGCCATGATCATTTGGCTGGCGCCGCAACTTGCGACCTTTCAGACAGCTCATCCCGGTATCGGGATCAAACTTGTCACCTCTCTGTGGCAGAGCGGCCAGGAAGGGCATCCCGTGGACGTTGACATCCAGTTGGCTCCGCAAACCCATTCCGACACGCGCATGGTCAAGCTTTCTGATGAATTCATCGTTCCAGTTTGCGGTGTGCGCACCGCGCCAATGATCAAAACACCCGAGGACCTGATGGCGCAAGCTGCCATTCACGTTCTCGGGTTCGACGACCATTGGGCGCGGTATCTGTCGGCCCGTGGTCTGCCCAATGCTGATATATCTCCGCGCCTTATCGTCGATACCTCGGTCGCCGCTTGCGAATTGGTGGCCGCGGAAAGCGGCTGCACTATTATGATCAACCGGTTCGCGCAGCAGGCCATCGCGAGCGGGCGCCAGATCAGAATTGTCGGTGCCCCCGTTGATACGGGTCAGGCTCACTACGTCTTGCAACACAAAACAGGTACGGCCGGATCACACGATTCGACCGCTTTTTGCGAGTGGTTAAAAACCCGTTTTTTAACCTGATCTTCTGTCTGGCTCCAACGCCAGTGAGACAGTTTAAATTTATTCAATTAGAGAAGGTTGCTGGTACATAGTATGCGCCAAAGAGATTATGTACCGGCACACCGGATTCCTCTTGGTTCTCAT
The DNA here is from genome assembly GCF_059611005.1 of Ruegeria sp. CDSB117. NCBI lineage: Bacteria > Pseudomonadati > Pseudomonadota > Alphaproteobacteria > Rhodobacterales > Roseobacteraceae > Ruegeria > Ruegeria sp. CDSB117. The sequence goes on from NZ_JBXWOS010000040.1 coordinate 13,596, forward strand.
AGTCGCTGGCCGTCAGCGCGGCAGTGGTGAACCTATCAGGTGCACTCACTCCCGCTTCGACCAGATCGCGATCGACTCTTGATAGATGCTCGATTCCCGCGGCCGTCAGGTTGCGCGTTGCTGGGTGCCCGCCGAATGTACAGATGCGCTACAATTCAGCCGTTTTTTTATTCAGCGGCTTCGCGTTCAAAACCTTGCGGGATCACCTCGTAACCGGGTTCTTCCGGCTCATCATCCATCATTTCCGGCGGAAACCCGGGGGCGAGAATATCCAGACCTGTGGCCTCTTCCAGACGTTTGATGATGTTGGGCGAAAAACAACGCTCGCCATAGCGCTCGATGCCGTCCTCGAAAATCTGCACCAGCATAGGCGAGATTTCCAGCGGCACGTTGTGGCGGTCGGCCACTTGCTGGAACAGACCGGCATCCTTTTTGACCAGGTCCATGGTAAAGGAAATGTCCCGGCTGCCGTTCAGGATCACCTGGCTTTCGGTTTCATGCACAAAAGAAGTGCCGGAGCTGATCTTCATCGCTTCATAGGTCGTGTTCAGGTCCATGCCGGCTGCCTTGGCGGTGACCAGCGCTTCGCAGCAGGTGACAAGATTGGCCGTGGCCAGATAGTTCGTCACAACTTTCAGAACCGAAGCCGAGCCCAGATCGCCAGTGTGCAGAATGCGGCGACCCATGGTTTTCAGGAAAGGCGCGATGCGGTCAAACGTAGCACGATCGCACCCCGCAAAGATCGAGATATTGCCCGTCGCCGCGCGGTGGCATCCACCCGAAACCGGGCAATCCACGGCTGCGCCTCCTGCGTCCATCACCATTGCGCCCAGGCGTTTGACCTCGGCCTCGTCAGTGGTGGACATCTCCATCCAGATTTTGCCCGGTTTCACCTCGGGCAGCATCTGTTGCATGACAACATCCGAAGCGGCAGGAGACGGCAGACAGGTGATAACAGCATCGCAATCGCGCATCAGTTGGGCCGGGCTTTCACCCCGGGCTGCCCCACGCGACACGAAATCATCCACAAGTTCGGGATTGAGGTCATGCACCGTTAGATCAATACCGTTCCGCAGCAAACTGCCACTGAGTTTCCCGCCGACATTTCCAAGACCAATAAACCCAACTTTCATGTGCGTGCTTCCCTGTTCCAGTTCCTGCCGGATGATCGGCAAAGATGTTACTTTGAAAAAAACTACAGACGTTGATGGCAGGGTGTAAAACGAATAAAACCGGCTGGTATCAGCGAAAATTTTCGGTGCTAAGAATGCCGCGATCTCCTAACCCTATCTGGCTTCGGTCCTTTGAATGCGCAGCGCGGCATCTGAGCTTTACTGCTGCCGCAGCCGAGCTGGGTATCACGCAATCGGCACTCAGCCTTCATGTCCGCTCGCTGGAAGCACAACTTGGCTGCCCCTTGTTCTATCGTGCCGCACGCAATCTTAGCCTGACCGAAGTTGGTCAGGCATACGCTTTTTCTGTGCGGCAAGCCCTGAGAGACATCGATCTGTCAACGATCAACCTGTTCGGATCAAACCAGAAGCACGAGCTGGTCGTGCGCGCGCCAATATCCACAGCGACCTTGTTTCTCGCTCATAGGTTGCCAGAGTTTTTGCGGATTCATCCCGATATTTCCATAAAGCTGATCTCGAACATTTGGGCTGAATCCGCAGGCCGCGAAAATGTCGATGTCGAACTGAGGACAGGAAGTGGCGATTGGAATGAAATCCCCTCTCGGAAAATATCTACTGAACGTATCGTCCCTATTGCCCCCAAGATGGTCGAGGAAGAAACCCCTCCCATCGACGATCTGCAACAACGGCCACTCATTCACATTCTGGGCTTCCAGCAAATGTGGGAACGGTATTTTTCCGCAATCGGGGTTCGACAAACCCAATTCGCATCAACCTTTGTGGTCGACACGACAATAGCCGCAGTGGACATCGTGGCCGCAGGTGGCGGCAATGCGATCGTTATCGAGAGGTTTGCCAAAACCGCAGTTGAGACCGGAAGAAAGGTCGTCATAGTTGGTGAAGCAGTTCCTATAGAACAGAGCCACTATTTGATTTCAGGGCAAAACACAAAAGCGGATGCGGTAGCCAAACAGCGTTTTGAAGCTTGGCTGGAAGACATCTTTCGGTAAACTATGGAAATTCTCCTTCGTCTAAACGTCTGTTGTTTATGAGTGTTCAGTTCAGAAACTTTTGGGATAGTGAATGGTGAGCCAGCGACGACGCGCCCGCTATGAACAGTATTCGGACGTTGGAGTCAGCGCAGCAAATGATCACTCGGTATCGCATTTTCTGTTAAAACCTACTAGGTTCTGGACCCATTAAATTTGTTGCTGCTGTCTCTGTTGCATGCTTCAAGCCACTGAGTTTCAGAGGTGTATCA
>NZ_JBXWOS010000041.1:0-15908 GCF_059611005.1 Ruegeria sp. CDSB117
GATGAACTCATGCCGTGGTGTTACGTCGAAGAAACCGCTCAACATTAACTGGTCGCATTCACCGGACGGACACACTCATTGGCGGGTTTTGCTTTTTTGAGCATGGCGATCAGATTGCCCTGCATATCCACCCCTCCTGAGCAGCGATCGGCGCGCAAAAGGTCAGGTGTCTTGACCGCAGACAGGCAGATGATGCCGTCCGCGAAATGAGAGTACGTTTGGCTCAGGCGATCATCAATCGGCTCTCATCGCCTTTTGCATGCCATAGGAGTAGGACGAGCAATATCCATCCAAGGGATTGAAGTCCTCAGGGTCGCAGTCCGTGCCACAAAGGCCACATCTCTGCATCCCCTCTCCGCAGAAGATACACTTCCTGTCGTAGCGGCTCCAAGATTCTCGATCACATTGCGGGCAGGTTGACACTGACGGCATCTCACCATTCTTGGCTGCCATGTAAGACTGGCTTTCCACCAATTCGCTCAGGGCATGTATGAAAGCATCTTCGCGCTGGATTTTTTGATTACATTCCGCGCAATCCATTGAGAGATTGTCGAACGCCATCTTCTCGCCTTCAAGGCATCGAACGAGAGGTGATTTGCAATGTGGGCAACGCAAGAACTGCACGGTGTCAGGGAGAATATCAGCGCCCCAAGAAACACCCTTGATGTTTCGCGGCATTGTTCCGCCTGAGCCTCAAGCACTTCACTGTTCTTCAAAAGAGTCTGCCAAACATCCTTATCCAGCAAGGTTGGCGGGTCCTCCTCAAGGTGATCAGCCAACAGCTTTTGGACCAGTGGTAATGTCGAAGCAAGCGCCTCACGAGCGACGACTGGCGTCGCTTTAAGGAAGAGGTGCTCCGCGTCATTTCAAATGTTAGCAAGCGTTGTTAGTCGCCCCCAATCCAACTCGAGATCCAGAGACTTGAAACGTTCTTCGATTTGGCGGCGGTCATATCTGTTTCTTTTGATCAGGACAGAACATGCGCAGACCCAGCGTTAGAAAAAGATCTCAAACGCTGGATGGTCTTTCATCAATAAAGCAAAGAATTGGGCTCCGGCTTGGGTAATATGCACTCGGTCCGCAGAAATAATGTCTCCATTTTGATCGAAAACATGGATCTGATTCCCATTTGTGGTCGCGTAGCTGATGATATCGACATACAAACCAGCCGGTATGACCGACGCATTCTGCCTGTTTGCCTCAACTATTTCTTCGAATACCTTAGTCGTATAGTTTGGCCGACCATACCTGGGCAGTAAGGTGAATGCATTGAGATTATAACCAAAGTGTTTGGGGCCGACGAAGACGATATTGTGTTGCGCGGCAAGCCCGTTTTCAAGAAAGAGTTTGCAAGCGCCAGAAAGGTTGACGATTGGCAAGAAAGTCGCGTCAGCATTTTGTATCAAAGATTTTGTGTCATCGTCCCAAAGCCTGGGCTCGCAAACATTGAGCGCGTCGCGATAAATTAGATTTGCATCCTTCATTATGCCCATCTCAATGAGAATATTCGCAAAATCACGGGCCTGACTGTTCCCGACAATCAAAATGTTGATGCCGCTGTTCGTATCAAAATTTTCTGCGTCGTACTGGCTGATGCGGTGATTATACCCAATGTGCATCCCCGCTGCGACCTCTCGATCCGTGTCGAAAACGCGTGTGGGGAAGCCTTGGCCGAGATACAGCGAAAGCCCAACAGCACACAGCGTTGCGGTCACTGCGGTGCACGAAACAACAAGGCGTGAAAGAGAGATCGCGTTTTTGTTGCGGAACGGTTGTTCGACAAAACGCCAGGTCAGATAGGACAAAAGGAATGCAAATGGTATCAAGCTGGCAAAAAAATACGGGCTGGGTTCTTCAAAGCTAGCAATGCGCGCAAATACGGAAATTGGTTGGTGCCAGAGATACAGGCTGTAGCTGATCAGGCCAATGCCAACCAGAATTCTGATGCTCGGCAGTTTGGCGACAAAAGTGCCTTCCTTTGCATAGAGGAGAACGAGCAAAGACCCGACGACCGGAACGGCTGTCAAGTATGACGGGTGTTGCATGGTCCCGTCAAAGATCACCATAGATGCAATCACCGCAATAAGGCCAAGTAGCGAAAGACTGTTGCTCGCTCTAACCTTGCGCCTATTTTCCCAACAGGCCCCCAATGCACCGAATCCGAGTTCCCAGGCGCGTGTATGCAGAAGATAAAATGTGCTCTCCGGGTGGGTTTGGACCAAAAGCACACTCGCCAGAAAGCTGGACCCGATGATAGCCCAAACCAGCAAATCCGTTCTGTGTTTAAGTACCGGGTACAAGGCCATAAGCAAAAGCGGAAAAACTATGTAAAACTGTTCTTCAACTGCCAGGCTCCATGTGTGAACCAGAGGTTTGAACTCGGACGCAAGGTCCCAGTATCCACTTGTTAGCGTGAGAAGAACATTATTCAGAGAGAACATTGTGGCCACGACACTTTGGCCGAAGTTTTCCAGTGGATCGGGCAGCATGGTAAACCAAGCGATAGGAATACAAACCAGTACGACGACACTCAGGGCTGGCAAGATCCGTCGGGCCCGACGCTCGTAGAACTTCAAAAGAAAGAAGCTATTTTTTCCAAGATCATCAAGGATAATAGAGGTTATTAGATATCCGCTGATAACGAAGAAAACGTCTACGCCTAAAAAACCTCCACTGAACAGGCTTATGCCGGAATGAAAAAGAACCACTGGTAAAACTGCAATGCTGCGAAGGCCATCAATTTCTTTCCGTTGCAGCATTTAATCAAAACCCACTCTTGTATTTTGTGCTCGGGCCTGTGAGCTTTCGAAGCGCATCTGTCGTCAAGAGTGTGTCGAGGAACTTTGAGCCGCCGCAGCCAATCGAACAAAGTATTGGCAGGTTTATGCGTTCCGGTCGTTGCAAGACCCAGGCTGAAAACTTCTGAGTGAGCCCTGCGAAGTCACTGCCATTGCTAGCACCCTTATCGTAGAATTTTTTTGGCTGATTGGAGCCTGGTACAAATTGCCATCACCGATTGGTTCGCGCTCTTGTCGAATCAAATCAATTCGTATTTGGTCCACGTGATGGTTCCCGACTGTATTCTGCGGTCAGGGATAAAAGGGAATACGGTGCGGTTCTGTGAAAAGACCAATTCCGTGACTGCCCCCGCAACTGTAGGCGGCGAGCGACCCGAGATCGTCCACTGGGCAATAGCCTGGGAAGGATCGGGATAGCTTTGACCCGCAAGTCAGGAGACCTGCCATCCGAAATTTATGAACCTGGGCGGGGTGTCCCAGAGGGAGATGACAATGTTTCAAGCGGTCCGTACCGTGCACGAACTTGCGCTCGCTTTGCCCCTGTCCGAACACAGGAGGCGTTGCCGTTGTCATTGCAAAAAGCTGACACCCAAAGGGGTAAGTGCTTGACGGAATTTAGTGTTCCGGTGCTGGTCACGGGGGCTCTGGCGCTGTCGGCGATCTTGTGGCTCGCGATTTACGCGGTGATTTGATGTCGGCCGTTTTACAAATCCGAGATCTGACGTTGGGCTACCGCGACCTGACATTGTTTCACCGCCTCTCCATGGATATCGCGGCCGGGACAACCCTGGCCGTTCTTGGTGCAAACGGGTCGGGCAAGAGCACATTTGTAAAGATGCTGCTGGGCTTGATGGATCCGCTTTCGGGCAGTTTGACTTGGCCGCAGGGCCGTCCTGGTGACATCGGGTACCTGGCGCAGATGACCGAGTTCGACCGCCGATTTCCCATCCGTGTGAGGGATCTTGCCGCGATGGGTGCTTGGCGCGGGTTTGGCTATCGTACCGGGCTGGACGCCGCGGCACGTGACCGGATGGCCGCCGCGCTGGATGAGGCCGGGGTACTGGATATCGCTGACCGGCCTCTGCATATGCTATCGGGCGGGCAACTGCAGCGCGCGCTGTTCGCACGGGTTATCATGCAGGACGCGCCGCTGATCCTGCTGGATGAACCGTTTGCCGCCGTCGACCAAAGTACTGAGGCGCATCTGCTGTCGATTATACGCCGATGGCGCGATGAGGGGCGCGCGGTGGTTTTGGTGGTGCACGATCTTTCCTCGGTACTGGACTATTGCAGCCACGCGCTGCTTTTGGGCGGGCAAGAGGCGACCCATGGACCGGTGAATGACGTTCTGACACCAGACCGGCTGGTTGCGCAAGGATACCTCTCGGAAAGTCAGGCGTCCTGGATGTTCCGTGGCACCCATTCAACAGCGGAGCACGCCAATGTATGACCTGATCGTCGAAATGTGGAGCTTTGCCTTCATGCGTCGCGCTTTTGTGGCAACCACGGTTTTGTCGGCTTCGGTCGCGCCGGTGGGGGCATTTCTTGTTCTGCGTCGCCTATCGCTGGCTGGTGAGGCCATGGCCCACGCGATTACCCCGGGCATCGTCATCGGCTTTGTCACGGCGGGCTTGTCAGTCATGTCACTGCTGGTCGGAGGGCTTATCGCGGGTGTTGGCGTCGCCATTTTGACCGCCTTTCTCGCACGCCGGACGATCCTGCGCAGCGATGCCAGCCTTGCCTCGCTGTATCTGATCGCACTGGCGGTGGGTATCTTTATTCTGTCTGCAGCAGGGTCCGCAGTCCCACTAAAAAGCTTCCTGTTCGGATCAATCCTTGGGATCGACGACGCGTCGATGATCCTTGTCGGAGGGGTGGCGACGGTAACATTGTTGGCATTCGCCGTTCTGCTTCGTCCGCTGATTATCAGCACCTGCGATCCGGTTTTCTTTGAAACTCAAACGCGCCGGCCGTGGCTGGTTGATCAGGGTTTTATGCTGCTGCTGGTTCTGAACCTGCTGGCGGCATTCAAAACGCTAGGCACGTTGATGGCCGTTGGCTTGATGATCCTGCCTGCGACCGCTGCGCGCTATTGGGCCAGTACGATCACCGGGCAACTGGTCCTGGGCTTTGTTTTTGCCTTGTCCAGCTGCTGGATCGGCCTGACCCTGTCCTACCTGTTCCCGGACACGCCGTCCGGCCCGGCGATCGTTTTGGTTGCCGGTGGGTTTTTTCTGTTCTCCGCCATTTTCGGTCCGCTTGGTTTTGGCAGACGGATGCGCAAACCGTCTGTTTCCAAAGACATCCCCATTGCCCAAATTCAACAAGAAGAGAGAGCACAATGACTCTTGTGAAGTCACTCTATGCCGGCATCGCCTCTGTGTCGTTTGCTTTGGCTGCATTGCCGACCGTTGCGGCAGAAGACAACGTAAAGATCGTCGCCAGCTTTTCGATCCTCGGCGACATGGTCGAAGAAGTCGTGGGCGATCTGGCCACAGTTACGACAATCGTGGGCCCGGATGCGGATGCGCATGTGTATCAGCCTTCGGTTGCAGACGCGAAGGCCGTTGCCCAGGCGGATATCATCTTTGTCAACGGTCTGGGCTTTGAAACATGGTCCGATACCCTGATCGCTGAATCTGGCACTGACGCAACCGTGCACGTTGCCACCGACGGCATCACGCCTGTCACAGTCGAGGGCAAAATCGACCCCCACGCCTGGAACTCGCTGTCGAACGGCATGATTTACGTGACCAATGTCGCCGACGTGATGACAGAGGCGATGCCCGAGCACGCAGATGAGATCGCAGCCAATGCCGCGGCCTATATCGCGCAGCTTGAGGCGCTGGATGCAGAAACCAAGGCAAAGCTGACAGGCCTGCCCGCCAATCGCCGCACGGTTGTGACCGCACATGACGCATTTGGATATTTGGCAGACGCCTACGGCCTGACTTTCCTTGCGCCGGTTGGCATCGACACCGAGGCAGAGCCATCAGCCAAGGATCTTGCTGTTCTGATTGACCAACTGAAGGCGGATGGTGCTGCCGCGTTGTTTGTTGAAAACATCACAAGCCCCACTTTGATTCAGCAGATCTCGGATGAAACCGGAATCGTGATTGGTGGACGGCTGTTCTCGGACGCCTTGTCGGAACGGGGTAGCCCTGCCACCAGCTACCTTGCGATGTTCCAGCACAATCTGAACACTCTGCTGAATGCACTTGGGAACGCAACCGCAAGCTAATTGGTCTTCAGGCACGAGGCGGTGCTTGAGCCGCCGCCTCATACCGTGCTTTGGAACACTGGGCTTGGGAAAACGTCGCTTAGTCCGGCTTCCAGCCGTCTTCGTATTCTCCCAAAGTACGGGAAAGATCCAATAGCGAGGCGAAAAATCTTGCGTAAACGTCCCGTGACATCATCGTCTTGTTGTCATCCAACACCTGCAAAAGATCGACAACGCCCGAGGCAAAGGCGTCATAGACCAACTGGTCCGCAGGCGTGGGGTCCAAGGTCCATATGTCGTGCGTGTTATAATACCCTGCGGGTTGGGGATCGTCGTCTATCATGTGTCCGCCTCATTTTGATGCCGCACATGTAAGTGAGAGGAAGGCGAACGCTAGTGATGTGGCGGAAAGTCACAAGTTTTTGGCGGTACCAAAAACGCGACCCCAACCTTGCGTTTCAGTGCTGATAGGAAGTGAAAAGCTTCGCTTCGACCACAACCGGCATGCATTGTGTCGACCGAGAAGTTGTCAGGGTTTCGAATGTTCGCTCTGCAATACTTCCAGAAACAGTTTGGTCACCCGCGTCGGTTCAGGTTGCTTTCTGGTCACTGCAGCAAACCGGGTTCGATATTGCGTTTCGTCCGGCAACACCATCCGCATCTTTTCCTGGTCCACAAAATCCTGCGCGAGATGATCAGGCAAATAACCTATGTATCGCCCCGACAGGATAAGTATGGCCAGCGCCTGCTCGCTTTGAACTTTTGCTGAACGTTGAAAGCCCAGTTGCTGACCGACAATGAGGTTCGGAGAGTTCACGCTGAGCCCAACATAATTGTACCTGAGTAGGTCACTGGTCCTGAGTTCCCGGTCCGGTATTTCGAACAGGGGGTGTTCCCGGCCGCAATACAGGAACATGTTCTCGCCATATAACGGTGCATAGTTCAGACTTGTCGAAGGTCGATGCAGCGCAATAATCCCGATGTCGAGCTGACCGCTGATAACCATGGTTTCGATCACGTTTGGCGGCTCAAGAGACAATTCGATCTGAACCGAGGGGGCGGCTTCGTTGAACCGATGAATGGCGCGAGCAAGCCGGGAATCCGGGTTTGATGCACATTGATCAAACAGCGAAATGCGGATCGTTCCCCCCAACTGTTCCTTGATCTCGCTGACCTCGTTTCGAAATTGCGACACGGACACAAGCAGGTGATCTGCTGCCTGCAGCACTTTTGCGCCGTCTTCTGTTAAGGCGAACCCCGCAGGCCCGCGTGTGCACAGTTTTAAGCCCAATCGCAGTTCCAGGTCGGTAATATGTTTGGAAATCGTCGATTTGCCGATATTCAGCTCAACTTCGGCTGCAGACAGTCCACCACTTTCCACAACCGTCTTGAAAACGCGCAGCAATCGGATGTCGCTGTCGCCGATGCGTGAGGCAACCATTTTGCTCCCAATTCGTAAGGTTTGATATATATGAAACCTATCGCGCAAAGAAAGGCAACATAGAAACACATTTCACAAGCTACTCTGAAAAAGCCGAGGCAGAATCGGACTGGCCATCTCTCCCCAGGTCAGCGCGCACCTCGAAACATGATAAAACTGGGAGGACATCTATGTCATTCATCAAAAAGCTTGGCACCATGACTGCTGCCGTTTCGGTCGCAGCCCTGATGGTAGCGGGCGCAGCCGACGCGAAAAACTTCAAGATCGCTGTTGGCGATAGTGCGGGCAGCGCACAAGAAGCCCTCGGATTGGCTTTCGTTAAGGCACTCGAAGAAAAATCGGGTGGCGAACACACAGCTACACTGTTCCTGAACGGTCAGCTGGGTTCCGAGCAGGACACCGTCAACGAGGCCGCAATCGGCACGCTGGACATGTCGCTGCTGGCGATCAACAACATCACGCCGTTCTCGCCTTCGGTTGGTGTATTCACTCTGCCTTATGTGATCCTGTCCCTGGAAGATGCTGAAAAGCTGACCCAAGGCCCGATTGGTCAGGAACTGGTGGAAAACACCATTCGTGACGCAGGTGTGCGCATCATCGGCTGGACCTACACAGGTTTCCGCCGTCTGACCAACTCGAAAAAGCCTGTCAGCTCGGTTGCTGACCTGCAGGACCTGATCATCCGCGTTCCCAAGAACGAAATCATGATTGAAACCTACAAGTCCTGGGGTATCAGCCCGACTCCGATGGCATGGTCCGAGACCTTCACCGGTCTGCAAACCAAAGTTGTCGACGGTCAGGACAACCCTTACCTGACGATCAACGCAATGAAGTTCTACGAGGTCCAGAACCACGTGACCAACCTGCGTTACATCTTCTCGATCGAACCGCTGATCGTTTCGGAATCTGTTTTCCAGGGCCTGAGCGAAGAAGATCAGAAGATCATTCTGGAAGCCGGTCAGGAAGCAACTCAGATTTCCGCGCAGTTCCTACGTGACTCTGAAGCTGCGATCAAAGAAGAGCTGACCGAAAAAGGCATGGCAATCATCGATCCTGAGAACGATGAAGCCGAGTTCATCGAACTGGCAACCGGTGCCGTATGGCCTCAGTTCTATGAGTCCATCGGCGGCGTCGAGAAACTGAACACGGTCCTCGAGGCCATCGGCCGCGAGCCCGTCCAGCAATAATCGCCAAAGAGCGAAAAGGAAAAGAGCGCTTCGGCGCTCTTTTCATCTCAGGGAGGAGGGAATTCCGCAATGTTCTGGAAATTTCTGGACAATATCGAAAGTATCATCTGCCGGATCCTGTTATCCGGCTTCGTCTGTCTGCTGTTTGTACAGATCATCGCGCGGGAAGTCTTTGGCTTTTCGTATAGCTGGATCGAAGAACTGTCAGTCTACATGTTCGTCTGGTTTGTCTACTTTGGCGCCAGCTATGCGGCATTGAAAGGCGCGCATAACCGGGTGACCTTCCAGTTCAAGTTCCTGCCCGAACGCTACATCAAGTATATCGAGGCTTTTGCTGATCTCTTCTGGCTCTTTTTCAACGTCTACTTCCTGTATCTGGCGACGGACTTTGTCTTCAACAAGATGAACAAGTTCTGGAAGTCCCAGACCCTGGGTATCGAGATGAAGTATGTCTACATGGTTCTGCCTCTCGCCTTTGCGCTGATGACCGTGCGCATCATTCAGGTGAACTATCGCCGCCTGATCAAAGGCGAAGACATCCATGATCCTGACCAGATCGACCTTGATGAAATCAAAGCTGCCACCGAAGCAGCTAAGCGCGACTGAGGCAGGGAGGAAAAACCATGGAATCCGAAATCGTCACAATCCTATTTGGATCGTTTCTTTTACTGCTGCTCATCGGTGCACCGATCACGGTTGCGCTGGGTGTGGCATCGCTGTTCTCGTTCCTTTACCTGGGCGAAAACCCAATCAAGTTCGTGCAGATTGCATTTACCTCGGTGGGCGCGTTCCCACTGATGGCGCTGCCTGCATTTATTCTGGCGGGGGCTCTTATGGAGGCCGCCGGTATCTCAAAACGCCTAATCAATGTTGCGGAAAGTCTGGCTGGTCCATTCACCGGCGGTATTTCGGCTGCAACGGTTATGGCCTGTCTGTTCTTTGGCGCCATTTCGGGCTCGGGCCCGGCAACAACCGCGGCCGTGGGGATGCTGATGATCCCAGCAATGATCGACCGTGGCTATGAGCGCGGCTATGCCTCTGCTATTACCGCTTCTTCTGGCGGCCTCGGGATTATTATTCCTCCCTCCATCCCGATGGTGATCTTCGGCATTGCCGCGCTCGGTATGGCGCCTCCGCTGGAAGCAGTTGAAAAGTTTGGCACCTTCCAGTCGGTTTCGATCTCGAAACTGTTCATCGCGGGTTTCGTTCCGGCCTTCCTGATCGCCACCAGCTTGCTGATCCTGAACTATTTCATGTCAAAAAAGCGCGGCTACAAAGGTGTTGCGGAAGGTTGGTCGATGCGTCACGTGGCTTGCGAAATGTACCGTGGGTTCTGGTCGCTGATGGCTCCACTGGTGATCCTGGGCGGTATCTATACCGGCTTCTTCACTCCGACTGAGGCTGCGATTGTCGCGATCTTCTACACCCTGGTCGTTGGCGTCGTCATCTACCGTGAACTTACTTGGCAGTCGCTGTTCCAGTCGCTTGAAGCCACAACCTGGCTGACGGGGCGTGTTCTGCTGATCCTGTTCACCGCAACCGTGTTCGGCCGCCTTCTGGTGGAAAACCAGATCCCTGCGATCATCGCGGACTCGATGCTCAGCTTTACCGACAACCTCTATGTGATTTGGGCGCTGATCATCTTCTTCCTGCTGTTCGTCGGCATGTTCATGGAGACGCTGGCCACGATCCTGATCCTGGTTCCGGTGATGCTGCCGGTGGCCTATTCGGTTGGCATCGACCCGATCCACTTTGGTGTGGTGATGGTCTGTACGCTGGGTATCGGTTTCCAGACACCGCCACTGGGTGAGAACCTGTTCATCGCATCGGGTATTTCGAATATCACGATCGAGCAGATCTCGTTGCGCGCATTGCCCTTTGCGGCGGCCAATACCATCGCGATCTTCATCATTGCGTTCTTCCCTGAGCTGTCGCTATGGCTGCCCAGGCTGTTGGGCTACTGACCTGAAAGGATAATGTTATGAAACAAATGGTGACAAATATCCTGTTCGCGACCGACTTGTCGGAGAACTCGGGTCACGCCATGCGCAATGCGGCCAGCATTGCCATGGCAACAGGGGCGGAAATTCACGTCCTGCACGTGAACGAGCCCCTGTCGGACGACGCGAAGATCACGATGGACATGTTCATCCTGAACGAAGAGACCCGCAAAACCGCCGCCAAGCGTCGCCATGAGATGGTGCGCAAGGTGCTGGCCGAGCGGCAGGCAAAATTCTGGGCGCAGTTCGAAGGCGAAGACGCCAAGATCCGTGATCAGGTGACCTCGATCGAGGTCACCGACGGGCACCCAGCCGAGGTGATCCTGCGGCGCTCGGTCGAGATGGGATGCGATCTGATCGTGCTTGGTGCACATGACCACGGCTTTTCGCACACCTTCCTCGGTACGGTGGCGAAACGTGTCTTGCGTCGGTCGAATATCCCGACACTGATCGTTCCGAACCCGGACGAGGGCTAAGAATTTCCATGGGCCGCTGCGATCGTAGCGGCCCATGCTTTGCGCTGCACAGCGAACAAACCTGGTGATGCCAGAACACCGCCTGTTCCGCATCCAACGGCCCTGTGTTCATCTCGGGCCATAGCTTTCCAAGTTAAAAACCTCTGCCTCAAATCATACCCAGAAAGTTTCGTTAACGGAGCTTAATGAAACGGTGTTCTCTCCTTAAGAACCGGTTCCTTTATTTGAGTTGTGACCAAAACCGCAATCCAAATTCAGGAGGAGAAGACCATGGAAGCGACACAGACCATCACCCCGAACCGCAACGTTTTTTCCACGCTGTTCGCGGACTATGCAGAAGCCCGAACCGAACATTTCCGCCGCAGGATTTTCGCCAAAACAGTCCACGACCTGGAGGCGCTAAACGATCGCCAACTGAGCGACATCGGCGTCCCTCGGGCTGAAATCAAGCAACGCGCCTATCAAAGCGTTTATCATGGCGCACCTTATCGGCAGTAGCGACGGGCCAGCCCAAAACACGCTCGCGTAACCAGTTATGAGGTAGACCCCATGTTTGATGTCATCCCACCAAGCAAGCAATTGCCCCCCACGAATAGCGCCCTGCTGTTGTTCGACCGTGCTATGCGCATACGTGCGATCAGTTCCGAAATCGTTCGGGCTGCACAGTATCTGAACAGCTTTTCCGATCAGGAATTGTCAGAGCTGGGCATAAATCGCAGCGATATTGACGACACGATTCAGCGCTACATCTGACAAGTTGGCGAAAGCCGGGCGATTGAGAAAAAGAGAAACAAAGCCACTCTGGCGTGCCAGAGTGGCTTTTCTTACGCGAGGTGATCCACAACCTGCAAATGCTGGGCCAGCTTGTCGATCTCGGCCATCCAGCCTTGCACCAGTTTTGGGTCGCTAGGTGCCGCATGGACACCGACGGCGATCGCACGGTTCAGGACGGCCTCAACCGCCAGCGAGACCGGGATAGACACCAGCCGCGCCATTGCCGTGCCACGCGCGTCGCCCCAGGCATCCATGACATAGGTTTTGTGCCAGACGGGGGTGCCGTCTTTTTCGGCCTTCAGCCCTACGCACAGAACCACGCGGTCCGGTTCGCCCTCGTCATAGGCGTTTTCGTCCCAGAACTGGTCCGACATTTCCTTCAGGCGCGCGTCGCCTTCGGGTCCGGACAGGGTTTCGATCTCGCTAAACACACCCGACCACGCATCAGCCCAGCCATTCAGGCGCAGGGTCCCGCGGACGAATTCCTTGACGGTCCAGTGATCCTCGAACTGATATTCTTCCATGAAAGGCAGGGAGTCGCGGTTCGGATAGACCTCGAAGCTTTCCGGTGTGGGCAGCGGGGCGATATAGCTGCTGATCGCGTCCCACGGGCGGGCGACGTCCAGCGGTGCATAATCACGGATCGATTTCGACGGCGAACGCAGGGCCTTGAGCACACCCAAAGGCGACCAGCTGAACTTGTACCGGAACGGGTTGGGGTTCTTCGGAATGCCGCCGCAATACGAGATAAAGCTTAGGTGGTTGTTCGCATCAAACGCGTCCGAGGCGCGATAGTCGGCGATCAGGGCATGTGCCATTAGGTGGTCGATGCCCGGATCAAGCCCGACCTCATTCACCAGCGCCACACCGGCTTTGCGCGCCTTGTCGTCCAGCGCGCGCATCTCGGGCGCGATGTAAGAGGATGAGACAAAGTTGGCCTCTTTGGAAATCGCGAGTTCCGCCAGCGGTACGTGCCAATCGCCCGGCAGCATCGAGACGATAACGTCACCTTTTTCCAGCACCGTTCCCAGCTCGTCGATGTTAAAAGCACGTATGTCGTCGATCAGGTCTCCGACTTCGGCCTTGGCCTTTTCAACGGTCCGGTTCCAGACAGTGACCTTGTGTCCGCCTTCAATCAGGCGACGCAGGCCGGGGATGGCCGACAGGCCGGTGCCACACCAATGGATGGTCATCGTTCAGATCCCTTCGATATGAGATTTGTAAGTCGCCGCTGCCCGACCCCAAACGCCGCTGTCCAGATCGGTCAAGGTCAACAGGGATGGCAACAATTGCGCTGCATAATCGTCAGAGCTTTCGACCGGCAGCATCGAGGGCAGGTTGTCGATCGCCATGACGTCCATCACCGGATCACTCGCAACACGCAAGGCAGGGGCGTCCCACGTGGTGGCACGGTCGTAAACCGGAACCGGGTTGTAATCGCTGTCCGGGTCGCAAGCGACATCACCGATGGCTGTCAGGTTTCGCGGGGCGGTCAACGCACCCCGTGGTACAAAAACCGGGGTGCCGGGGCGCGCAAAGATGCAGTTCAGGAACAGGTCGTGATCTAGGATTTCGGGGAAAGGCCCACCGCTGGCGGTTTCGGCCATGTCCCATTTAGTGACAGTGAAACCCATTGCCTCACACAGATCAGCCGCGCCCGTGCCAACACGTCCCAATGCACCGATGACGATGGCGCGGGGTCGATCAGAACCCGTTGCATCCAGTTCGGCAAGAAGTTCTTGGTTCAGGGCGTCTTTGCTTGGGTAAACACCAACCGGAGGACACTCCTCTCCGCGCTGCTGTGCCGCCCACGTCTTGAGGGTGACAGCCGCACCGGCATAACCAGCCCAATATCCGAAAGCTGCGACACGGCGATCGTTTTCATCCACGAGGTATTCCAGATCGTAGAGCGTGCCTCCCCCGGCCTTAAACCGTTCCAGAAGGGCGCGACCAGAGTGCTGACCCTTGTAGGCATGACCAAACATGATGTGGCGATGGGGCAAGGGTATGCCATCCTCCGGCAGCTCCTTCAGGCCAAAGATGATTGCGTCCTGCGGCGCGTCGGGCCACGAGTTCTCGGGTGCAATCTCACAGCCCGCCGCTTTGTACCCATCTATCGGAATAGCGCGGACATGGCTTTCCTCGACTGTCACCCGGATGCCTGCCGCAACCAGGGACGCCGCGCCTTCTGGGGTCAATCCAACCCGTTCTTCATTCGGGCGTTGCTCTGCCCGGACCCAGAGATGTGTCATGCGTCGTCCTTTACTCAAATCATCCCGGCGGCGCGCACCGCCTGAACCGAGGCGCGCGCCTCCATCGCCTCGCGGAAAGCGAGGATTTTGGGAAAGGCCGACACGTCCACACCGTCACCTTCCAGCCAGCTGCACACCACGTACAGATAGGCGTCCGCCAGCGAGACCGTATCGCCCAACACAAAGGGCCCGCGCAAACCGTTTGATACGATGTACTCACAGGACGTCGTCATGGTCTGGGCGACCTTGCCGGTCATGTCTTTCCAGCTGGATTTCTTGTCAGCCCAACGGGCACCGCGCAGCTTGTGTGCGTGGTTTACATGCATGGTCGAGGCCAGATAATACATCACTTCGCGCATACGGGCCGCCATGACCGGATCGGCGGGGACCAGATTTGCGTCGGGCGCAACCGTAGCGACATATTCCAGCAACGCTCCGGTTTCAGTCAGGATACCGCCATCAACCGCCAATGCCGGCACACGGCCTTTTGGATTGATCTGCTTGTAAGCCAGTTTGGTCTGGTCGCCTTCGGCGAAGTCCAGACGGACCGCTTCATAGTCCAGACCGGCCTCCTCCAAGGCGATGGCAACGGCGATCGAAATGGTGCGGGGGGCAAAATAAAGCTGCATCAGGGGACCTCCGGGCTTGGGTTACAGATGCGTTTGGGCAAACTGCCTGTCTGGCGCTTCCAGGTGCGGGACTGCGTTGAACAGAACCGGGCTTAGCTGCGCGCCAATCGGGTGCAGACGATGCATGGAGGTATTCATGATGGCAAGAGCCACCCGCGCCATCGCAGGTATGTCCAGTCCCATGGCCTGCCTGACAACCATCGAGATCAACCCACCCGAGGTTACAACAATCGCCGGACCGCCATTGGTGCCGATGTCGCACAAAGCGTCCGAGACGCGTGTTTCGAACTCCTCAAAGGTTTCGGGCGTTTCCTCGATCTCGCCTCTGGCCCAGGCGGCAAAAGTGCGGGGCAGATGTTCGACAAACCCTTCCCGGTCGGTCGGCACGGGGATGCCATGTTGCTCTTCATACAATTTCGAGATGGTGAAGTATTCAACCTCATTGAGGCGTGGATCACGGGAAGGCTCGGGCAGTCCCATGCTGGCGGCGGTTTCCACGTGGCGCGACAGGGTTCCGCAATAGACGCGCGGGTAGAACGCTTGTGTGTTCTGCAGATGCGCGCCCAGCCAACGGGCTTGCTGATGGCCCAGATCGCTGAGCTTGTCATAATTTACTTCGTCACGTGCGGTGGTGTTGGCCTGCCCGTGACGCACCAGTGTGATATGTGCCATTGCGTCCCCTCTTGCGCGAAGTCTTAGGGCAGGTTCAGGGTCGGTGCCAGAGCACTTTGGCAGAAAGCGGCTAAAAACCAGTTTGATGGCTCGGCTGTCCTTTGTTTGCCGTAGAAATTTGCCCATGGCACGTCGCATGGGATGTTGCCTAACGGAAAAAAGTTTCCTATAGGATACAAACCTGCTGCATGCGGCCGTATACATGCCTCTGCAACGCCAGCCTCGGGGCACCAAAAGACCACCAGCAGTCGAAGCCTGTTGACTCGCTGCACAGTCCTAGGAACCTTGGTGTCAATTGGCGGCACTACCGAGATAACGTTGCAATTCATGCGGCAATATTGCCAAGGACTTAGGAAAGGTCTCTGCCATGTCTGACGCCCTCAAACGCACCCCCTTGTATGACTTGCACGTCGAACTCGGCGGTAAGCTTGTTGATTTTGCTGGGTGGGAGATGCCTGT
>NZ_JBXWOS010000042.1:0-15068 GCF_059611005.1 Ruegeria sp. CDSB117
AGTTCGCCCAACTGGCAGGGTAAACCGCTAACAAATTCCACTAATGCTCTGCCATCTGAAAAGTTTGCGACAGAACCCGTTTGCATCATTTTTTTCGGCGAGCCGTTTGTAAGTCTCGCGCTTGGGGACAAGTATGCAGCGGTCATTCCCATTCTCGCATGGCTTGCCATCATGCAGGGAATTCGAGCGTCGCGCAGTGGCAGCACCACTATGGCAGTCGCAAAAGCTCGAACTGAAAACGCCATGATCGCCAATATCGTCCGTGTGAGCGCTTTACCTCTCGTGTGGCATGCGGCGTACCACCAAGGCAATATTTTGTCGGTTATCTGGATAGGTATAGCTGCAGAGCTTGTCAGCGCGATTGGCTCTCTGGTTCTATTACGCCGGCGCACCAATTTTTCACTTTCACCGATCATTTTACCTTCGATTTTTACGCTTTTGTTTTTGGCGGTGAGTGGCGTTCGAACAAATGAAACGTTGCAGGTGAGTATTATTTCACAGACCTACTGGGGCGCGGTTTTATCCGTCGCCTTTCTGATTGGGGCAATCGCATCAATGAAAGAGTTGCGAACTTACGTGCGCCGTCGAGCCATGCCCAACTATGCTGAGTAAAGCAGATGGTTTTGCCACGGTATCTCTGGAGTGGTTGCTCAAACCTGGATTTGGACTTAATTGGCGTCGGTGGATTCAATATCCATCAGCTACAAACGTCACCGGTTTCCTGGCCAGATCATTGCGCGCGCGGTGTGGTTGTAAACTTGCTTCAATCTGAGCTTGCGCAAAATTGAGGAGATGTTGTTGCGAGGCCGGCAGGGTCGTACAGGCGACGTCTGGTACCTCGATGAGGTTGTTGTGGTATGTCGGGCCGTTTTTGGCGTCAGCGCTTTTGGTTCCATATAGCCGTATTGGATAAGAAAGAGTCCTTGGCTCATCGCAACCACTGAGGAGTGGATGATAAGAAAGACAAGGAAGAGCCCTGGCGAGAAGATCGTCAAAGATATCAAACGGGCTGTGCGCATGTATCCCGGGCTGGAAACAACACAAGCGGCTCGCGCGAAGTGACAAGCACCGCTACAAACCGCGCAACCACATTATGATCATGTTCGGTAGGCTCAAAGAATGGCGGAGAGTGGCGACACGCTACGACAGATGCCCAAAAGTCTTTCACTCGGCAATCGTTATGGCTGCACTCGGCACTTCCTGGCTATGTGCCTTGAACCAAGGGAAGTATTGGTAAAAAGATCAGATCGCCCTAATGAAAAAGCGCCCAAAATAGTTCCGTGCCCTGGAAGGGTAAGTGGCATTCTGTTTTCCTGACCACAATCGCTTAAACCCGAGGTCGGACTGCTAAGCTGAAAAAGAATGTCCATCGATCGGCGATCCAACACATATGTTCCAACCTCCAACCCGGCATTGGCGCTGCAGGTGGCTTTTTTGCCTCTTTCGGTCGCAAGCGATTATTAGAAATGCTTAATGCCGGGCGCGATCGTTGCGATACGCAGAGGTTCGATCAAGGATGTCATGCTCGCTATCGGAAAGCCGACAAACAGTGGAATTCTGATCTCTGGCCTTTTTTCTGACAGCGTGATTATTTTACTATCAGGAAAACTTTGATGCTATGATACTCCGAATGGATTGGGTTTTCCGCTGCTCCTGCTTGCAGAACCAGTTTGGACAAGTGTAGCAAGACATTGAAAGAGTGAAATTGAAAAAACGCGATAAAGAAATGGCGGCAAATCTGACTCAGGACCCACATTCCGTTCGTTCGGGTAACAGAGAAAAAGTTCTTGAAGTTGCCATCGGCCGCGAGGTTCGCGCCTTTCGCAAGCAGCAGGAAATAACCGTCGCGGAGCTGGCCCAGCTAACCGGATTGTCGATTGGCATGCTGTCCAAGATCGAAAATGGAAACACGTCACCGTCCTTGACGACCCTGCAGTCATTGGCGGATGCACTGTCGGTTCCTTTGACAAGTTTTTTCAGACAGTTCGAAGAACGCCGGGAGGCGGTTCATACAAAAGCAGGTGAAGGTGTCGAGCTGGAGCGTGAAGGAACACGCGCCAACCACCAATATAACCTGTTGGGGCATATTGGCGCCAACGGATCAGGCGTAATTGTAGAACCCTATCTTATAACTCTAACTGCTAAATCCGACGTGTTTCCAACATTCCAACATGGTGGAATCGAGACGATTTACATGCTGGAAGGTGAAGTGGATTATCGCCATGGGGACCAGATCTACCCCCTGAAACCAGGTGACACCCTGTTCTTTGATGCGGACGCGCCCCATGGTCCGGAACGGTTGGTTAATCTGCCGGCCCGCTACATTTCGGTGATCAGCTATCCGCAGACAAACTGATCGGCTTGCGCAACAGGAAATCCGTGGGTCTGTCATAGCCTTCATGGCTGCCCGTATTCACGATCGTGAACCCAAGCCTTGAAAAAACGCGATGGTTTTCAGTAAGTTCCACGCGCGTTTCCAGTTCCAGCGCAGGCAGACCAAGCTCAGTTGCACGGCTTGCAGCATGATCCACCAACGTGCGGCAGATACCTTGCCCCCGCAGTCCTTCCTGAACTGCAAGCTTCCCCAAGTACAGGCTGTCGGGTTTGGGCGTCAGAAACATACATGCGAACAGCGGTCGGCCGATGGCCCAAATTTCACCACCATCCTTACAGTGCTCCCGCATCCCTTCCACCGTCAGCCTATGGATAGAAGACGGAGGGTCGATCCGGGCATCCATGAATTGAAATGACGCACGAAGCAGCGCAAGCGCGTCATATAATGCAAAGTCATCGCTCGGAATTAGCCAAGGCGTGAAGTCCGGATCAGTCATTTGAGCAACGGCACTTCACAATGCTCACTTCGACAAAGGCGGTTCCGATTCAAGATCTGGCCAAATCCCCGGCGATGTGGGTAACCCGTCGTCAAACTGGCCGAGATAGTCCAGCATCATCGGACGGTTGTCGATGAACCCCTTATAAGTGGCCAGCTCTTCAGGCAGGTCCCGAATAACCCGGTGCAGAC
This sequence comes from Ruegeria sp. CDSB117, assembly GCF_059611005.1. Lineage (NCBI taxonomy): Bacteria > Pseudomonadati > Pseudomonadota > Alphaproteobacteria > Rhodobacterales > Roseobacteraceae > Ruegeria > Ruegeria sp. CDSB117. The sequence continues at coordinate 3,023 of NZ_JBXWOS010000042.1, forward strand.
GGCGACCCCATTTGGGAACAGTCATCAGATCCTGAAAACTGCACAGATAGCAGCGGATCGGGAACACCAGCGCATTGGAGCGCGGCAGACGGAAGAACGTCTGCAACTCGACCCGCAGATGCTGCTTGTGGGCGATGTTTTCGGGCGTCAGCGTGGTCTTTTGGATCCCCCATTTGTGATAGTTTTCCGGACTTGTATCCAGCAAAGGGTTCACCGTCATCGTCCAGTTGAGACGCCGCGCAGGGGCGCCCTGCTGGATATTCAGCAAGAACTTCAGCGCGCGCTTGAATATCCCCATTTCATGGGCCTTCGGAACCGGCGCATGCCATTCGAAAAAGTTCATGCCGATGTCGAAATCCAGGCTCCAATCGGCTTGTGTTGTCACCATGCCGGCGTCCATCCACAGCATCTCATCACGCTGATCCAGCACGGCGAAATCGCCCTGAGCTTGTCGCGTGATGTATTCCATCGGCCCATAAGGCAGCGTGGTTTCATCCATGAAGGTAAAGCTGTGATCGATGCCCATTGGCTTGTTGATCCAACGCCACTGATTGCCGTTGCGATGCAACTCGAACAGATCAGGATAGTCTTCGGACTTGCTAACCATGATCAGTTCCAGCAAGTCCCAGCCGGCCAATGTCATATGCGGCAACGACTGACAGCGCAGCGGGTCCTGATCCAGAACCATTGCGCGGTCTTTCATCTCTGAGACGTAGTGCTCGTCCACGTCGAACCGCATCTCATAGACTGATCCCTCCGGCCCGCCGCGATGCTGTTCCATGTTGACCGAATACATGTAGCTGTCTTCGTGGAATGGGAACGGAAAGCGTTTGATCGCCCAGTCCGAGTTGTGGAACGTATAGTCGTCGCGGAAGGACTCGTCGTTAAATTGAATGGTCATGGTGGGCCTCCTCTCAGCGGTCCAGCACAAGGGACTTGCCCTCGAAACGCGATACGCAGGGCATGATTTTCTTGCCCGATGCCTTTTCTTCGTCGGTCAGCCAGTGATCGCGGTGAACAAAGTTCCCAGCGTGATCCAGCACAACGGTTTCACACTGACCGCAAGCCCCTCCGCGGCACAGATACGGCGCATCCACACCTTCTCGTTCGATGGCTTCCAGCAGGCTTTCGTTCTCGCCCACATGAACGACTTTGTCTGACGCGGCCAGGCGCACTTCGAACGGCTTGCCGGGCTGTGGGGCCAGAAACTCTTCGTAATGCACGCAATCTTCCGGCCAGCCTTCAGCGGCGGCCGTGTTGCGCACCCAGTCGATCATGCCCTTGGGGCCGCAGACATAGACATGCGTGCCCAGAGGTTGCCCGCTCAGCAGGTTCTCCAGATCAATCTGCTGGTTCTGGTCGTCGTAATACAGATGCGTCTCATTGGGATGTCGGTCAGTCAGTTGGTCCGCATAAGATGCCAGCGCGTGATTGCGGCAGGCATAATGCAGCTCCCAATGCCCATGCAGCAGTTCAAGTTGTTTAATCTGCGCCAGAAACGGGGTGATCCCGATGCCACCGGCCAGAAACAGGTGCTTGCGGGCACGCAAATCGAGCGAGAACAGGTTGACCGGATAGCTTATGGTCATCTCGTCGCCCAGCTTGACCTGGCGGTGCATGAACAGCGAACCACCCCTGCCCTCATCATCGCGTCGAACTGAAATGGTGTAGGATGACTGATCAAACGGGTCCGACATCAGCGAATATGGGTTGAGCCGCGTGATGCCACCATCCTGCATTTCGACAACCGTATGGGCCCCACCCGAAAAGGTCGGCAACTGGCCTCCGTCGATACGTTCGAACCGGAACCGCGCCACCAGCTCGTTCAAGGGGGTGATTTCGGTCACTTTGGCCTGGATTTTCTCGGCGCCACTCATTCGTAAATCCCCTTCGGCTCGGGCACGTTACCATGATCTTCGGCATCCACGCGGACACCCTGATAGGCGGCAAGACGGCGGGAGTAGTGATCGCGCACGAACAGGTTAAGCCCGCAATGCGCGCAGACAAACGGGTCAACCTCAACATCTTCGGTGATGCCTTTGCAATGCACGCATTGCATTCGGCGCGCAACCGATCCGCGATGTTCGGTCTGAATTGCCGTGTGCGGCAGCCCTACGGCCATCACCTCGTTCATGGCCTGACCCATCATGCCCTCAGAGCCGGTCAGATAGACCTGCAACCCCATATGCGCGTCTTCCAAAACGCGGCGAATGCGCTGAAGCGAAGCTTCATAGGATGGACCTTCGTAGAATTGCGCAGGCTTCGCTGCCTGCAGTCGCTCAACGTAATCCGTTCCCTTGGGAATATAGATCAGATGGGTTTTAGCCATCAGATCGGGTGTCGCGATGTCGAGAATGGCCTCGGCCCCTTCGGCCTCAGCGATCATGAGATGGTGTTCGCCCGGGCGGACCTCTAGCGTGCCCCAGACCGGGCGGCTTGCGATTGACTTGGGAAATTCGAACTTTGACATTGTGCCCTCAAATAGGAAAAGGGCGCCACGGTGTGTCCGTTGCGCCCCCTTAAACTCAGCCCTTTGCGGTTCTGATCGATTTGTCCTGATCGTAGAACGGCATCTCTTCCGCAGTCGCTGCTATTTCTGTCCCATCGCCGTTGCGGACCGTCAGTTGGGTGCCCGGTGAGGCACACGCAACCGGCATACGGGCGATACCAACATTGTGCCCATTGATTTCGGAATACATGCCGAAGGTGACAACGCCGACCTTTTCACCATTTTGCAGCAGATCCGCGCCCTCGTCCGCAGGGGTCGTGCCGTCAAGTTTGACGCCGTAGATCTTGAACCGTTCTTTGCCTTGCGAAGCATAGTGGTTCTCGGCCCCGATAAAGCCGGTTTTCCCGGGTGACACAGTGAATTCCAAACCCAGTTCCCAAAGCGTATCACCGCATGTTTCGTCGTCGAACGGGTAGGTTTCCGAGTTATCTCCGGGGTAAAACAGCAGATAGCTTTCGGTGCGCAGCAGATCAAGCGTCGAGAACTGGACCGGCACGATGCCCATGTCTTTGCCCTCGGCCAGAATGTTGTCCCACAGGTGTACTGCGTGCTTGGCCTGACAGAAAATTTCGTACCCGCGCTCACCGGTGTAGCCGGTCCGCGAAATCATCACCGGGCAGCCATAGAGTTTGGTTTGCATGATCCCAAAATAAGCCAGATCACGAATTCCGGGAATGTGCTTGGCCAGGAAATCAACGGCCACCGGTCCCTGCAGCGACATGTCGTGCATGTCGTCGTCAAAAATGACCGCGCAGTTTTTGCCCGCCGCCACAGACGTCAGCTGCTCCATGCCCGTGCCGGTTCCGTGCACCACAAGCCATGTGTTCACCGACAAGCGATAGATGATGCAATCGTCAACGAATTTGCCTTCAGCATTCAGGATCGAGGCATAGGTCGAACGACCCGGCATGATCTTTTCCACGTTCCGCGTGGTGACCCGATCAATGACATATGCGGCATCTTCGCCGACCACGTGAACCTTTTTCAGGCCGGAAACATCCATGAGGCCAGCTTTGGTTCGAATTGCTTCATAGTCAGCTTTGGCGCGCTCTGGGCTGTGGTCGTAGAACCATGCGGTTCCCATGCCGTTCCAGTCCTCAAGTTCGCCGCCGATCTCGGCATGGCGCTGCGCAAGGGCGGACGTCCTCCAAAGAATGGCCATGGTTCAGCTCTCCCGTTGATTGCTTTTTGTTGCCATATTGAGGCTGATGTCAGATTGAAAATCAACACCTCTGTGCAGAATATTTTCCTGATGGGAATATTTGCCTTCAATTTCTGAACCCTTAGACGGGGGCTTAGAGTTGAAGGAAACCCCTTATTTTCATGGTCAAAAGCCAGTTTTCGGCCCTTCAAATTAAGAATGCGACACCACTGTTAAAGATGTTTGCCCCACATATCTATTGACAGGTGCCCCATGAGATTGTCCCCTGAGTAGATAAAATTTCCCAGCAGGAAAACTCCGCAGAGAGACCTCCTGCTGCAACAACAGGGAGACTACGAAGTGGATGGCAATCTAAATGCTCTCACGACGATCTTTACCGAGTTCTACTACTGGGTAACGGTCGTTTTCATGTTCCTCATCCATGTGGGCTTTTGCATGTACGAAGTCGGCGCAAGTCGTGCCCGTAACCATATGCACACATTGATGAAAAACATCATGATCATCCCTCTGGTGACGGTCACGTTCTTCTTCTTTGGATGGTGGATCTACTGGGCTTTTCCGAACTTTCCGTTCTGGGGCGGTCTGGACGCAGAAGCGGGCGCAGCGAATCTGCCTTGGGCCGACACGATGGCAACCAATGTTAGTGACAGAATCACCGGCGTTTTCTGGGCAGCATTCCTGCTGTTCTCTTGGACGGCAGCCTCGATCGTTTCGGGTTCCGTGATCGAACGGATCAGGTCTTCGGCGCTCTGGGTACATGCGGTCATGATCGGATCGGTCTGGTGGATCATCGACGCTGCGTGGGGCTGGCACTACGGCGGCTGGATGGTTCGAATTCTCGGCTACCATGATGCATATGCTTCCGGTGTAATTCACGCAATTGCAGGCGGTTACGCATTGGGTGTGATCATGGTTTTGGGCCCGCGCCTAGGCAAGTTCGCCAAGGACGGTACACCACGGGACATTCCTCCGCACAATCCGTGGCTACTGACGATCGGTATCTTCCTGATCTACACTGGTTTCTGGGGCTTCTATGCCGCGTGCAACGTGCCAGTGATTTCACCTGAAGGGATCGATGGGCAGATCACCGGCGTCACCTGGACAGCTACCAATATCTATCTGGCTCCGACGACCCTGTCTGCGATCACCTTCAACTTCCTGATGTCGCTGTCTGGCGGTCTGATGGCGGCTTATGTGATCTCGAAAGGTGATGCGTTCTGGACATTCTCTGGCGGGCTTGCCGGAATTATCACTGCCTCGGCCGGAAACGATTTGTATCATCCGATTCAGGCAATGATCATTGCCGCGATCGGCGTTGTGATCGTGTACAAGCTGCACTACTGGGTCGAACGTCGGTTCAAGCTGGATGACGCCGTTGGCGCCGTTGCGGTGCACGGTTACGCCGGGTTCGTTGGCCTGGTGATTTCGGGGTTTGTTCTGTGGGGCGTCCCGTCATCGCCTTACGAAGGTTATGCGACGATCAACCCGATCGGACAGATCACCGGCGCGGTCATCATGTTCTTTGTTCTGGGCTTCCTGCCCGGATGGGCTCTGGCCAAGATTCAATCTTCAATGGGCGTGCTGCGCATTCCGGAAGAGGTTGAGCTGCAGGGCCTCGATTACGCCGAGCACCATGCCTACGAAGATGCCAAGGCAGCGATCATCGAAGCTGACAAACAGGAATTGGCTGCCCGTGCTGGCGCGGCAGCGAAGTAAAGGAGAAAGACATGTCTACGAACGGATACACAAGCTGGGCTGTCGATCTTGCCGAGGTCGGTCCGATCTACCCCTTCCAAGGCTACGAAGTTCTGATGGTCATCATTGGCGTGGTCTTCTGGATTGGCTGGCATCGCATCCAGTTCGTCCGGGAAGGTGAACACCTTGAGAAGGCCCGCCACACCGGGGACGAAGAGAAGGTGAAGGCACAGCTGGAACGATACTGATCCAGCTTTAAGAGCTGGCAATGGGCGTGAAATCAGAGATCACGCCCATTGCCTGTTAGGAAAAAAACTTTCCTACTATTATTGATGTCCCCAAGTTTTGTTGATACCGTCGAATCATAGTGAAACACACAAGGAGATCTGCCAGCCATGTGCGGAATTGTTGGATTATTCCTCAAAGACCAGTCTCTTGCGCCCCAACTGGGTAACATGCTGACGGACATGCTGATTACGATGACAGACCGCGGCCCCGATAGTGCCGGTATCGCGATCTATGGCGCAGAGTCGGCAGGCAAAACCAAGATTACAGTCCAGTCGCCCAACCCCGATGCTGACTTTGTCGGCCTGGCTGATGAGCTGGGTGAAAAGCTGGGCGCAACGGTTGGTCAGACAAACAACGACACACACACCGTTCTTGAAATTCCCGCCGGTCAGTTCGAAGCCGCACGCGCTGCGCTGGCCGAAATCCGCCCGTCGGTTCGGATCATGAGCCGCGGCGAAAGCCTCGAAATCTACAAGGAAGTTGGCCTGCCTAAAGATGTTGCAGACCGATTTAACCTCAACGGTATGAGCGGCACCCATGGCATTGGGCATACGCGTATGGCGACCGAATCCGCCGTGACGACAATGGGCGCACACCCGTTCAACACCGGGCCAGATCAGTGTCTGGTCCACAATGGATCGCTGTCCAACCACAACTCGTTGCGCCGCAAACTGCGCCGTGAAGGTGTGGTGATCCAGACCGAGAACGACACCGAAGTGGGTGCCGCATATCTGACATGGAAAATGATGAACGGCGCGACACTGGGTGAGGCACTGGAGACCAGCATTGATGATCTGGACGGTTTCTTCACCTTTGTTGTTGGCACCAAAGACGGGTTTGGTGTCGTACGTGACCCGATTGCCTGCAAACCTGCGGTGATGGCCGAAACAGACCAATATGTGGCCTTTGGCAGCGAATACCGTGCTTTGGTGAACCTGCCGGGTATTGAAGACGCCCGGGTTTGGGAGCCTGAACCCTCCACCGTATATTTCTGGTCGCACAACAACAGCCCCACAACCCACGAAAAGGCCGCCTGATATGCAGACCTATGATCTAGAGGCAGACGGGCTGCGCGGGCTGAACTCGTCCCTGCAGGCACAAAACGCCGAGACCAATCAAACCCGATGGGAAATTGTAAACCCGAAGGGCAGCCACGCAATCGCCGTTGGGTTGGACGCGCCGATTGAGGTGACGGTCAAAGGTTCGACCGGGTATTATTGCGCAGGCATGAACCAGCAAGCGACCATAAAGGTCGAAGGCTCTGTTGGTCCGGGCGTTGCCGAAAACATGATGTCCGGTCAGGTCATCGTCGATGGTGACGCCAGCCAATACGCCGGAGCGACCGGCCACGGCGGATTGCTGGTGATCAAAGGCAATGCCAGCTCGCGCTGCGGCATCTCAATGAAAGGGATCGATATCGTCGTGCATGGCAACATCGGCCACATGTCCGCCTTCATGGCCCAGGACGGCAATCTGGTAGTCTGCGGGGACGCTGGGGATGCGCTGGGGGATTCACTCTACGAAGCCCGGCTGTTCGTGCGTGGTTCGGTCAAGAGCCTCGGCGCGGATTGCATCGAGAAGGACATGCGTCCCGAGCATCTGGATATCCTGAGGGATCTGCTGGCCCGCGCGGGCAGCGACGCCAAGCCAGAAGACTTCAAACGCTATGGTTCGGCCCGTCAGCTTTATAATTTCGACGTTGATAACGCCGCCGCTTACTGAGGAAGAAGGGTATGAAAGATATGGACGATCAGATCCCCCGCACCCTGCCGATCCAGTCGGCGACATTTTCCAACCCGATCAATGCCGAGATCCGTCGCGCCGCTGCGACCGGTATCTATGACATTCGTGGTGGAGGGGCGAAGCGGAAAGTACCTCATTTCGACGACCTTCTGTTTCTCGGCGCGTCGGTGTCGCGCTATCCGTTGGAAGGCTATCGAGAACGCTGCGATACCTCAGTAACGCTAGGCACGCGCTTTGCCAAAAAACCGATCGAACTGGATATCCCGATCACCATTGCAGGCATGAGCTTTGGCGCATTGTCCGGCCCGGCGAAAGAGGCTCTGGGCCGCGGCGCATCCGCAGCGGGCACGTCAACCACCACCGGTGACGGTGGCATGACACCAGAGGAACGCGGCCATTCAACCAAGCTGGTCTATCAGTATTTGCCTTCGCGTTACGGCATGAACCCGAACGATCTGCGCAAGGCTGATGCAATTGAGATTGTGGTTGGCCAAGGCGCTAAACCCGGTGGCGGCGGTATGCTGCTGGGTCAGAAGATCAGCGACCGCGTGGCCGAGATGCGCACCCTGCCCAAGGGTATCGACCAGCGCTCGGCCTGTCGCCATCCCGACTGGACTGGCCCGGACGATCTTGAGATCAAGATCCTCGAACTGCGCGAGATCACTGACTGGCAAGTGCCGATCTATGTCAAAGTTGGCGCAACACGCCCCTACTACGACACTGCTTTGGCCGTGAAAGCTGGCGCCGACGTTGTCGTCATGGATGGGATGCAGGGCGGCACCGCTGCCACGCAGGACGTTTTCATCGAACATGTCGGTCTGCCGACGCTGTCCTGTATCCGCCCCGCCGTTCAGGCACTGCAGGATCTGGGCGTGCACCGAGAGGTACAACTGGTCATCTCGGGCGGTATCCGCACCGGTGCCGATGTTGCCAAAGCGCTGGCGCTGGGTGCAGATGCGGTCGCCATAGGCACCGCCGCATTGGTGGCTCTGGGCGACAACGATCCCAAGTGGGAGGCCGAGTATCAGAAGCTAGGCACCACCACCGGCGCATATGATGATTGGCATGAAGGCCAGGACCCGGCGGGTATCACCACGCAAGACCCAGATTTGGCAGCACGCTTGAACCCGGTTGATGCAGGCCGCAGGCTGCGGAACTACTTGAAAGTTATGACACTTGAGGCGCAGACTATCGCGCGTGCCTGTGGTCACAACCATCTGCACAACCTCGAGCCCGAAGATTTGTGTGCCCTGACAATGGAGGCCGCCGCCATGGCGCGGGTGCCGCTGGCGGGAACCAGTTGGTACCCCGGCAAGGAAGGGTTCTGAATAGATGCTGCGCGGCTCCCTGATGGGGGCCGCGTTTTTGCTTTGACAAACCAAAAAACAACAGGGAAAGGAAAGCAATCGTGACGACAGATCTCGCAGCTTTCGCAAAAGAAAAAGGCGTCAAGTATTTCATGATCTCGTTCACCGATCTGTTCGGTGGACAGCGGGCCAAACTGGTGCCCGCGCAGGCGATTGCCGATATGCAGGAGGACGGAGCGGGATTCGCCGGGTTCGCCACGTGGCTGGACATGACACCAGCGCATCCCGACATGCTTGCGGTGCCTGATCCGTCCTCGGTCATTCAGCTACCGTGGAAGCCCGAAGTGGCTTGGGTTGCTGGTAACTGCGTGATGGAAGGAAGCGATGTTGCGCAAGCCCCCCGCAACGTCCTGCGCCGCCTTATTGACGAGGCCGCCGCCGAAGGCATGCATGTCAAAACCGGTATCGAAGCCGAGTTCTTTCTGCTGACCCCGGATGGAGAGCAGATCAGCGACCCATTCGATACAGCAGAAAAGCCCTGTTATGACCAACAGGCCGTAATGCGCCGCTATGATGTGGTGCGAGAGATCTGTGATTACATGCTGGAACTGGGTTGGGGTCCCTACCAGAATGACCACGAGGACGCCAATGGCCAGTTCGAGATGAACTGGGAATTTGATGATGCGCTGCGCACCGCTGACAAGCACTCGTTCTTCAAATTCATGACCAAGTCGGTTGCTGAAAAGCACGGGCTTCGGGCGACGTTCATGCCGAAACCGGTCGAAGGTCTGACCGGAAATGGCTGTCATGCTCATATCTCGGTCTGGGATGCCCCAGGCGCGGATGCAAAAACTAACGTGTTTGCAGGCGAAGGCGAAGGCCCAACCGGAGAGGTCGGTCTGGGAGAACGCGGAAAACACTTCCTCGGCGGCATTATGAAACATGCCTCGGCGCTTGCCGCGATCACCAATCCCACGGTGAACAGCTACAAGCGCATCAACGCGCCGCGGACAATGTCGGGTGCAACTTGGGCACCCAATACAGTGACCTGGACAGGCAACAACCGGACGCACATGGTTCGCGTTCCCGGCCCCGGCAGGTTTGAGCTGCGCCTGCCAGACGGAGCCACAAACCCATATCTGCTGCAAGCCGTCATCATCGCGGCCGGTTTATCTGGCATCCGTTCCGAAGCGGACCCGGGCAAACGCTGGGACATCGATATGTATGCCGAAGGCCACAAGGTGCGCGGCGCACCAAAACTGCCTTTGAACATGCTGGATGCCTTGCGCGAATACGATAAAGACAAAGAACTGAAGGCCATGATGGGTGCCGAGTTCTCATCCGCGTTCCTGAAGATGAAACACCAGGAGTGGAACTCATTTGTCTCGCATTTCTCGCGCTGGGAAAAAGACAACACATTGGACGTCTAAGACGAGTTGCAAGGTTGCGTTTCTGGGCCGCAGCACAAGCTGCGGCCCCGTTTTTCAGGCCCCAAGAGACTCACTAGGATCGTTCTCATGTTTCAGCAAGCGTAAGGCGGGTCCCGGTTTATTTTGAGACCACATCACCAAGCATCAAGACGGCACGCAGATCGTACATTTCTGCAAAGAGCAATCTGTTCCGCAACTGAACGATTTTGACCTTTTGTTAGGAATGGGCGGCCCGATGGATGTTTGGGAGGTCAATGCCATTCCTTGGCTAACGTTCGAAAAGCAAACCATCAGAACGTGGGTGCATGATTTCAATCGACCGTATTTTGACATTTGTCATGGGTATCGGCTTTGATCAGAACCGCGGAACACTACCGTGATTGCCGCAAAGCGACTTTACGTATACCCGGCATCTGCTTCCAACCGCCAATCTGGAACGTCATTAACCAGCATAAGCGCAGCCCGGCGAAGCGTCGCGCGCATCTTTTCCACAACCGGACCGGTCAATTCGCAATCCGCCAATGCGGCATCGAAAGTGTCCAGCCAAAGCTCTGCGTCGGCCTTCCGGATGGGGATATGCGCATGGATTTCGCGCAGGTCCATATGGCCGAAACGTTCACGATAGTAGGCGCGGCCGCCCAGAAACCCGCTGAGAAATTCAAATTGAGCTTGTCTGGTGTGGTTTAGCCCATGTCCCCGAAAATGCAGCCTGTGCAACGAATGCGCTGCCGGATCCGTTTCCATCCGGTCGTAGAAACGATCGACCAGAGCGCGCAGTTGGGTCTCACCACCAAGTTGCTCAATCGCAGATTCCATGTGCTGTCTTTCTGTATCTCTGGCACCTGCAATATTGCATAACAGGAAAATAAGTTTATCAACAGTGGCACTCTGACATACTCATGCTCAGAAGCGGAACCGGGTGAAATCAGTGAGGGAGATGACGGATTGAACGCTCTGGTGCTTGGCCTTTTGGCGGCACTTTGTTGGGGGGTACACGATCTGGCAGTGCGCTATGTCAGCCGGTCTGTCAGTGTTATTGCTTCGCTCATGGCTGTGCTGGTTTCGGGCGCAGTGCTGCAACTTGGTTTGGTTGCGATGATGGGTGAAGTCGACCCAATTCCTGGCACGGCATTGATCAGCGCTGTTGCTGCAGGGGGGTGTTATCTGCTGGCGGGCGTCTGCATGTACGCCGCTTTTCAACGCGGCCCGGTCCGGCTGGTTGCTCCGATTGTTGCAAGCTATCCGGTGTTGTCCGTCTCACTGGCCATCTGGCGCGGCGCAACGGTCAGCCCGCTGCACTGGCTTGCCATCATCGCGATTGGTGTTGGCGTTTCTGTTGTGGCTGCCCAATCTGAACGCGACGCGACCGAATACCCAGCGGCTGGCCCGACGGTGGTGTTATCGATACTTGCAGCAATCGGGTTCGCCGCCACCTTTGCGCTAGGACAATATGCAACCGAACATAATGACGAATACTCAATCTCTCTGGTTATTCGACTGACGGCAGTTTTTGCCCTAGGCATGATCGCCCTGGCATCCCGGAGATCAATCTGGCCTGAGCGTCGGGCTCTGCCTCTTCTCTGTGTCATGGGTGTTCTGGATGCTGTTGCCATCCTTTGCGTGATCGCGGCGGGCGGGTTGCCGAATGCGCAATTTGCCTCGGTGACGGCGTCCGTCTTTGGGTTGCTGACGGTTGTGTTGGCCTGGGCTGTCTTGCGTGAAAAGATGCTGCCACGCCAATGGCTTGGATGTTTGGTTGCGTTTGCGGGAATAGGCTATCTGGCTCTCTGAGGCGACCATTCCGAAAGCTCTTTAAAACAAGGAAATATCAGTTTCGTTAGGGCGCATTTTTTGCGCCCTAACGAAACAGGTCAGGCTGTGAGGCCTTCTGGTTCTGGGAGTTTGTTTGCGC
>NZ_JBXWOS010000043.1:0-14854 GCF_059611005.1 Ruegeria sp. CDSB117
ATACACCTCTGAAACTCAGTGGCTTGAAGCATGCAACAGAGACAGCAGCAACAAATTTAATGGGTCCAGAACCTAAGGCAGATCCAACCGAGAACGCGCAGGATTTTCACCGTGTGATCGAGGCGGCCCGGGTTCCGGTTCTGGTTCGCGGCGGCGGCAAAGAGGATCTGAAGACCGTTCTGGAAAAATCGGCGGCCTTGATGGCGCAAGGCGCGCAGGGCATGGTCTATGGACGCAACATCTATCAGCATGACAACCCAAAGGCGGTTGTGTCGGCCCTGATGGCAATGATCCACAATGGCGCAAACGGCGAGGAAGCCTGGGATATTTACAACCGTGGCTGAGAAGAGCACATTTTTTCTGGGGCTGGACGCCGGGAACACCGTAATCAAGGCCGTCCTGTTTGATCAGGACGGGCATCAGGTTGCGGTGCACGCGCTGGACGGGCAGTCCTCGACGCCCGAGCCGGGATTTGTCGAACGTGACCTGAATGAGCTTTGGGCCAACGCGCGTGACGCAATTGGCGGCTGTATCGCCAAGGCTGGCATTCAGGCGGATCAGATTGCCGGTGTTGGATGTGCGGGCCATGGCAACGGGCTCTATCTGCTGGATCGGGCAGGGAGCCCGCTGATCGGTATTCAATCGCTGGACACCCGTGCCGCGGATCTGGCGGCAGAGCTTTCCGCGGCCAACGGGGATAGATTGCACGAGATTTGCCTGCAATACCCCTGGCCCTCGCAAACTCCGGTTTTGCTGGCCTGGATCAAGCGACACCGGCCCGAGATTTACGACCGCACACAGACCATAATGCTGTGCAAGGACTTCATTACGTTCAAACTGACCGGTGAGCGAGTCAGCGATATGTCGGACATGTCCGGCTGCGGACTGACCCGAATGCCGGACTGTGTCTATGACGACGAATTGCTGACGCTCTACGGGCTTTCGGATGCGCGGGATTTCTTGCCGCACCTGATTGACCCCGGGGATATTGCCGGGGTCGTGACCGCTGATGCAGCTGCCGCGACCGGCCTGGCGCCCGGAACCCCGGTGATCGGCGGGTTTTTCGACGTGATCTCAAGCGCCATGGGGTCAGGTGTGGTTGCCGCGGGCGAGGCTTCGATCATCGCCGGAACCTGGAGCATCAATCAGGTGTTCTCAGCAGCGCCGGTCAACGACCGGAACATCTTTATGGCCTCCTGCTTTGGCCAGGATCGTTTCGTCAATATCGAATCCAGTGCGACATCGGCGGCCAATCTGGAATGGTACGTGCGCGAGCTGGTTGAACGCGGCGGGCATCACGATGACCCGTTCGGTTATTGCAATGCGCAGGTCGGGCGGGTGACACCCCGGGCAGATGATCCGTTCTTTCACCCCTTCCTCTATGGCTCAGGTCAGGGCGCATCGTTCCGTGCCGGGTTTTACGGGCTGGCTGGCTGGCATGGCGAAGGCCATATGCTGCGCGCCCTGTTCGAAGGTGTGATGTTCGAACACCGCCGCCATATCGGAGTACTGGAACAAGCGGGTGTTTCGCTTGATCGGGCCATTCTTTCGGGTGGTGGTTCGCGCAGTCCGCATTGGCCGCAAATGTTTGCCGATTGTTTGGGTTTTCCGATCACCGTGGCCGAAGCCCGCGAGACCGGCGCTCTGGGCGCGGCTATCGGCGCGGCCCGTGCTGTGGGCGAGGTAGGAACCTATGAGGAAGGGATCGCCCGGATGACACGCGTTAAACAGGTTTTTGAACCCGACCCGGGCATGCACACCCACTATGGCGACCGATACGACACTTATCTGGATCTGATCGAAACGATGCAGGGCTTCTGGTCGCGCGCGCACATGCGGCAAGACCGAGCCTGAAACTACGTTATGATCGGCACACGAATAACAGGCAATCGAGATTGACCATGACACAGGCAACACGCCTTGATGGCGACTATGACTATATCATCGTCGGGGCCGGAACCGCGGGATGCGTGCTGGCAAACCGGCTGACCGAAGACCCCGACACGCGTGTATTGCTGCTAGAGGCCGGAAAATCCGACAATTACCACTGGGTGCATATACCGGTGGGTTACCTCTATTGCATCGGCAATCCCCGCACCGACTGGATGATGAAAACCGCGCCCGAGCCCGGCCTGAACGGGCGGTCTCTAGTCTATCCGCGTGGTAAGGTGCTGGGGGGCTGCTCGTCGGTCAACGGCATGATCTATATGCGCGGGCAAGCGGCGGATTACGATCACTGGCGACAGATGGGCAACACAGGCTGGGGCTGGGATGACGTTCTGCCCTATTTCCTGAAATCCGAGGACCACCACGGCGGCGACACCGATGTGCATCGCAGCGGGGGTGAGTGGAAGGTTCAGAAACAAAAGCTCAGCTGGGACATCTTGAAGGCGGTTCAGGACGGAGCAAAAGAATTCGGTATTCAGCCGCGCGACGATTTCAACGATGGCGACAACGAAGGGTCGGGTTTTTTTGAAGTGAATCAGAAGAACGGCGTACGTTGGAACACCGCCAAAGCCTTTCTGCGCCCGGCCTCTAAGCGCCCGAACCTGCGGGTGATAACCCAGGCCACCACCGACCGCCTGATCCTGGACGGGAAATCCGTGCGCGGCGTCCGGTTTCGCCACAAGGGGCAAGTGTTGGAGGCACTTGCGGGGCATGAGGTGCTGTTGACTGCGGGTGCGATAAACTCACCAAAGATATTGGAGCTTTCAGGGATCGGTCGCGGCGATGTGCTCAGTTCGCTGGGCATCGACCTTCTGCACGAAAGCAACGGCGTCGGAGAGAACCTGCAGGACCATCTGCAGATCCGAACCGTGTACAAAGTGAAGAACGCTAAAACGTTGAACACGATGGCGAATTCCATCTTGGGCAAGGCTCGGATTGCTTTGCAATACGGGCTGACCCAATCAGGCCCAATGTCGATGGCACCCAGCCAATTCGGGATGTTCACCAAATCCGATCCCGCGCTGGAAACGCCGGATCTGGAATATCACGTCCAGCCTTTGTCAACCGACAAGCTAGGCGATCCGCTGCATCCCTTTCCCGCCATCACCGTGTCGGTCTGTAACCTGCGTCCCGAAAGTATCGGCAGCAGCCATATCCAAAGCCGCGACCTGGATCAGCAACCCGATATCCGGCTGAACTACCTTTCCGCTGCACGGGATCGATCGGTTGCCGTCAAGTCGGTGCAACAGACCCGCCGGATTATGACGGCCAAAGCACTTGAACCTTTTCAGCCGCAAGAGATTCTGCCCGGCCCGGCCATTCAGGATGAACCGGATCTGATAAATGCCGTCGGAGATATCGCAACAACGATCTTTCACCCGGTTGGTACGTGTAAAATGGGACAGGACGACAAAGCGGTCGTGGATCCGCAATTGCGTGTCGTGGGTGTGACGGGACTGCGCGTCGTAGATGCATCGATCATGCCAAAGATCGTGTCGGGAAATACCGCCTCTCCGGTCATTATGGTCGCCGAGAAAGCAGCTGACCTAATCAGGAAATCCAGGGCATAACGGGGTTAGGTTTGGAAAGTGGATCCGCTGCGACCCTGTTTCAGGGAGCGTCTGCACAGAGTATTCCCTGTGTTTTCTGTGATGTGAGCGATGATAGATGCCCCACAAGTATCAATGATACCTGTCGGGACAAGTTTCAAAAAGCACGGTATCGGGTGGTGAATGCATTAGAGTTCAACGAAAGCCTTCGGCAACGCGGTGACTTGACGACTTGGGTTTCAGGTGATCTGGCCAAGACATGGTCGCCGCCACGGTGCAGGTCTCGCTGAGGATAGGCGATTTATTCGGACGTAGCGATCGAGATTTGCCTCACTTTGTGGGTCGTGTTTCGGCTTGCCTTGAGACAATCGCTGGGCTTTATGCGATCGATTTCCAAGCTGATGGCTGGATCTTTTGGTGCTGGATTACTCGACGCGATCACGACGCGGTAAGGGGCTGATAGTCGCCCCAAACCAGCGCGCTTCAGAAAAGCCGATCAACCTGAGTGTGGATAGTACCGGTCTCAAAATTCATACTGACCGGAGCCGGCATGAAGAAAAGCACGGTGCTAAGAATACCTGCAAAACATGCCGCAAACTCCACATCTCCCTTGACCCAGAAACCGGCGATATCGCCGCGGAGGAGTTGACCACTGAACATGCAGGCGATGAAACTGCTGTCCCGGATTTGCTCGCCAGTATTGAAACCGGTGTGGGCTGTTGCTTCGCGCAAGAACGCGGTTCACGGGGCGAATGCACAGCGCAATCAACACATCACTGCCATCGCCGAACAGGGTAAAATGAAGTGGCAAACCAAGGCAGGATACAATCAGAGGTCAAAGGTTGAAGCCCAGATCGGCAGTTGGACACAAGTACTCAGCAATCGCCTGCAAGCGTGCGATTTCAACAATCAAAGATCTGAAGCGAAAATTGCATCAACAACGCTCAACCGCATAACAGCTCTCGGTCGTGCGGCCTATGAGCGGGTCTTCTGAAGTGATGGACAATGGGGTCAATCCGCCTCAATCGTGATCCATGCAACACGGTCGCGGGGCTCTTTGGCAAACAATGCCTGTGAATTAATTTTCTGTATCTACGTCCGAAACCAGACGCATGCCGAGGTGTGCCGGGGGTGCGCCGACGGCGCAACCGCCTCGTGCTGGATCGCGCACGAGGAAAGGCACCGCTGCGACATGCTCACCACCGACAAAAAAGGCGGGGCATCGATCAGGGTCGATGTCTTCGCTTGCCCCAGCATAACAGTCCTGAGTCCATTCCCAGACGCTGCCGTCCAGATCAGCGATCCCGTGCAGTGATATCGAAAAGCTGCCTTGCGGTTTCAGAGCACGTGGAGCGAGCCCTTCGGTCAGATAACTTGAGGCCCATGTTAGTGATGGGTCGGTAAAGATCGGGTCGGGATCTTCAGGCAGAACTGACAATGCCATGTGGTTCCATTCCGCTCTTGTCGGAAGGCGGAAATCGTGACTAGTGGCGGCATTGATCCAACGCAAGTACTCGCTCACGTCTACATAATTGAGCCCGGTAGCGGGTGTTGTAGCCGGGTCGAGACCCGACCGGGTGTGTAATTTCAGCGTACAACCACCGTTTTCGTGGCACAGATTCCATTCAGTGACCGTCACTTCGTGGCGTTGAACGTAGAGCGTTTCACCGCCGGGGAAAATGACCGGATTATCGGCCATTTCGGGCATCAGTTGTGTTCGAAAGAGTGGCCCATTCAAAAACAACACACCTGCACAGATGACCACTGCCACACTCAGACCTGCCCAACCTAGATTGGTTGGATTGGTGATCCGTTGCATGGCAGTGGTTTTCATGATCTGAAGTCCAGCGGCGTTAGGTTGCAAATGGCCGGGGTGCTACAACCTGTTCCATCAGGTTGTTGTTCCAGTCCCCTTCGACAATGAAATGCGCGGTGGCCCCCAATAGCGCGGCTTCGATCAGGTTGTGGTTCACATAGGCATACACGCCTGGCTGTTCGAACGTGTACATTGCGGCAACTGCACATCCTCCGCGGACGAACCATGTTTCGACACCGGTCTGAGGCGCATCGGTGAACGAGGTCTCCCAGACATAGTTACCGTGGCCGCCGATCAGGTGCGGACGGGTGTCGCGGTTAGCCTGATTGTGAATCATCAGAACCGTCTCGCCGACGTTGAACTTCAGCGCGTTCTCACCGGTCAGGGCACCCACCGCGCCGTTGAACACCGAATGGGTCGGGGTCAGCGTGCGCATCGCATCCAGGCTGTCGGCATAGTCGTCACCGGCGGCCTCATAGGTCTTGAACTCGCCGTTTTCGTCCAGCGGCAAATAGTAATCCTGCTCGCCGATATAGGCGATCTTGTCATATGTCAGCGGATTGCCATCCGCGTCCTTCAGGCCGTCGCGCGGCAACACCATCACCGCACCGTTCATGCCATGGGTGACGTGATACGGGATCATCGCCCCGCCCGGCGCGCAGTGATAGGTAAAGCAGCCCGGCTTGGTCGCCTTCCAGCGCAGCACGGTTTCCTCGCCAGGATAGACATGGGTCAGGCCACCGCCACCCAACGCACCGGTCGAAGCGTGGAAGTCGATATTGTGCTCCATCACGCTGTCTTCGGGGTTGCGCAGGGTCAGTTCGATCATGTCGCCTTCGTGGCAGATGATCAGCGGTCCTGGGACTGAACCATTGTAGGTCAGAGCCCAGACAGACGCACCGGTATCCTCGTCAACGACCATAAGACGTTCGGTTGTCTCCATGGTGATTTCGATGATCTTTGGTCCGCCTGTGGCCACCTGCTCGTGCTCTGGTGCGAAGGGGGGTGCAACGAGTTCCTGTTTAACGCGGGTATAACCAGACAAATCCGCCGGTTTGGCTGTGCTGTCAGCCTTTTGTTCACCCGCAACTTTGTAGAGTTTAGCCGAGGCTGCATCTGCCTTGAGCGGCATTGGTGTACGACGAGCTGCCATGGCACCTGCGCCGGTCATAGCTGCGGCGCCTGCTAGAACCGATCCCCGCAACACATTGCGGCGGCTGGTTTTCATAAGGCCGGGGTTGATGAATTTGGTCATAGTATCCTCCTTGAGGTCGGATGAGTGCAGCGAGTAAGCATTTCGCCGCCGTATCGGGGATCAGAAGTTTTCAAGTTGGGCTGTGAATCGCGCCTTGGCTTTTTTGGGGACGCGGCCTTCAAGGAAACCCTCGGGAATTTCGACGTCGCCCACCGCTATGGTCATCACCATGCCCATTGCATAGTGGGGTTTGCAGATCACGCCATAGACGCCTTCGGTATCCAGCGTGACTTCGATTTCCTCATTGATTTTGCCCTTAAACGGCTCGGCGCCATCAGGGAGCATGCCTTTGGCTGTTTCCGCGTTGTGGCCCTTGTCCGATGCGATGAACTTGATCGTGTCACCCGGGGCAGCCTGTACAAACGCGGGCTCGAACACCATGCGTTCGCCATCACTGCCTTTGTTGAGCATTTGCACCTCGAAGGTTTCCGCGAAGGCGGCACTGGCCAGCAGGGTGGCCAGTGCAACGCTGGTTGTAAGCGTGCGGATCATCGAATTGTCCTTTCCTGAATGATCTCTTGGGCCTGACTCTATTGATTTCCGCGACCTGAAATTTGCGCTGGCGCAAGGTTTGGTGCGTTTTCGGGAAACACTGACCGTTACGATCTGGTTTTGCGGCTGTGATTGTGCCAAATCAGGTAAGCTATGATGGAAGCAGCCAAGAAAATATTGCCGCGGCTTGATGAAAGCCTGCTGACGCATTTGCCACCATTCTCAAAACTGGATCGTCGGCAAATCCGCACGATTCTGGATCAGGCCAGTTCGCGCCGCTATGAAACGGGCGCGCATATCTTTGAAGAAGAAGACCCGGCCGATCGTTTCTTCATGTTGCTGGATGGCTATGTCCGAGTGGTGCGGGTTACGCAGACCGGTGAACAGGTCACCGCGTTGCATATCCCTGCAGGCCAACTTCTGGGAATTGCAAAGGCGATCGGGCGCGAGACTTATCCGGCCACGGCAGTCACGGTGACGGAGTCCATCGCGCTGAGCTGGCCCACCAGACTGTGGGATACTTTCGTTACCGAATATGACGGCTTCGCCACTGAAACCTACAAGACGGTTGGCCACCGTGTAGGAGAAATGAACACCCGTATTGTGGAGCTTGCGACGCAACAGGTGGAACAGCGCGTGGCTAACGCGCTGTTGCGTCTGATCAATCAGACTGGTCGCAAGGTGGAGGATGGGATTGAGATTGATTTCCCCATCACCCGACAGGATCTTTCAGAGCTTACTGCGACCACCCTGCATACGGTCAGCCGATTGCTGAGCGCATGGGAAAAGCAAGGTATCGTTGAAAGCAAACGCAAGCGCATCAAAGTATGTGATCCACACGCACTGGTCGAGCTCAGCCAAGGTTAGTCCGGTCAGGCACAGCTAGAAATTGCGCTCTTCAGCTCTTCCAAAAAGGCCGTTTCATCCAGATCGTATTCCAGACAGGCATCTGAGATGGTGTGAAACGGGTTCACCAGGCATCCGACACATAACATTCCATGCTTTAGGAAAACACGCATTGTCTGCGGCCATTGCGCCATAAGATCCGCAAGCGTCAGGTCTGGATCGTCAATGTTCGGGCAAGGCATTGGGGTTCCTCTCACCCTCGACTTTAGGCTTGGAACCGTTCCAAACGTTGCGCTGGCGCAAACAGTGCCTTCTTCGCTCGGGCTAGCAATAGGCATCCCGATCTGAAGGAGGCCGACGCATGGCTGAAATCTTAACCAAATCGCGGGCGCGAAACATCTTCTACGGGGGCTCGATCTTTTTCGTCGTGATCTTCGTGGCGATGACCGTCCACAGCCACCGTTACGTGGTTAATACGTCAACCGCAGGCATGGAACTCAGCGAAGAGGTCGTTCTGGGCAAACATGTCTGGGAACGCCATTCTTGCATCAACTGCCACAGCCTGCATGGCGAGGGTGCATATTTCGCCCCCGAGCTGGGCAACGTGATGACCCGCTGGGACGTCATGGACTCGCCCGAGGACGCCTATGAAATCCTCGATGGCTGGATGAAGGCGCAGCCCTCGGGCGTCGAGGGACGACGCCAGATGCCCTATTTCGATCTGACCGAAGAAGAGATGCGCGGCCTCGCCGAGTTCCTGCGCTGGGCGGATCAGACCGACACGCAGGGCTGGCCGCCCAATGACGCTGGCTAAGCGGCACGAAGGAGAAATCACATGAAATACCAATCTCAAAAAGTGGCGTATTACTATTTTCTGGCCGCAATAGCCCTGTTCGGCATTCAGGTTCTGGGCGGGCTTCTGGCGGGCTGGATCTATGTCTCGCCCAACTTCCTGTCCGAACTTCTGCCGTTCAACATCATCCGCATGATCCACACCAATGCGCTGATCGTCTGGCTGCTGCTGGGCTTCTTCGGGGCGGCGTATTTCCTCATCCCCGAGGAATCCGAGCGCGAGATTTACTCGGTCAAACTGGCCTATCTGCAACTCATCATCCTGCTGGTGGGGACGCTGGGCGCGGTCGGCTCATATCTGGTGGGCATCCATGGCGGGCGTGAGTTTCTTGAACAGCCCCTGTGGGTCAAGTTCGGCATCCTCGTCGCAGCGCTGATTTTTCTGTTCAACGTCTCGATGACCGTTCTGGCGGGCAAGAAGACGGCAATCACCAATGTGTTGCTGATGGGCCTGTGGCTGCTGTCGCTGCTCTGGGTGTTTGCGTTCATCAATCCGGACAACCTGAGTCTCGACAAAATGTACTGGTGGTTCGTCGTGCACCTGTGGGTCGAAGCGACCTGGGAACTGGTTATGGCCGCTATCCTCGCATTCCTGCTGCTCAAGCTGACAGGTGTGGACCGTGAAGTGGTGGAGAAATGGCTCTATGTCATCGTCGCCACCGCTTTGTTTTCCGGCATTCTCGGCACCGGGCACCATTTCTACTGGATCGGTCTGCCGGGCTATTGGCAGTGGATCGGCTCGATCTTCTCGACCTTCGAGGTGATCCCCTTCTTCCTGATGATGAGTTTTGCCTTCGTCATGGTCTGGAAGGGCCGCAAGAACCACCCGAACAAGGCCGCGCTGCTGTGGTCGCTCGGATCCTCGACCGTGGCCTTCTTTGGCGCCGGTGTCTGGGGCTTCCTGCACACGCTGCATGGGGTAAACTTCTACAGCCACGGCACGCAGATCACCGCAGCCCACGGCCACCTTGCCTTTTACGGGGCCTATGTGGCGCTGAACCTGGCGGTCTTCACCTACGCGATGCCGATGCTGCGGGGCAGGGCGCCCTATAATCAGGTGCTGAACATGGCCTCGTTCTGGCTGATGACCGGCGGCATGGCGTTCATGACCTTCGTGCTGACCTTCGCGGGCACCATCCAGACCCATATGCAGCGGGTGGTCGGTGACTATTACATGGATGTGCAGGACGCTCTGTCCGTCTTCTATCTGATGCGGTTCGGCGCCGGTGCTGCCGTGGTGATCGGTGCGTTGCTGTTCATCTACTCGATGCTGGTTGTGCGCAAGCAAGAGATCATCACGCCCGGCGCCGCAGACTCGGTTCCCGGAGAGTAAGCCATGAACATGCAAACACCTCCGACCCTGCCGTTCTATCAGCCCGTCGCGCGTGAATGCGAGCTGTTCGAGACGGCCTATGACAATGGTTTGCCCCTTCTTCTGAAGGGGCCGACCGGCTGCGGCAAGACGCGCTTTGTCGAACATATGGCGGCCAAGATGGGCAAACCGCTTTATACCGTTGCCTGTCATGACGACCTGTCAGCGGCCGACCTGATCGGGCGCTACCTGCTCAAAGGCGGGGAAACCGTCTGGGTCGATGGCCCGCTCACCCGTGCGGTGCGCGAGGGCGGCATCTGCTACCTCGATGAGGTGGTCGAGGCCCGCAAGGACGTGACCGTGGTGCTGCACCCGCTCACCGATACGCGCCGGACACTGATGATCGACCGCACCGGGGAAGAACTGGTGGCACCACCGGGCTTCATGCTCGTTGCATCCTACAACCCCGGTTACCAGAACGTGCTGAAGCGGCTGAAACCCTCGACCCGGCAGCGGTTCCTGTCCATCTCGTTCGACTTCCCCAACGAAGAGATCGAGATTGCCGTAGTGGCCCGCGAAAGCCGCCTTGAACCCGGCCGCGTCGCGCCTCTGGTACGTTTGGGCGGTCATATCCGGGCGCTATCGGGCATGGACCTAGAAGAGGGTGTCTCGACCCGTCTGCTGATCTATGCCGCCACGCTGATGGCCGGGGGCATGGGGGTCAATCAGGCGATCGAGGCCGCCATCGTCGAACCCCTGACTGATGAGGCCGACATGCAGCAGGCGCTGCGCGATCTGGTTGCCACCATTTACGGATAAGCGTCATGCGACTTCTCGATCTCATGGAACCCGAAGAAACCGTTGGCAATCTCTGGCACGAGATGGCCAGCGGGATCGCGGCGCATGTCAGCTACCCCGAGGCCAGTGTTTCCCTTGCCTCGGTCCGACCCAGCCTTGCGGTCCTGTTCCGTGCGCTGGGCGGAGCGCCCGGCGTGGAACTGGCCGAGGCCCCGGCAACGCTGGTGCGCCACCGCCGTCCGGTGCGCCGCAATCTGGGGGCTGAGCGGGACCGGGAATGGGTGGCGGGGTATGACGGCGAACGCCTGTCGCTCCCCCCGGTCATCGCCGCCTTTCCTGAACCGCAGCTGAATCGCGTCGCCTATTTCTGGCTGACCGCGCTGGCGGCGGTCAGCGAAGTGGCCGATTTCGATCTGGAAGGCGACGGACCCGCCATGGACGGGGCGCAAATTCGTGCCAATGCCGTAGCCGCCGACCGGGCTTACGCAAGCTGCCCTGGCCTGCGCGGTGACTACGCCCGGATGGCAGAACACTGCGCCGCCACACGCCCCGACGTGATGCGCCCGACACCCGAGGCACAGATCGAAACCGCGATCCGCGATCAGCTCTGCGGCGCGACACCGGTGATCGGGGCCGAAACCGCCCCACGCGGCTATAAACCCTTTGCCCCGGTGCCGATCTGGCTGCGCTTTGCCCGCCCGGGATCGGGTGCGGCGGCAACCGAAGAACAGGCTGACCCTGCGGCGCCTCCACCCAATGCGGCGCTGACCAGCCGGAAACTGGGCCACCGCAAGGATCAGGATCAGCAGAACCGAAAGGACAGCTTCATCATCCACCGGTTTGAGTCGATCCTGTCCTGGGTCGAGTCGATGAATATCAACCGCAGCGTCGATGACGACGATGACGAGAACGCCCAGAAAGCGGCCGAGGATCAGGACCAGATCATTTTGTCGAAACAGCACCGCAAGGCGGCGACGCGCCTGCGCCTGCATCTCGACCTTTCCCCCGCCGATGCCGATCACGAAGCCTTGGCCGGTGAGCATACCTATCCCGAATGGAACCACCGCGCGCGCTCTTACATGGAAGGGCATTGCCGTGTGCTGGATGCCCCGGCTCAGCCCGACGCCGCGCATCCCTTCCACCCGAACGAGCGCCGCGTCCGCGAAGTGCGCCGCCAGTTCGAAGCCCTGCGCCCGCGCCGCATCAAACAGCCGAGGCAGGTCGACGGATCGGAGCTTGACCTCGATGCCCTGCTGACCACACGGGCGGATCTGGCCGCAACCGGGCGCGGTTCCGACCGCATCTGGCAGGCCGTGCGCCAGACCGAGCGTGATCTGTCGGTCGCCTTCCTGATCGACAATTCCCGCTCGACCGAAGCCGCTATCGGCGACACCTCGGTTATCGAAGTGGCGCGCGAGGCGATCGGCGCGCTGGCCGCAGGCATCGACGCGGCGGGTGACCGGCTGGGCATCTGGGGCTTTTCCTCACTGCGCCGCGACCGGGTGTTCCTGACCCGCTGCAAGACCTTCGACACCCCCATGAGCCCCGACATCACCGCCAACATTGGCGCGCTGAAGCCGGGCCACTACACACGGCTGGGCGCCGCCATCCGGCATGTCAGCGCGCAACTGGCCGAGGAACCCTCGGCCCACAAGCTGCTCATCGTGCTGACCGACGGCAAGCCCAACGACCTTGATCATTACGAGGGCCAGCACGGGATCGAAGACAGTCACATGGCCGTCCGCGAAGCCCGACGCGCAGGGCAGAGCCTGCATGGCGTCGTCATCGACGAAGACGGGCAGGACTGGTTCGCGCGCATCTTCGGGCGCGGCGGTTTCACCCTGCTGCCCAACCCCGAACGCCTGACGCGGACCTTGCCCGACATTTACCGCACACTGACAAAGGAGACCTGATATGCGCGTCCTTCCCCTTTTCCTGCTGCTCCTCGCCTCACCGGTCTGGGCTGAGGGTTTCGACCGCCCGATCCCGCAGGCGCAATCCGCCACCGCCGAGTTCTGGTTCGCAGTTGGCAGCGTCACGTTGATCGCCGCGCTGGGGGTTGTGCATTGGCTGGTGTCGCGCCGATGACACAGGAGAGTTGGACAGTTACCCGTATTACCCTGGTTCTGTACCCGTTAGGGGCAGGCGCCATGGCAGTTAACGTTTTCTTCTTGTCTCTGATATTCAGCTGGATAGGCGGACCGGTTCTGTCGACCGGATGGTCCATCGCGTTGGGCTGTGTAATTGGTGGACCTGCGACATGGTATTTTGCCAGTCACATACGGCACCTGATGGATATCGCCGATGGCAGAACAGAGGGCTAGGGATTAGCTGTGGCAAACTCATCAATGCAACAGATGCGCGCCTGGCGTGGACTGGCGCTGTTCAGTTACGGATTTCGTCCGTTCTTTCTGTTCGCTTCGGTTTGGGCCGTGCTGTCCATGCTGCTTTGGATCCTGATATTGTTGGGTGTGCTGACTTTGCCTACGCGGTTTGATCCGGTATCTTGGCACGCCCACGCTTTTTTGTTTGGCTATCTTGGTGCTGTGCTCGCAGGATTCCTACTCACCGCAGTGCCAAACTGGACGGGTCGATTGCCTCTGGTGGGCTGGCCTCTGATCGCGCTTTTTGCGATCTGGTGTGCAGGACGCGTTGCGGTACTGACCTCTGCATTCCTTCCGCTTGGATGGGCCGCCGCCATTGATCTGATATTTCCGATAATCCTTGGCGGGCTGATATTGCGTGAGATCGTGGCAGGCAGGAACTGGCGCAATCTGTTAGTTCTGGGGTTGCTGGCCCTGTTCACGATTGCAAACGCGCTGTTCCACATCGAGAACGCACGTGGCGGCTATGCAGCCCAAGGCATTGGGTTACGTATGGGGCTCGCCACTGCATTGATGATGATTGCAGTAATTGGCGGTCGGATCATCCCTTCGTTCACGCGCAACTGGTTGGTCCAGCGGCAGCCCAATAAACTCCCGGCGCCTCCGATGCAGTCATTTGACAAAGTCGTGCTTGTGGCGACGATGGCAATCCTAATGCTGTGGACGGTTCAGCCGGTCCTGAAAGTCTCCGCTGTGCTGCTTCTTTTGCTGAGTGTCCTCCATGTGGTACGCCTATTGCGTTGGCAAGGTCATCAGACTGCACCAGAACCGCTGCTTTGGATGCTGCATGTATGTTACGCTTTCATTCCATTGGGTGCCTTTGCGCTGGGAGCGGCCATATTATCGGGCAGCTCCGGGCTTGCTGCAGCACAACATCTTTGGATGGTTGGCGCTATCGGTGGGATGACACTTGCCGTCATGACCAGAGCCACTTTGGGCCACACCGGCCGTCAATTGCGCGCAGACCGTATGACGGTTACAATCTATTGTGCGCTTTTGGCGGCAGTTGCCGCGCGGCTATTCGCTGATAAAGTACCGAGCCTAACCGATCTTTCGGGCATCTTCTGGCTTCTGTCTTTCGGCGGGTTTGTTTTGTGCTACGCTCCTCTTTTGGTCCGCTCCACAAAAACAGGCTAACGCTTGGAAACTGCCGTGCGACCGAAACTATAGCGCTCCAAACCATCCGGAACTATCGAGTCAAAGTCCGCACGCCGGCCCTGGCTCTGGAAAATGGAAGAAAGGCGAGGACGTGAAACGATTAGTTGCAACCAAGTATTTCCGCAAACATGTTTGGGAAGCGGTCTTTGACTGTTGAAAATGGAAAAATTTTCCCCGTTTTGTAAGACGGCATCAATAGCGGTCGTTTTATCAACCATAGCGGAGGACCTCTTTGTCTGCAGAGCGGACACTTGGCACTCCTTTTTGTTGACTTTTGATTGTCTGCCCTGAGCCCAGAATGACCGATGCCGCACCGTGCATATCTGCGCAAAGCCGCACTTAGTCGAGCCTGACATTGCGACCGCAGCTAGGCTCCAGACTCATTGATTTACAACCAGAATAGAACGGTGGCCGCGAGTGCGATGGCTGACAGGAAGACCTTCG
>NZ_JBXWOS010000044.1:0-13687 GCF_059611005.1 Ruegeria sp. CDSB117
GATACACCTCTGAAACTCAGTGGCTTGAAGCATGCAACAGAGACAGCAGCAACAAAATTAATGGATCCAGAACCTAGACAGTTACGGCCTGCAGCAACTCATCCCGTGTCATGTCTTTCTTGGCGCCGTTGATCAATACTTCTCCTCGTCGCAACGCGATAAATCTGTCGGCAAGATCATAGGCAAAGTCAAAATACTGCTCCACCAGGATGATTGCCATTCCGCTCGTGGTTCTGAGGTGCCGGATGACTTCGCCTATCTGTTGGATAATGTTGGGCTGAATACCTTCGGTCGGCTCGTCCAGCAAAAGTAGGCGTGGTCGTGTTATCAGTGCCCGCGCGATCGCCAGCTGTTGCTGCTGACCGCCAGAAAGGTCACCTCCGCGACGGTTTTGCATCTGTTTGAGGACCGGGAACATATCAAAAATTTCACTTGGAATGAAATGCTCGCTGGCTGGCAGACAGGCGTACCCCGTTTCAAGGTTTTCGCGAACTGTGAGCAAAGGAAATATTTCACGACCTTGTGGAACATAAGCCACGCCTTTCCACGCCATTTGATGAGCAGGCAGGACACCCAAAGGTTTCCCGTCCAGATCCAGATTGCCACCCGAGCGCAGATGCGTACCTGATATTGCTTTCATCAGGCTGGTTTTCCCGACACCATTGGTCCCCATGACACAAGTCACTTCACCTTGTCTGGCTTCCATGGAAATCCCGTTGAGGATCTGCGAATGCCCATAATGTAAAGTCAGATCAGTCAGCTTCAGCATTGTTTAGCGCCCTAGATAAACGTCGATGACGTCCTGGTTAGATGTCACGTGATCAAGACTGCCTTCAGCCAAGGCGGACCCTTCGTGTAAAACCGTGACTTTGCAATTCAGGCGTCGGACAAATTCCATATCGTGTTCCACCACGACAACGGCACGGGTTTTGGCGGCTTGTACCAGTAAGTCGGTGGTGTGTTCGCGCTCCTGCGGTGTCATGCCGGCGGCAGGTTCGTCCACCAGCAAGAGTCGTGGCTCCTGGGCCAGCAGCATGCCAATTTCCAGCCATTGTTTTTGACCGTGGCTCAGTTCACCAGCTTTGCGGCTTAGGTCTTGATGCAGACCGATTTCGACAGCCAGATCTTCAACTTTCTGCAAATCCTCAGTGGTGGTTCGATAGAAAAGCACGTGAAGCCAGCCACGTTTGTTCTGAAGCGCCATCAGCAGATTTTCGTGCACGGTCTGGTCTTCGAAAACCGTTGGTTTCTGAAACTTCCGCCCGATCCCAGCCTGCGCAATTTTTGCTTCGGAAAGTCCCAACAAAGATAGGGATTTCTCTCCCCAGATGACACGCCCTTCATCGGGCCGGGTTTTACCTGTGATGATGTCCATGAACGTAGTCTTACCGGCCCCGTTCGGGCCGATCACTGCGCGAAGCTCAACGTCGCCGATCTGGAACGACAAGTTGTTGATAGCTCGGAAACCGTCGAAAGTGACCGAAACACCGCTAACCTCAAGCAAAGTGTTCATTCCATGGCCTCCTTCTCTCGCAGGGCGCCGTCATCCGGTCCTAAATTTGCCCCATGCCTGTGTGGGTGGCGGCGGTCGGTCCACAAGTCGAACAATCCTCCAAAGCCTTGCGGGGCGAACAACGTAACCAACACGAAAGTTACGCCCAGTAGCACCTGCCACCAGTCGACCCATTTGATCGTGTAAAACCCAAGCGGAATATCCGGGGCCTGCCCGCCCGTGAACCACGTGCTCAGAAGGCTGACAAAGGCTGCGCCAATTACCGCGCCGTACAAGCGGCCTCGTCCACCGATGGCGACCCAGACGGCCAAATAGATCGAGGCGATGGGGGCCATCTCCTCGGGATTAATGATGCCAGCTTGCGGATAGTAAAGCGCGCCGGCAATGGCTGCGATGCAAGCAGTCAGGGTGAAGACGGCCAGCTTGTAGACCTCGACCGAGTAGCCAAGGAAGCGCACTCGTGCCTCGTTATCGCGAATGCCGCGGATGACCGAGCCGAACTTGCCTGACACGATCCATGCGGCCAGCATGTAGCCCAGACCCAGCGCCAGTGCCGAGGCCCAGAGGAACCAGATCGACACCACGTCCTGCGAGGCAGTGACACCTGGCAGGTTCTGCAAGCCGGACAGCCCGTTATTGCCGCGCAAGCCGCTGTCGTTCTGGAACAGGTACAGGGCCAGCGCCAGAGTCATAGCCTGGGTCAGGATCGACAGATACACACCGGTGACACGGCTCCGGAAAGCCAACCATCCAAAGATCAGCGCCAGTAGACCGGGGACCAGCACGATCAGGATCAGTTGCAGTGTCAGGCTGTGGGAAAACGCCCAGATCAACGGAAATTCCGACGATCCGACAACGCCAAAGACTTGTGTAGCGATGGCGTCCACCACCTCGGCCGAAGTCGGTGGAATTTCGGCCTGTGCCAGCGAGTCTACCACGATCAGGCGTGTACGCTCGTACATCAGCCACATACCGATCATGTAGCCGCCCAGCCCGAAAAAAGCGAAGTGGCCCAACGACAGGATGCCAGTGAAGCCCCAGACCAGATCCATCGCCACTGCGATCAGGCACAGGCACAGGGTCTTGCCCAGTGTTTTAACGAAACTGGTCGAGATTACGCCGATCCCGAAACCCTCGGACAGGATGGTCACGCTCAGAGTGAACAGGGACAGGATGGCAAGAAAGACCAGCACGGATGGGTTCTTGGAGATAAAGCTGCGTTCCATGGCTCAATCCCCCGCCGCGCGGCCCTTGAGGGCGATGATGCCTCTTGGCCGGAACTGGATGAAAATGATGATGAAGATGATCATGTAGGTTTGCGCCGCGAGGGTGTTCGATGGGTTCATCCACTCGATCCCTTTCTGCAGGAAGCCGATCATTCCGGCACCCGCCAGCGCGCCCCAGATGTTGCCGACACCGCCGACAACGACGGTCATGAAGCTTTGTACGATATAATCGTTGCCCAAATCTGATGTGACCTTGGCAAAGAGGCCGATGGCGACACCCGCAATCCCGGCGATGCCCGAGCCCAGCCCGAAGGTCAGCATGTTCACCCGCCCCGGATTGATCCCCATCGACCCCGCCATGCGCGGGTTCTGCGTCACCGCGCGCATCTCAAGCCCCAGCCGGGTCCGTTTCATGATGTAGAGGAACAGCCCCAGAAAGATCATCGCCAGTACAAAGATCGCGATGCGGATGTAGCTGATCGAGACCACGTCGTTCAGCACCCACGCCCCGTCGAGCCAACCTGGGGCTGTCAGCGGGCGAGCCTGCGTGCCAAAGATGTTCTTTGCCAGTTGCTGCAGGGCAATTGAGATGCCGAACGTCGCCAGAAGTGTCTCCAGCGGCCGGGCATAAAGCCAGCGGATCACCAACCTCTCCATTGCGACACCCATGGCAAATGTCACGGCAAAAGCCATGGGGATTGCCACGACGATCGAAAGCGTGTGGTCAGGGATAAACTGTTGCACCACGTAGCCGGTATAGGCGCCCATCATAATAAACTCACCATGGGCCATGTTGATCACGCCCATCACGCCGAAGGTGATGGCCAGACCAATGGCGGCGAGGAAATAGATCGACGCCAGTGAGATCGCGTCCAGCGTCAGGTCGAGTGTTTGGTTCACGCCGACCTTCAGTTCGATCTGTTCCAGAGTTTTCTCGGCTGCTTCGGTGACCTCAGCAGACGACTCGCTGTAGGTCTCGAAGAATACATGCGCGTTTACTGCAGCGTCGATGTCTGCGTCCGTGAATAAGGCTGGCACAAGCCCGGCCTCTGCCAGAGAGGCATACGCACGCTCGCGCATTGCATCTGAACTCAGTTGCGCGACGGGAATGTCACCTACACGACCACCGACAATGTTAGTCGATAGTGCCGCTCTGATATCATCCGCTGAAATACGCGGTGGGGCGAGGTTTCCCGCAACGAGCAAGTCATATGCTTCGTCGGTCGTTAAGACTTCTGAGCCCGCTTCAAGAATAACTGCGACGTTCAGGTCCGCGGGCAATTCGAGAGCGGCGTGCCGGGAGGTGACGACCAAAGGGTTCAAAGCGGCACGAACATCTACGCCCAGATCGCCGGACATTTCTTCGATTGCGGCCACGCGGGCTGCGGTATCTTCGTCAAATCCAATCGTCAGCAATCGTTCAAGCCGCTGTTTTTGCGCTTTCAATTCCGTGTCCGGTTCATCGTCTATCGAAGCCCGCAGCGGCTCTAATAGTGCGCTTTCGGGATCACGCTGAATGGATTGCAGGGCCGCCAGCCGCTTCGCGCGGTTGGGATCGGTCAGTTGGAACTGCACCAACGCTGTCCCAATCATCGCGCGGATACCGCTGTTGGGCTTCAACTGCTTAAGCTCGGACTTCTCGAAGGTGCCGACGATCGCACCTGTATCGAAATCGGTCAGTTCATACGACCGCCCCTCACCTTTCTGGCCAGCGAAGAACAGACCGTCAGACTTGCGCATCCACATGTTTTTGGCGGCCCATGTCTCAAGCATTACTTGCGCCTGAGGCAAACCGCTGGACGCAATAGCATCAATCGCCGGTTTGATCGTCTTACGCGAGCTTTTGGCGATGATCTCCTGATGTTCTTGCAGGATCGGTTGCAGACCGACCTCTTGAGCGTTTGCAGTCAGGCAGGCGCACAGGATTGCGAGGCCCGCAAGGAAAAGTCGTACCATGTGGTGAAACCCGAATGTCTTTTGTGGCAAGGCGGGCAAACAAACCCGCCTTGCGTGGTCTGTTAGTAGTTCGACAGGGTCTGAACGCAGGTCTTGGTCTCGGTGTTGTACATACCGCAACCCAGCTCTTTCCAATCAGAGACCAGCACAGCCGACTCCGGAAGGAAATCAGTCCACGCGTCACCCGGCACGACTTCGGTTTCGCTGATGATATCGAACTGGCCGTCTTCCTGAATCTCACCGATCAGAACCGGTTTCGCCAGGTGGTGGTTTGGCAGCATGACGGCGGTGCCACCGGTCAGGTTCGGGAACTCCTGCCCGTACATCGCAGCGCGCACGGAATCGACTTCGGTCGAACCGGCCTCGGTCGCGGCGTTCACCCACATGTTGAAGCCGATGTAGTGCGCCTCCATCGGGTCGTTGGTCACGCGTTCATCGCCCATGGTGGCTTTCCAGGTGTCCACGAATTCTGCGTTGACCTCGGTATCCGCCGACTGGAAGTAGTTCCAAGCGGCGAGGTGACCGACGAGGTTGGTGGTATCCAGACCGGACAGTTCTTCCTCACCGACCGAGAAGGCCACGACCGGAATGTCATCTGCCGAAACACCAGCCGCTGCCAGTTCCTTGTAAAATCCGATATTGGCGTCACCATTGATGGTCGAAATCACGCCGACTTTCTTGCCATCCGCGCCTAACGCGACCACATCAGCCACAATCTTGGACCAGTCGGAATGGCCGAAAGGGGTGTAATTGACGAAGATATCGTCATCAGCAATACCCTTTTGTTTCAGATAGCTTTCAAGAATATTGTTGGTGGTTCTGGGGTAGACATAGTCCGTGCCGAGCAAAGCAAATTTCTCGACCCCCAGTTCCTCCAGAAAATAGTCTGTCGCAGGGATTGCCTGTTGGTTCGGCGCGGCGCCGGTGTAAAATACGTTTTTCGAGGACTCCTCGCCCTCATACTGAACCGGGTAGAACAGCAGGCCGTTCAGCTCTTCGATGACCGGCAGCACCGATTTCCGGCTAACCGAGGTCCAGTTGCCAAAGATCACGTCCACCTCATGCACGGTCAGCAGCTCGCGCGCTTTTTCAGCAAATAGCGGCCAGTCGGATGCGGGGTCGACCACAACCGCCTCAAGTTGTTTGCCCAGCAGGCCACCCTTGGCGTTTTGCTGATCGATCAGCATCAGCATGGTGTCTTTCAACGTCGTCTCCGAGATTGCCATCGTACCGGACAGCGAATGCAGCACTCCAACCTTGATCGTGTCTTCGTCTGACAAGGCGGCGGTGGCCATGGCAGCAAAGACGACCGATCCGGCGAGCGTGGATTTGAGCGATTTCATGTAATCCTCCTGGCGGGGGCCGGGAGAGAGGGCTTGCGCAAAGGCACACTCTTCTTCTACCTGATCCCCGCAACTGTTGTTGCGTTCCGTGTGGCGGTTGTGTTCGAGGTCCAATTCGCGCAGCCGTCACACACCCCCGGGTCGTTTCCGCGGTGGCACCCATACGGTTTCTGCATCGCAGCAAGCTTGGCAACTTACCATTAACCCAATTGGGGAAATCGGCGAGATCCGCCTATTTTTTCATCCAAGACCGGGGTCGCTGTCTAAAATTTAGACGCGCGATGTCGAAATAAGCAGATTTCGACACTGTAGATTA
Source organism: Ruegeria sp. CDSB117 (assembly GCF_059611005.1). Taxonomy (NCBI): domain Bacteria; kingdom Pseudomonadati; phylum Pseudomonadota; class Alphaproteobacteria; order Rhodobacterales; family Roseobacteraceae; genus Ruegeria; species Ruegeria sp. CDSB117. The sequence continues at coordinate 6,355 of NZ_JBXWOS010000044.1, forward strand.
GTGTTCCGCCCCTTCAACAGAGAAACAGGTGCCACCAAACCAAGCTCTAAAGGTGCCTTATTACCCAAGTTACAGCCATATTGCCCACGCACAGTGCTGTTCCACCGCGTGCTGTAGGCGCCGTCAGCTTGAGCACCAAGCAATTGGGCGACAGGACGGTGCTGAACAAGTTTCGCCAGTCCGGGTCTTTTAAGTGCCTGTTCCCCAGAACCAATACACCTGATCTTGACGCGGTTCTCTTAAACACAGCCGGCGGCGTAACCGGGGGCGATTCATTTCGATTTTCCGGCAAGGCGGCGAAAGGAACCGCGCTGACTTTGACAACACAGGCCTGCGAGCGCGCCTACAAGGCCAAGCCGCATGAATGTGCCCAGATTACCAATCATCTGTCTGTTGAGACTGAAGCCCGACTGAACTGGTTGCCGCAAGAGACCATTCTGTTCAATGGCAGTGCTCTGAACCGACGCCTGAAAATCGAGATGGCGCCGGATGCCGAAATGCTGATGGTAGAGCCTCTCATCTTCGGGCGCATCGCAATGGGCGAGACGCTTACCGATATCCGCCTAAACGATCGGATCGAGATACAACGCCAAGGAAAAACGGTGTTCCTTGACGCGATCCGGTTCTCTGGTGATTGGCACAAGCATCTGTCCAAGCCGCATATTGCAAACGGCGCAGCAGCGATGGCGCTGATCGTCTTTGCTTCGGAGTTAGCCGAAGGTCATCTGGATTCCATTCGCAAAATGCTGCCCGAGGACGCAGGGGCAACACTAGTCCAAGACGGCCTTCTGGCTATCCGTATTCTGGCCGACAACAGCTTGGCTCTTCGCCGCACATTGATGCCGATTTTGCGCCGGTTGAACAAAGACACATTACCCCGATGCTGGATGCTCTGACATGAACCTGACACCTCGTGAAAAAGACAAACTTCTGGTCGCCATGGCCGCCGAGGTCGCCCGAAAGCGGCTGGACCGCGGCGTCAAACTGAACCACCCCGAGGCTATCGCCCTGATCACCGACGCCGTGGTCGAGGGCGCGCGAGATGGCCATTCGGTTGCCGACATGATGCAGGCCGGGGCTGAAGTGATCACCCGCGGCCAATGTATGGAAGGCGTGCCCGAGATGATCCACGAGGTGCAGATCGAAGCCACCTTCCCGGATGGCACCAAGCTTGTGACTGTCCATAACCCTATTCGCTAAACCTCAGAGGAGTTCCCAATGTATCGCATGCTGTTTCCCGCCCTTATTCTGGCTGGCCCTGCCATGGCCCATTCGGATACCCATGTTCACTCCCATGGCAGTGATTATGCCCTGCTCGCAGCTGGGCTGGCATTGATCGCGGTCATCGCTGTCACAGTGATTATGAAACTGCCAAAATGATCCCCGGTGAGATCATACCCGCCGAGGGTTCACTGACGCTCAATGCCGGACGCAGCAGTCGTCTTGTTGTTGTCGCCAACACCGGTGATCGACCCGTTCAGGTCGGCAGCCATTACCATTTCGCCGAAGCGAACTCCGCCTTGGATTTCGATCGCTATGCAGCTTTAGGGATGCGATTAGACATCCCAGCAGGTACTGCCGTGCGATTTGAGCCGGGTCAGACTCGCGAGGTTATGCTGGTGCCCTACGACGGGCGCCGCCACATCTACGGTTTCAATATGCATATCATGGGGGCTCTGAAAAATGCCGGGCAAAATCAGTCGGAGTGACTACGCCTCTATGTTTGGCCCCACGGTCGGCGACAAAGTACGATTGGCGGATACCGATCTGATTATTGAGGTCGAGAAAGACCTGATCGTTGAGCGTGCAACAGCCGCGCGTTTCAGCGAAACCGGGCACCGCGAAGACGTCTATGGCGAGGAGGTCAAGTTCGGTGGCGGCAAAGTCATTCGTGATGGAATGGGGCAATCTCAGTTCACGCGCGCCGAAGGGGCGGTGGATACGGTGATCACCAACGCGCTGATCCTCGATCATTCCGGCATCTACAAAGCGGATGTGGGGTTGAAAGACGGGCGTATCGCCAAGATCGGCAAGGCCGGAAACCCGGATACGCAGCCCGGTGTGGGCATCATTATCGGTCCTGGCACCGAGATCATTGCAGGCGAAGGTCGCATTCTGACCGCAGGCGGGTTCGATAGCCACATCCATTTCATCTGCCCACAACAGATCGAAGACGCGCTGCATTCCGGCCTGACCACTATGCTGGGCGGCGGCACCGGTCCGGCGCATGGGACGCTGGCGACCACCTGCACCCCCGGCCCCTGGCATATCGGGCGGATGTTGCAGGCGGCAGATGCCTTTCCCATGAATCTGGCCTTTGCAGGCAAGGGCAACGCCTCATTGCCCGCGGCGCTTGAGGAACAGGTCCGTGCTGGGGCCTGCGCCCTGAAACTGCATGAAGATTGGGGCACGACCCCTGCCGCTATCGACTGCTGCCTATCGGTGGCTGATGCGATGGATGTGCAAGTGATGATCCACACCGACACGCTTAACGAATCTGGATTTGTCGAAAACACCGTGGCCGCCATAAAAGGCCGCACGATCCACGCCTTCCACACCGAAGGCGCTGGCGGAGGCCATGCCCCGGACATCATCAAGATCTGCGGCGAGAACCACGTTCTGCCGTCTTCGACGAACCCGACGCGGCCCTTCACCGTGAACACAGTCGAGGAACATCTGGACATGCTGATGGTCTGTCACCACCTCGACAAATCTATTCCCGAGGACGTAGCCTTTGCAGAAAGCCGCATTCGGCGTGAGACAATCGCAGCCGAGGATATCCTGCACGACATGGGTGCTTTCTCGATCATCGCGTCTGACAGTCAGGCCATGGGTCGAGTTGGAGAAGTCTTGATCCGCACGTGGCAAACCGCTGACAAGATGAAGAAACAGCGCGGGCGTCTACCCGAGGAAACCGGTGAGAACGACAACTTTCGCGTCCGCCGCTATATTGCGAAATACACCATCAACCCGGCCATTGCACATGGCCTGAGCCACGAGATTGGCAGTATCGAGGAAGGCAAACGCGCTGACCTCGTCCTGTGGAACCCGGCCTTTTTCGGCGTTAAGCCCGAGATGGTTCTGCTGGGCGGCACGATAGCCTGTGCGCAGATGGGCGATCCCAACGCGTCGATCCCTACACCGCAGCCGGTTTATAGTCGCCCAATGTTTGGCGCTTACGGACGGTCGGTGGAAAACTCGGCGATCACATTTGTCTCGGAGGCGGCCCATGTGGATGGGATCGGTGATACACTGGGATTGGCAAAGCAAACCGTCGCCGTCCAAAATACACGAGAAATTGGCAAGCAGGATCTTCTGCTGAACAACGCGACACCGCATGTCGATGTTGACCCGGAAACCTATGAGGTGCGCGCGGATGGCGAATTGCTTACCTGTCAGCCTGCCGAAGTTCTACCGATGGCACAGCGATACTTTATGTTCTGATTAAAATTTACGCTGCATTGCAGCAAACGCATCCCGGGCATGACCAATCGCCTACTACTAAGCGAGTGAAAGATGACAGATATTAGAACGGAAGGGAGGACCAACGTCTCGCAATTTTACGAGGGTCCCAATGGCACACACAGAAAATCAACAGCATTCCGGTTTTTCCGTATTCGGTCTGTTCTCGGCGATTGGTTCGTCGATCTATTCAGCTCTTGCTCGATTGGCAGAAGCACGATCGCGCACCGATCAAATCCAGTTCCTGCAATCGCTGAGCGACGAAGAACTGCGCAAACGCGGCCTGTCACGCGACCGGATCGTACAACACGTTTTCGCGGGTTCTATCTGGTAATAGCTACCCGTTCCACAGAGGGGGCGCTGGCATGACCATCCTCCTTTGTACAGCACGGCGGTATTCTGATCATCTACACGGCGAGCCTGCAGATGCCCTGTCGCTGACCTATGAAGACCGTTTTTTGCGGCGCAAGGTTCTGACCTGCGAAAGTGGCGAACAGATTCTCATCGACCTGGCACAAACGACTTCGTTGAACCACGGCGGCGCGTTGGTTCTGGACGATGGTCGCGAAGTGGAAATACAGGCTGCGCCCGAAGCGTTGCTGGAGGTAAAAGCCCCGGATCTGACGCGCATCGCGTGGCATATCGGCAATCGCCACACGCCTTGCCAGATCGAAAAGGCTCGCCTGTTGATCCAGGTCGATCACGTAATCCGAGATATGCTTCTTAAAATCGGGGCTACCGCGCGAGAAGTGCACGAGCCGTTCACCCCCGAAGGCGGCGCCTATGGCCACGGCAGGACCCATGGCCACACCCACTGACACCGACATCCTGACGCTGACACAATGGTTGTCCCCTGCCTATCCTGTGGGGGGGTTTGCCTACTCTCACGGACTTGAATCCGCGATTGACCGGGGAACCGTCGCGAATTCTCAGGATACCGAAGCCTGGATTTCAGATGTGCTAGAATATGGCTCTGGTTGGAATGATGCTCTGTTCGTTGTGGCGGCCTTCAATGCGCTGGACAAAGATGAACTGATCAACGTCGATGTCACGGCGCGGGCCTTTTGCGCGACATCCGAAAGGCTCATGGAAACCGAGTTGCTGGGACAGGCCTTCGGAAATGTCACCAAAGGTGTCTGGGAATTGGACCTTGGGCACTTCACCTACCCCGTCTCGATTGGACGGGCTGCAAGACTACAAAACCTTCCCTTGCTGCTGACGACCAAGATGTTTCTGCAAGCATTCGCAAGCAACCTTGTCGCCTGTGCCACGCGCCTTGTTCCACTTGGACAGACCGATGCTCAGAGGTTGATCCGCCAACTGACACCGCTGTGTGCCCAGATTGCTGAAAACGCAAAAAAGGCGAGTCTGGACGAGTTAAGCTCTACTGCGTTCTTGGGGGACATTGCGGCCATGAAACACGAAACACAATATTCGAGGATTTTCCGCACATGACCAGTATAAACGGCCCTCTTCGCGTAGGTATTGGAGGCCCGGTAGGAGCCGGAAAAACTACTTTGACCGCCGCCTTATCTGAAGCGCTGCGCGATGTCTGTTCGGTGGGTGTTATTACCAACGACATATATACGCAGGAAGATGCCGAAGCGCTGATGCGCATGCAGGTCCTGCCGCGGGACAGGATCATCGGCGTCGAAACTGGCGGTTGCCCGCATACAGCAATTCGCGAAGACGCCTCGATCAATTTGGCCGCCGTCGCCGAGATGCAGACACGTCATCCGGATCTCGACATTGTTTTGATTGAAAGTGGAGGCGACAATCTATCAGCCACATTCAGCCCGGAACTGGCAGATCTGACCATCTACGTGATCGATGTCGCCGCAGGCGAGGAAATCCCCAGGAAAGGCGGGCCGGCGATTACGAAATCGGACATCCTTGTAATCAACAAGACCGACCTTGCGCCGCATGTTGGCGCTTCGCTGGAGGTTATGGAACGTGATGCGCAAAGAATGCGTAAAGGACGGCCCTTCTTGTTCTCGTCACTTCGTCACAGAAGCGGGGTCGACACAATTGTGGATCTGCTTGTGAAAGGGGGAGGTTTAGAGGTTTCGAAAGCGAGTTAGCTCCCGAGACGAAGAGGCCAAGTTATCGATGCTCAAAGCTGATTGGACAAACCGAAAGCACGATCATCATTTTGGCATTTGTCTGGATGTAATATTTTGTTTTTGTTTGCAGGCTAACTGCAAACGAAATTCACCACGGCATTTTTGACAAAAAATTGGTAAGCAAAACCTTTTCCTTGACCCACGTGTTGCGTACGCGCCCGTCGCGCTACGTCATCGTACGTCACCGGCATGAAATCCCAGACATCAACTCCTACATTGATGGAGTTTCGTGAGCCGCGCCAATTGTTGTGAACGTGTCCAAACAATTGTAGAGCGCCACGTCTTGCGTGGTTCCACGTAATCATTGGGTAGTGGCACAGCGTGTTGCGCTGGTTCTTGGGCCCGTCAGCCGCTTCTGCCAATAGTGATACCGACGACCAATCCAGTGACTGGGTAAGGTCGCTGTCATGATTGCCCACGATCAGGTGTTTGCGCGCTCCGGGTAACTGGCCATAGATCTGTTGTAGATACGCTGGATCTTTCGCTGGCGCGCCGAAAGCAAAATCTCCGATGATCCAGAGATCGTCCTCAGGCTTTACGACCTTCCACATGTTTTCAAGCATAGCGCCGTCCATATGAGCGGAGGATTTGAATGGACGGTCACAAAACCGAATGACGTTCTCATGCCCAAAATGGGTGACTGCAGTGTACCAATTTGTCATGTTCGCCGCTTCATAGCTGTTGTTTGTTTCGAGTCCCAAGCGCGATTGCCTTAGACAGCAACCGGACGGCGCATATCTCTAGCGGTGACACGCTTCCAGTCGAGGCCTTCGAACAAGGCCTCAAACTGAGATTTGTTCAGAGTAATCATGCCGTCATGGATGCGCGGCCACTCGAAGCCCTTTCCTTCGATCCGCTTGTACGTCATCACGAGTCCGGTTCCGTCCCAGACGATCAGCTTCAACCGGTCAGCACGTTTCGAACGAAAGATGAAAATTGCACCGCTGAAGGGGTCGAGCTCAAATTCATTCAAGACAATCGCTGCCAGGCCATCCATACCTTTTCTAAAGTCGACAGGTTTGGTCACGACGTAGAATTTGAAATTGCCCGCCGGAGAGATCATGGGTCACGCTCGAGCGCGCGGATTAATTGAGCCAGCTGATCGATTGGAAAATTCGGCGGTAATAGAACTTCGCAGCCTGCGCGCCTGACAACAATCTGTGATGCCGGAGGCGGTGCAGCTGGCTCAGCACGCTCAACCTTGATTTCGGCGAACGCCGGGGGTGGCTGTTGAGTCTTCTTTGGCTTGTGCGGTGACTTTCGAGAACCGCCTTTCCGCCAGTTGCAAGCCGTCTTGTTCGAAACCTGACAAGTCTTTTGCACCTCACCGATTGATAGCTCGCCGGATCTCATTCTCTGACCCATCGCGCGTTTGAACTTTGTTGGCCAAAGGCGGCGGCCATCTTTCCCGACAGGGATGGAGTAGCCGTAGGCGTGGAAGATGTTCTGTATTTTCTGATCACTTGCGAGCTCACCCAAGTTTTGAGAGTTCATGATGCCTGTATCCTTTTGGGCGCATCATATACTGGCGTACGGTAGCTGATCAGCGGTGATTTAGGGGGTCAAATGCAACGCTTACGTTGGAAGGTGCACTGGCAGCGATGATTGGGCTAGCCCAGGATGAACAAAGCCGCCTTGCGGCGGCTTGTTCGATACTTTGTTCGACCCAAGTGGTTGCGGGAGTAGGATTTGAACCTACGACCTTCAGGTTATGAGCCTGACGAGCTACCGGGCTGCTCCATCCCGCG
>NZ_JBXWOS010000045.1:0-10793 GCF_059611005.1 Ruegeria sp. CDSB117
CCTCGATGAACTCATGCCGTGGTGTTACGTCCAAGAAACCGCTCAACATTAACTGGTCGCATTCACCGGACGGACACGCTTCACTGTTATTCGAACAGCATGCAGCATCTTGTGGGTTTTTGACTCATTGCGGCCTTGCGCCAACGCAGCAATGCCGTTGCGCCAGGCAGGTTAAGAGCGGTCATCGGACAGTCAGGTAAAGCCTTTGATTTCGCGACTTGTAACGCGATGAGCGACCGTTGGCAGTTCACTCTCACCGCTAACCTGCGGCAACATGTTCCAGTTCCTTGCGATCAAGTATGGCGATGCCGTCTTCATGCTGCTTTACCCAGCCTTTCTTCGCGAACTCCGCCAATCTGCGAGACACGTAGGCGCGGCCTGAGGCTGTTTCGCTTGTGAGTACGGAGTGGGTTGCCTTCACCATGCTGCCTGAAGACGCAAGCCTTATCAAGGCCTTGGCGAGTCGCGCATCGAAGTTTGTAAGCGCCACATCTTCAATCAACTGCTGGTGTTCCGAAAACCGCGAGGAAACGGACAACAAAATCATAACTCGGAACTCAGCGTCCTCGGCGAGCTTCTTTCGAAACTCGTGAGCTAGCACGATTTGCCCGGTCAAGTCGGTCTCTGCAACACCTTCGGCACCGTAGGCCTCGTCCCTTATCAGGCATGACAAAGTCTAGAGGCATGCGTCGGCCGGTGTGACACGATATAGGACCACTTCGCGTCCGCTCGGGCCTGTAAGCGTTAACGACTTGATCCCTCTGACAGAATGATGAAGCCTGGACTGCGTGACCTGGTTGAAAGACTGTTGCGCCACATGGCGCGGCAAAACTGCGGAGGACACTCATTCTCGCAAATCTCCCAAGTTCCGGAAGATTAAAAACTTGTGAATTGATCAATTCAAGCCGGATCGCCTTAAATTCTTCTCGTGTGCAGTTTGGGCTCAGTTTTGCCGTTCTCCGCAGCAATCATAATTGATTGGAGCAGCCCAATGCGAACGTTTCCGACTGGACATTGCAAACTTGGAAAGTCAAAAATGTGAGAACTCGAAAGTCTCAGTTGCATAAAATCACTTAGCTAGCGCTTCCGATATGCGTTCGACTAGTGCCTTCTGAACTACAGCAAACCTTGGAGTTTGCGAGATTTCTTCTAACGTTGCGACCCACAGCGGAACCTCGAACTTAGGATTCACGTCCTTCGACCGCTTAAGGCGGGTATCCACGTCGCCAAAAAATGACGGCAAAAAGGTTTTACCAGCTCCCGAGGCCGCCATCTGCTGTAGCACCAGAAAACTGTCTGCTCCATTGGTCATTTCGTCGGCGCTTACATTCTGCGCCAGCCATTTGGCAGGAAGTGAACGACTCAACGCTCCGTCTAGCCTCATCCACTTGCGATTGGGGCTACCATCGTCATAGACACCGAAGGACAGCGTTCCTGCACGCTCTCCGATTAGCCCTTCCCCGAGCTTTATCGAAGGGCGCACAGCAATGTCTGCTGTCAGTCGGGAAAGATCATGGTGGCTGTTCTGGCTTAGCAGAGTCAGGTTCAAACCTGGGTAAAGGAGTGAGATTTCGTTGAGTATTCTTGGAAGAACAATCTGACAAAGACTATCAGTCGATGTAATGCGCACGTGACCCATTGGCGAGCGATTTGCTCCGACAACCGCCCGCTCCACCGAAAGCACCGCTTCTTCAACGCTTTCCATGGCTGAAAAGATCGCACTGGCTTCGGGGAGAACGGAATATCCTGACGAACTTTTCTGAAAAACCACGCAACCATTGCGTTCTTCGAATGCGGCCACCCTGCGCAAGACTGTCGCGTGCGTGACGCCCATCGCCGCCGCCGCCGCGTTCAACGAACCGTATTTGCTTACGGCTAGTGCGTACCGAATGTCATCCCAGTTTTCATTGTTCATAAATTAACAAGTGACGACCAATAACAAACAATTACAAGAAAATTCGTTCAAGCTAACATTCGGAGCATTGAACAGGGAGACACATCATGATGAAGAAGTTCTCAATCTTCGCGGCAGGTCTTTTGTCATTGGTCGCCATTGGCACAGCCATCGCCCACGAAAGTGAAAACCCGGCTGTGAAAGCTCGAACCTCAATCATGCAACTCTATGCCTTCAATCTTGGTACACTTGGCGGCATGGCCAAAGGCGAGGTGGACTATGATGCCGAAGCCGCAACACGGGCTGCAAACAACCTTGTTGTGCTAACGCAGATCGACCAATCCGCGATGTGGCCCCAGGGATCTGACAATGTGTCCGATCCGTCCACCCGAGCGCTGTCGGCAATCTGGGAAAACTTCCCTGACGTTGGTGCGAAAGGGCAGGCCATGGCAGATGCCGCTATTGCGATGCAGGCTGCGGCTGGCCAAGATGTTGATGCCCTGAAAGCGGCCATGGGCGATCTGGGTGGAAGCTGTTCGGCGTGTCACAAAGCTTACAGAGCACCGAAAGACTAATCGGCAGATAGCTGTGAAGCGGATTTTCCTATTTACCGCTTTCGTTGCACTTTTGGTTGGGTTGGCCGGTTTGGTTCTGACCCGACCACAAAGAGTGGAGCCGTCTCAACTCGGCGGTTTGAACCCAGATCACGCCAGAGGTGAAATCGTGTTCTACGCGGCAGGATGCGCATCCTGTCATGCAGCGCCTGATGCAGTTGGCGAGGACAAGCTCATGCTCTCCGGTGGTCGCCGGTTTGAGACGGATTTCGGCACGTTCACTGCCCCCAACATTTCCAGTGACCCAGAAGTCGGCATTGGGTCCTGGTCTGCGCTGGATCTGGCCAACGCCTTGATCCAGGGGACCGGACCCGAAGGGCAGCACTATTTTCCAGCGTTTCCCTATACATCTTACGCCAACATGTCAGCACACGACGTCGTTTCGCTTCACGCATTCCTCGGCACTCTGCCAGCAGCCACAACTGCAAGCGTTCCGCATGAGGTAGGTTTTCCTTTCAATGTTCGTCGTGGATTGGGGGGATGGAAACTGTTGTTCATGACGCCAGGCTGGGTAGTCGAAAGTGATTTGACCGACCAACAAAGACATGGCAGGTATTTAGTCGAGGCGCTGGGTCATTGCGCTGAATGCCATACCCCGCGAAATGGTCTAGGTGGTTTAAAACGAGACCTTTGGCTGACGGGCGCTCCAAATCCAAACGGGAAAGGTCGAATCCCCGGCCTTACTTCAGACCAGCTTGATTGGTCCGAGGCTGACATTGCCGAGTACCTCAAATCTGGCTTCACGCCGGATTATGACAGTGCTGGTGGAGAAATGGTGGAGGTCATCGAGAACACGTCTCGCCTTACAGATGAGGACCGTTTGGCGATTGCCGCGTATCTAAAAGCTGTTCCTGTTTCGTCGACGGGGCTTCCATCAGAGTAACGTCGTTGGCGCCATGCAGGGGGACCAGAGGCTGTCGTCGGTCGCTGTTAGGAAGCCGCGGGGCATATTCCCTTTTCACCAAACACCTGTTTTACGTGCTGAACACCGGAGTTCACCAGTCACCCGAGTTTCTGTTCATGATTGACAAAGGGTCGTGGCCAAATGACACAAAAAATCGCTCTTTGGTCCATTCCAATTTCCATTGTGGCACCGGCCCTGTAACTGCTGACCTGGTAGCTGACGGGCTCGGTGGCGTTGTTGTCAGACGCAATGGAATCAACTGTAAATGTCGTTGCAGCGCTGCTGGCGTATTTTGCAGTTCGGATTTCCAATATACCCCTGACGAAAAACACCTCTTTGGTCACAAAAAGGCCGAGTATCTTTCCGCCGTCGCCGAGGGCGTACTGATTGTGCTGGCGGCATTCTTAATCATCAGAGAAGCTGTGCGGGCACTCCCAAACCCGCATCTTGAGGATGCGCCACTTCTTGGAATCGTTGTCAATGTCATCGCAACTGGTGTGAATGGCGCATGGGCTTACCCACTGTTCGGAAATTGTGCGTTTCCTTGCAAGCCATGGTGAGAAAATTTTACAATTGAACTTGAGCAACCACGCATGTGTTGATGCCCTTCCGTCCATTGGCGTAAGGAAGTTGATGAGCTCGTGCTCAAGGGAAACTGAACGTTCTGGCGATCCAGCGCCGGGAACCTGAAACTGATACGTACTCTTCGCAAAGAATACCTCCGCTTCCCTCAAACCGACACGTATAAGGAAAGAGCACTAAATGACCCAGACCACTGATACTAATCGCCGGATCGTATTGAATGAGCGTCCCAGTGGCGAGCCCGACGCCAGTACGCTCCGTTTGGAAACCGCAGATATCCCTACGCCGGGCGCAGGTGAAATGCTTGTCCGCACACATTACCTGTCGCTCGACCCCTACATGCGTGGGCGGATGAACGACGCTAAATCCTATGCCGAACCCGTAGCAATAGGAGAAGTGATGACGGGACAGGTTGTAGGGGAAGTCATTGCTGCAAATCTCGATGGTTTCGAAGTTGGCGACTTTGTCCTCTCAAACAGTGGGTGGCAAGATTATGCAATCTCCGATGGTCACGAGGTCATCAACATGGGTAAATCTCCCCAAAACCCGTCTTGGGCTCTTGGGATACTTGGGATGCCTGGCTATACTGCCTATGCAGGGTTATTGCAGATAGGCGAACCAAAACCCGGCGAAACCGTTGTTGTTGCCGCAGCCTCCGGCCCTGTTGGAGCTACCGTGGGTCAGATTGCCAAACTCAAGGGTTGCCGAGTTGTCGGGATTGCTGGTGGGGCCGAAAAGTGTGCCCATGTGGTCGAAAACCTCGGTTTCGACGCCTGTATTGATCATAAGACCACCGATTTTGCCGACCAGCTACGCGCAGCATGCCCCGATGGGATCGATGTCTACTTCGAGAATGTTGGTGGCAAGGTGCTTTATGCTGTTTTACCCTTGCTCAACCCCTTTGCCCGTATGCCAATCTGCGGCGTAGTTTCGTGGTACAATTTGACGGATCTACCCAAAGGTCCCGATATGGGACCAGCAATAATGGGCACCTTGCTGAGGCAGAAGGTGAAAGCACAGGGTTTCATCATTTTCGACAGCTTTCCAATATCGCTTTACCAAGAGTTCACACGCGATATGACAAGTTGGATTCAGGATGGTGCGGTTAAGTACCGCGAGCACATGGTGGATGGGTTGGAGGCTGCACCAGAAGCCCTTAACCAGCTACTTCGCGGGGAGAATTTTGGCAAAATGGTTGTGAATGTTGGTGCCTGAAGAGGCCAAGGAAAGTTCTAACGAACAAGTGCCAATCGATTTTTTGGTTGGCACTAATAGTACTTAGGGTCAGGACTCATAGCCAATAGAAGACGGTAGCCGCCAGTGCGATGGCTGAGAGGAAGACGTTTGGGCACCTGTCGTATCGGGTTGCCACTCGCCGCCAATCTTTCAGCCTTCCGAACATGATCTCGATCCGATTGCGACGTTTGTAGCGGCGCTTGTCGTACTTCACCGCTTTCTTCCGCTGCTTCCGGCCTTGGATGCACGTGCGTATACCTTTGTCTTTCAACGCTTCCCGGAACCAATCAGCGTCATATCCGCGATCCCCAAGCAGCCATTCGACATCTGGCAGGCTGCTCAACAATGCCCGAGCGTCGATATAATCGCTGACCTGCCCAGCCGTCACAAACAAGTTGAGTGGGCGTCCCTTGCTGTCGCAGATAGCGCGCAGCTTCGTGTTCATGCCGCCCTTGGTCCGACCGATCAGGCGTCCACGCCCCCCTTTTTGACGCCCAAACTGGTCGCTGTGCGGTGCGCCTTCAGGTAGGTCGCATCTATCATCACGGCCTTATCTTCGCCGTGCTCAGCGGCCAATCCGGCCATCATCCGGGCGAAGATGCCCTTGCCGCTCCAACGTTTCCAGCGGTTGTAGAGCGTCTTGTGCGGGCCGTATTCCTTCGGCGCATCGCGCCAGCGCAAGCCATTGCGATTAATGAAGACTATCCCGCTCAACACCCGCCGGTCATCGACGCGGGGTTTGCCGTGAGACATTGGGAAGAAGGGCTCAAGACGCGCCATCTGGGCGTCGGTCAACCAAAACAGATCAGACATGTTCGCCGCTCGTTTTTCGAACCGTGAATCTCGCAACCCCGCAGAAATCAATGGGTCCTGACACTAGAAATTCTATTTCTTTCAGAACCATGCCACATCGCAACTAACTTCATTGAGCCGCTTGGCGCTCTTTCTCCGGCCAAAATTCATCCACAACAACATATGCGATGATTACAAAAAAAGCGGCGCTGGCAACTTGCAATACGCGAGTGATGCTCTTGACGTCAGCCTCGTCTGAAAATGGTGCAACCGAACCGCCATATACAATCAGAGCTGTCGTAATAGCGGAACCGGCGGCGGCGGCGAGCGGGACTTTTGACTTTCCAAGTGCTCCGAGTGTTAGGCAAAAGAAAAAACACAGCAAAATGGGGGTGAGAATAACCGGAGCTATTACGTTTATCTCATAACAAATGATGGATACTGCCGCCCCAAGAAGGTTTGCCGTCAGCATAGCTTTTGCAACTGTTTTGCCTGCAGCGGGCATTGCCGCAAGTTGCTGGCTCAGCAGGGCGACAAAAAACAAAACTAGTAATGCAGATGCGCCGGAAACAAAAAACGCCAAGGCAAACGGCACTGTTACAAGCGACATCCTGACTATTCGGCGATATGGGTCGAAGTTCGGCGACGATGCGGCCTTCTTCTGGGCCGCTGATTGAGGTTCGGCGGGGATCAGCACGAACATTAGCGTCGATACAAAGCCCGCAAACAGCAGATTCAAAGGTATCCAATACACAAGCACCAAGGCCAGATCCTGGGATTGCAGAACCAAGTTTGGGATCATCAATGCTCCCATGAGAGCGATGACACCTGGTAAAACTCCGGCGCCAGAAACTGACCACATGAAAGACAGGATTATTCCAATGGCCACCAGAATGAGAAAAACAAGAGGATATGGTGAGAAGATTGACGACACCAGGAACGAAATGAACATCAATCCAATCGAAAAAACAAACAGCTTAGCAAATGCTGCCAGAGGCAATGCGGCGGGCGCCTGCAAAAACAGTGCGGCGAACACCGCCCCAACGACGGCGAGTGGCCAGCCAAGAAACAAGCCCAAGGAAAAGACGCCGGTAACACCCACCGCAAGCCGGGCGACAGAGCGTTGGTCCTCAATACGCATAGGACAGTATTGAAACCACGCGGATGTAGGTGCGGCCTACCAGGTTCAGCAATGAGTTGTCACTTAGATACATGATCACATCGGCCTGCCCGTTCAACTGAAAGCGAAGATCATCTTCGGCACTTCCAGCTTCATAGCCCGGCAATACGATCCTGACTGGGAACCTTTCCGGCTCCCGCAAGAAACCTTTGGTACTGGGCGGACTCGCCAGTTGCCCGGGCACATCACCGCCACTTAGGGAAACGGCCGCGCTAAAGCTCTCAATGACGCCAGGAACAATCTGACCGGGATGCATATCCAAAACCACATCAACCGGAGACCCTACCGAAGCTCTTCCTAGGTTGTTCTCGGTAAAATACGCCTCGATCCAGACGTCAGTCGCGTCCAGAAATGTCAACAGATCCTGACCGGATCGCGCATACGTTCCAGGGGCTATCAACAGATTAGAGATCACGCCTGTCTCCGGAGCACGCAGTTCAGTCCATTCCAGGTTCAGTTCCGCATCCGCCAAGGCCGCCAACGCGCGCTGGATTTTCGGGTTTTCAATCCCATCGTCACCAAGCCTCTGTTTTGCTTTTTCCAGATCCGCTTTTGCGTTCTCATAGTTTGCCTCGGACTCTGCCAGTTGCCCTCGCGCATCATCGGCCTTAGTGACGGCGATCAACCCTTTCTTTTCGAGCGCAAATACGCGTTCCGTCTGAATGCGCATTGTATCCAGATCGCTTTGCGCCCTTGCGAGTTTGGCCTGTGCCGCTCTTACCTCTGCCGAAGATGCACCCACCTCTTGAGTGGCTGCCTCGAGATCAGCTTCCGCCTTGTCGCGCTGAATCTCGTAGGGTCGCGCGTCGATCCGGACAAGGACATCTCCGGCCGAGACAACCTCACCGTTTTCGACCAAAACTTCAGTCACAGTGCCAGTCACCTGCGGGACGATCTGGGTCGCCACGGCTTTTACTCTGGCGTTCCCGGTAAATGGCGTTTTCCGATCAGCGACCAGGTACCAAACAAGAAAAATCAGAATGACAGCCAGGGTTGTCCATATCGTCTTCCTCATTTCGCAGCACCTTCAGCAGTGCGCTCGGCTTCGGGCGAGGTATCAATCCAAACCTTGAATAGCTCATAGAAAACAGCGAAGAGAACCGGCCCCATAAAGACGCCAATCAAACCGTACGCCATCATACCGCCGAGAACACCGATGAGGATGACCAACATGGGGGTCTCAAGGCCTTTTGAGATGAACACGGGTCTCAGGAAACTGTCCATTATCATGACGGGAACGGCCAATATGGTGAAGATCAACGCAGTCCCGCCGGACATGGAGCTCCATGCGTAGATAATTACCGGTATTAGAACCAATCCGGGCCCGATTTGGATAATCGAGAGTATCAGGCAGATAAATGCCAGAGTGGCGGCCGAAGAAATCCCGAACAAAGCCAACAGTACCCAAACGAAGACCGCCTGAATGGCTGCTACGCCGATCACGCCTTTTGTCACGTTCCGGATCGTTGCGCCTGCCAGTGTTACGAATTCACCGCCGCGTGGTGCGAAGACACGGTTGGCAAAGCGCTGAAGACCCTGGACCAAACTTGGCCCGGGGCTGAACAAAGCCCCCATAATCAGTACGGAAAGAGCTAAACCAAGCAGCCCGATTCCGATGCCCAGCACCTTTCCGAAGAGCGATTTGGTGATCTCAAGGATTTGCGTGCCGTATTTTGCAAGCGCGCCGTCAAGATTGCGCTCAAACATTCCCCAGACATCGGCTATTTTGTCTCCCACCAAGGGCAACTCCTTGAGACCCTCTGGCGCAGGTGGGACTTTTAAGTCACCTTTGTCTGCTTGTTCCGCGAATTCAGACCCAAGTTCTGCGGCACCAGACACCGCGGTAGCGACTGGCCCGAGGGTCAGAACAAGGCCCAGCAAAACCAAGATCGTCGTGGCAAGTTTTTTCCGCCCTCCCAGCTTGGACTGAAGCCAATCAAATGCCGGATATAGCGCCACACAGAGGATCGTTGCCCAGATAACCACGCTCGCAAGCGGGGCCACCATGACCAGGGCGCTGTAGAGGAATAGTCCGAGAAACAGCAATCGTATCGCTAGATCGACAATCTTTGCGTCCTGTGTCTTTTCCATTCCATCCCTCCATGTGTTTTTCGAATGTTACACTCAAAAAACATAATATGTACATTTTTTTGAATTTTAGTGATCGTCTATCAGTTTGAAGACACAAATGAATCCGAGCCACAGCTTGAGGGGCCCAGTCAAACCAATGCCTGGGCATGAACTCGATTTGGTCAAATTGGGATAATCTACTTGTCCGCTTTTTTGTCGTCCTGGGACAAGATTGTATCCGCCACTGTGGTCGCCGCGGTCACGAAGACACCGAGGCCCACGACGATGTAAATCATTGTGAAGATCTTCCCTGCCGCGGTTTCAGGTGAGAAGTCACCAAACCCCACGGTCGAAATGGTCACGACAGAAAAGTAGATTGAGTCGAGCCAACTCCAACCTTCGACAAAGTGGTAAAAGACCGAGGCCCATAAAATCATTCCAACTGTGAAGGCAAGAATGCCTTTCACTCTACCGTCTTTGAGAGCGACGCCTATCCCACGTGTTATTCTGGTTAGTGAATTCATCATGTCCTCATCGTTTGATGAATTCATACATAGCAGTAATTAGATAAATATGGAAAACCGGAGGCACTTGGCTGCCTGTCGCTTGAAGCTTACGTCGTGCCGCCATGGTCAAAGCTCATGCAGCGCATCCGCTTTAGCTAGGGTCCTGACCCTACTCCGTACGACTCATGATCTCCGTGGTGTGCATAGCGTTCATTTCGAAGTGAGATTATTTCATCATGTGCATGCTTATGTTCCTCCGGGACGTTTTTTCTAACGTACTTTGTCACTCCGGTAGTGGATGAAAACAGCCGTCCATACGAAATCACAAAGGCAGCGGTCATTGCCTCAATTTCCATTAACGATGGAAGTGAAACTGTAGTTACGTCGACTTCCACCTTATTCAGATCAAGCCAGTCGAGATAGAACTTAAGTTGATGCACTGTCATGATATTGGTTGTTGTCATTCTGAGTCGGTTGATGTCCCGTTTATTCTCATTGTTTATTCTCATTAATGACGTCGGCTGCGTCTTCTTGGGTGAAGCTCATTGTTACGTCTCCGTTAGTATGGTCTAAATATACCCTACGTTCACACCACTGAAACCAAAGTCTGCATTGGGCTGACCGCGGTCCTTTGGAGCAAGAATGCGGATGGCTGCAAAGTCCCCTTTTCAGCCACCCTACACCGGACGTTGGAAACCAGACGGCTAATGGCGGTGAGCGGACAAAGCCGCCTTAGGCTCAACGGTTGATGATGACCGGTCTCGCACGAAGCGGACCTTCATTACGAGCCTTACATCCTCCGAGATGCGGACGAAGCGGGCATTGCATGAGGCGACTAGCGCACGTGTATCAGCCAACCGGCGCTTGCGACTACTATGCCGTCCTACCAGAAGACTGGTCGCAGTCGTCTGACCGCCCCGCGGCCCAGGCACAAGAAGCTAGGTTCTGGACCCATTAAATTTGTTGCTGCTGTCTCTGTTGCATGCTTCAAGCCACTGAGTTTCAGAGGTGTATC
>NZ_JBXWOS010000046.1:0-10048 GCF_059611005.1 Ruegeria sp. CDSB117
CTACGGTGGTTAACCACGATGATGCTGTTGGTGTCGGCGGCGAGGGCATTCTTTTCCTCAGGACGCATCTCGACGCGAATGCTGAGGAGCCACAGCAGGCGGGAACATGACCGTTTCACCAGGCGCCAATACCAACCCCGAAACCCTCTGCGCCGAATGCAAAGAAGAGGGGCAAAGGCCACGAAGAGGAAATAAAACAGGCCGACAAGAACCAGTATGGCGCGCTTGATAAGGCGTATTGGCAATGGGTCAATGGCGCGAGTAGCGCGGTCTTGACCGTCAGTTGAAAAGGGCATGACGTCCTCTGATAGGGCCTGTGGCTGCTGCGTAAGCCACGAATAAAGGCCACCGGAGGTCCTCCGGCAGCGCTTTGACATGCGCCACTTGCGAAGGAAGACAGCCACCGCACACCTCTCTATCTGTCGAAGTCAGTACCAGATCAATGAGAAAAGACGACGTAGGGGAATGCATTTTGATGCTTCAGTGTGACTTGAGTACCAACTGACCGGCCTTGGCTTAGTAAATCGGTAAACCGTCAGATGACCGGATTGAGCCCCGCAGGGGGCTTCATTTGCAAGCCATGCTAAGATACCGCCAATCCAGTCGCACTCCACGTAATCACAATTCAGTTCCGCGAAGTTTTTGTACTGCGAACATGGAGCAGGCGTTCATAGTCCGTGAGGGTTCAGCGGATCAGAGGCGCACTCATTAGCTTCTTTCTCTCGATGTCCAACTCGTCGATTCCTGCATCTCTAAGCAGTCGATGCGTCAGGTGGACCGGGTCGCAACCTGTTTGTATCGACGGCTTGAGAAAGCCCAGAAGCCATCCCCTCAAATCAAATCGGCCAAAGTGCTTTGGAGCTGCCTTAGTTTCGTGAATCTCAAACTCGTTTTTATCAATGGGTTTCATAGTCGCCTCCAGAAATTGTCATTCCTCGACCATGCAACGCTGCGACCTTCGCCCTCAAACGTTGATACTTGACACCTATTGTTCCAAAAAGTCACAAAGGGTCGTGCCGAGACTTTTACCCCCCCTAAACGCATTGCGCGCCTTTGAAGCGGCGGGTCGATTGGGCAGTTTCACCAAGGCCGCCGCAGAGTTGGGCGTCTCCCATTCCGCCATTTCCCGACATGTAAGAGGGCTGGAGGCGCGTCTGAACGTTCATCTCTTCCGCACCCAGAACAGCGGTGTTGCACTGACCGATCAAGGTCGAACATACCTGACGGAGATTACTCCGGCCTTTGACCGGATCGCTCTGGCTACGGAGGTACTTTCGGTTCCCCCCAAAGGCACCGTTACGCTGACGACAGAAACCACAGTTGCCCAGAAATGGCTAATCCCTCGGCTTACAAGTCTTAAGACCCGTCACCCCGAAATTGATCTGAAACTGTCCGTAACTACTAAGGTCATGGATATTGAAGCCCATGATTTCGACATTGGGGTGAGATATTTGAGAACCGGATCGGTTGATGGATACCATCTGCTGTTTCAATCTGAAGTTCGGGCTTATGCGGCACCCGGTTTTGCGCCGATTTCAGATGGCAAATTGGATATTGAGGCGCTTGCTCGCGGCCCTTTGATTGAAGAAGCTACGTTCAGCCTGTGGACTGATTGGTTCAAGCGGGCCGGACTTAATGAGGTCCCTGACCTCAAATTGCCCCATCCACTTGGCGCATTATTGGCAATCCAATCGGCAGTCGCCGGTCTAGGAGCAGTGCTGATGGACAAGAATTTATGTGGACCTGAACTTCAATCGGGCGTTTTGGTTGAACTCGCGGACATCGAAATCCCATTCGGCGGGTATTACCTGGCAGTCAACAATCGCGCCGGGCGCCGCAAAGCCGTTCGCGCCGTCTGCCAATGGCTGATCGATGAATGCGCAAGCAATTGAGGAAACGAAAGGCTGAAAGCCCGTGCTATTGATTTATCGCAATTCGCAAAAGATTGAGACGATCCCGTCGACTGTTACTGCTTTGTCCCTGTTCAAACACAATCGCCAAGCGCCAAAAGCTAACATTGTGCCAAGTATTTACGCCATTTGTTTTGGGAGAAATACCGAATGACTAGTTCAGAGATCGTAGTTCGACGAATGTCAGAAACAGACAATGATGCAATGTCTAAACTGCTTGGTGATGTTTTTAGCAGGCGTGATCCTCCCGCCGTTTCAACTAAGTTCTCGCTTGAAAAGCTCGAAAAGATCGCCGAACTATTTGGATCAAAATCAGCAAAGGAGGGTTTGTCGTCTGTTGCTCTCGATGAAGCTTCTGGTGAAATAGTAGGCGCAGTTCTGGCACATGACTTCGGTCAACCGCCCCCTGATGGGATTGATGCAGTGGAATTGGACTCTGAGCCAGTCATCAAGCTAATTGATGAGCTGGAAGGCTTTTTTTCAAAGACGCACGACATTCAGGAAGAGAGGTTTCTTCATATATTCATGATCGCCGTGCGTGATGATTTCTCAAGAAGAGGAATTGCGCAAAGCTTGCTGGACTCTTGTCTAAGC
The DNA here is from genome assembly GCF_059611005.1 of Ruegeria sp. CDSB117. Lineage (NCBI taxonomy): Bacteria > Pseudomonadati > Pseudomonadota > Alphaproteobacteria > Rhodobacterales > Roseobacteraceae > Ruegeria > Ruegeria sp. CDSB117. The sequence continues at coordinate 2,505 of NZ_JBXWOS010000046.1, forward strand.
CAAGCTGAAAGATCCGGCTACCGGATTGCTTTCGCCGAAGCGACAAACCGGTTTTCACAAAGCATGTTTTTGAAAGCGGGCTTCACCAGCACTCATTCGATTGGCTACGAAGACTTCGAACTCAACGGGCAGCGACCTTTTCTGGACATCAAGGACGAAGGGGCTTGTGTGCTAATGGAACTCGATCTTTCGACGTAAAAAACTACCCGCACCGCTCCGTCGTCATCTCGATAAACACCCGTGCAGAGCTTGCCCACGTCAGAGCACGGCAGCACCGAGCCCAGTACTACCGCCTTGGTGATTTTGCGAGCACGGTAGATACGGTGCGCGTCTTTCTACTTCTTGTGATCGCGATTGCGCCCAGCACTAAGGCACATGCCAAAGCTTGAGGAAAAGAGATGGCTTCGCCAAAGGCAAGATATCCCACGGCAAACATCGTGGGTAATTCGATGCTTCCGACGACCGCAGTTTGGGAAGCCCCAATAACAGGTGAGCATATCGTGTAGATAAGCTGGGGCACGAAAGCGGTAACCAGACCAATACCAACAATGAAAAGCCAATCGGATTGTTCCCTTGGGAGAAGCTCTCCAACCTCAGCTCCAAGGATGAGCGGCGCGAGGCCCAGTACAGACCCCAGAGAAACTGACGCGATACGTGCCAACGGCGCAATCCGTGACAACCTGTGTACCAGGACGCAAATTCCGAAGCCAAACCCAAATGGGGCGGCAAGCGATAGCAGCAGCGTTGGTAGGTGTTCCGCAGCCACTGACGCAGGCGAGCCAGCAATGACAGCTGCCACCATAATCAGACCAGCGGCCAACATGGCGCGTCGCGTGGGTGCATCGCCAAACACAGCCCAGGCAATAACTAAGGTGAACACCGGATAGGTCATGTAAAGCACACCCACTGTCGATGCGGGCAGCTTCTCCAGCGCCGTTACATATCCGATCCAACCAAGCCCCATTACGGCTCCGGCGGAAAGACCCCAAGTGATCTCTCGCCATTCTTTTCGGTGCACGATGAGAACAGGAAGCAGAAGAAGAGCCGCAATAATGTAGCGGTAGAATGCGACCGCATAGGGTGCAACACCCTGTTCGGTCAGGCTGCGGCTGAAAAAGGGAACCAGCCCGAAACAGATTGAAGCAAAAAGAACACCAATAACCGCAAATGCGTAAGGGATGGGCGTTCGATTTCGCGCAGATGTCGTGGCCATAATCTGGAGTTATCACGCATTTGCATCGTCGTCTTTAGAGATTCTACGAACGACTGCTTTGTCCGCATAGCGGTCGATTGCCACGTTTCGTTGGATGTCCGCATCGAGCCCAAAGTTACTAGGTGCCGCAGTCCGCACTAAGGTCGGCGATGCGCAGGAAACGGACTTTGCAAAATATCGCAATCGGCCGTTAGCTCACCTTGGTAGGAGGCACAGCAAATGGCGATTTCATGGCGCAAGTAGACCGTAGCGTGACCCTCTGGTATTGACTGGTTTTCGAGAAGGCCCAAAACGCGGCCAACTTTGATTGAAACTCATTGTTTCCCGCCAACACAATAAAGGAAGCTCTAACTTGATTTTTCGAACCGCCTTATTTGCATCCATTGTTGCTGCCACATCAGTCGCGGCCCAGGAAACTCCCATCGTCCATGACGGAGAATTCAATTTTCTTCGCGCTCAGTACGGCGAGCAATGGGATGCCCAAGACATTGAGATCGATAAGAAGCTAGCGGAAGTTCGAGAAAGAAACGATGGTAAGCCCCCTAATATTCTCTACGTTCTCATCGATGACGTGAGTTTTGGCCTCATGGGCAATCCTGCGATGAACTTTGTCACCGGATTTGACACACCAAACATCAACGATTTCGCCGCAGAAGGCCTTTCTTTGATGCGGATGTATACTGAGCCTTCCTGCACACCTACCCGCACTGCATTCCTGACCGGAGGGCACCCAATTCGCGCGGGTGTCAAGGAAGTGAAAGTTGCTCTTGTTGGTGAAGGGTTGTCCAAGAACGAAGTTACCATCGCCGAAATTCTCAATCAATCCGGCTATAACACAGCACATGTTGGGAAATGGCACCAGGGCGATATTGAGGAGTCATTCGCTCACAACCAGGGGTTTGATGTCGCGTATTTTCCAGTCCATCAGCAAGTGCAACTGAGCCTGATGACACCAGAGGCTGCGAATGCAGGTAACCTCAACGGCTGGCATCCGTCTACTCAATCCGGGAAATACGGAATGGATGAACGGTTCAAACCCTATGGTCTTGTAACTGGCCTCGAAGCCAGGGCCGGAGAGGCCGCACGGGAGGTCGGCATAGAAGCTGGCGAGGAATGGACACAGGCGCACTATGAACGCATGAACGAGACCTATCAGGCTCAGGTCTTGGAGCAACTTGACCGTTTGGCGGGAGAAGATGATCCATTCTTTCTTCAATACTGGCCGCTTTACCCAATCAATTTCACCTACGGCGAACAGCAGCGGTCCCGCAACGGTGGCTTTATGGCTGATAAAATGGAGCAACTTGACGATTGGATCGGTGATTTGATGGCCAAAGTTGATGAACTTGGAATTGCGGACAACACGCTTGTTGTGATCATGGCGGACAACGGCATCTTTAAGCAGTATTCGCCCACTTCAGGCATGATCGAATTGATTTACCGGGGCGGCAAAGCGGAACACCTCGAAGGTGGGGTGCGTGTTGATGCTTTCGTACGCTGGCCAGCTGCAATCGAAGGAGGCAAGTACGCAGGGGACATCGTTCACGTTTCCGATCTATTCACAACCTTCGCCCGTATCGCTGGCGGAACTGAATTCATCCCGCGTGACCGGATCATCGACGGCGTGGACCAGACAGCATTGTTTCTTGAGGGGGATGGCAACTCGCGGAGAGATTATGTCTATATCTACGAAGGACCGGTTTTGCGTTCGATTGTGAAACAGGAATTCAAGATGCACATGCCCGCACCTGGTGTCCCAGGGGCCGCTGCGCCGGTGTTCAATATCCTTCGCGATCCGCGCGAGATGTATTCTGACATCGGCCAATCGCTTTGGTCCGGAGCGTCCTTCCAGGATATGGCCAAACGGCATCAAAAAATGATTGCAAAATACCCACATCGCGAGATTGGGACTGATGAACCCTATGGAGGCATTGAAAATCTGCGACCAGAAAGTGAACTGGCCCGCAAGACTTTTGCAAGTTGGCAATAGCCAAAACGCCGCTTCACGGACAAGATTTGTGTTGTCCCTGAAGCGGCATCTTTGATTGGTGTTCACCCTTAAGAGTGGGTTTTCACCTTATCTTTTTGAGCAGCACTAGGGGTTGTGGATGATTGGGATCCCAATTTTACCTAAACTGTGCATGCTTGGGCCGGGATGTCACCGCAGGCTTTTCGTTCCGAAAATAACAAGTAGAACAACTCGACCTTCATGTATTGGTTGCTGAAAAAATTCCTGTAAATCAGACCAAGGTAGTTGCCAGCGCCTATGCCTGCTCGCCTCCCTGCTTGCGGATCGACCAAGCCCGCATTGGGCTGACAACCGTCATTGCTTGCGATGGTGCCTATGGCGGCTTCGTCCGCATAGCGGTCGCTTGCGGTATTCAGGCAAACGTCCGCATTGAGCCCTCTTTGAACATTGCTGCACGGTGCCCCAATGACCGAAATGCGCAGATAGCGACCTTTGCAAAGTTTCGCGGACGGCCCAAACCGGACCTTCTAAAATAGGCTTTTCAGCTCCGGGTTGCGGACCTTTCCGACCTTGATGGCCGTTCGGTAAATAGCCGCTTCCGTCCCACAGCTGAACATGGCGATGAATTCCGCGCATGTCAGCTTTGAGCCACGATTTTGGGCCGAGCCCAAGTCAGTCCACAGGCTCGAAAGCCGGGAAGGTCCAACTGCCGTCCAGAATTTCGGAGCGTGGTTCGTAAAGGCGGACGGTGTAGTTCCAGCCGGGTGAAATCGGGATACAGTTGGCCCGGCCATCGTCACAGCCACCAAAATGGATCAGGTAGGCCCCATTATCGTCTGGTGTTGCTGTGAAGTTGTTGTAACTGTTCACCCCCATACCGTTAGGTTCCAGGTAGCCGTCGGCATTGTAGATGGTGATGGACCAGAACGCGTCCACCGGGACGTCCTTGACGGTCACGGCGTGTGGGGTTTCGCCATCATTTTCGGAAACGCTGTCGATGACATAAGACGCAGCAGTGAACGGCAGGCCACCCCAACCAGCGGCAGCGCCGACAAGGTGGTCAATGGGCCGTGTCTCGTCTTTGGTGCCAAACGCATATTTTGAATTAAAGCCAAGCACCGCGACATCACTCAGCGCCTTGCGCGCCACCCCAAGGTTATCCAGGTTCCAATCCGGCGCCTCGTATGGTCCTTTGCCGCCGCCGCTTGTTTTGATCGCGTCCTGCGCGGCATGGGCCTTTGCGATGTCGTCAGGGTTGGTGACATCAACGAATGTACGGAAGGCCACGAAGGCAAAGCGGGTGCCGACCTCTTCTTCGGTCAGCCTGTAGGTCCCGGGTCTTGCCTCAGCGAACATATAGTGATCCTGATTGACCAAATGCATCGACTGATACCGCCCGCCCAGGTCAGGCAGCGTGATCTCCACAGGCTTTGACAGGTCCACCACAAGTCCGGAATACAGAGTATCCTGATTCATCCGGATCGTTGGCTGATCCTCGGTGGTCGTTGGTTCGCGCAGGTGATGCAACTCGCCCACGCCAAAGCCGAAGGTCTTCATGTTGCCCCGGATATTAAAATCCGACTCGGCGCGTACAAAGTTTTCAACAGTGACGTTTTCGGCCAAAACAAACGTCGGAGCGCACAGGACGAAGGCAAGTAGAGCTTTCATGGTCTGTTCCTTTTTCACTCAATTCACAGGTTGGGCGGCGGGAAATGTCCAGCTGCCATCCAGAACTTCGGGCCCCGGACGATAGAGCCGAACCGTATAGTTCCACCCATCCATGATGGGCAAGCAGTTGACCGCATCCGTGTCGCAGCCCCCCAGATGTACCGTCATGCTGCCGTCATCGTTGGGCGTTCCGGTGATTGAGTTGACGTTGTAAGCATCGCGTGCGTTTTCCTCAAAGAAACCGGCCGCATTATAGAGGCTGACAGACCAAAATGCCCCAACAGGCACGTCTGCCGGGACGTCGATCTTGTAGGTTCCGACGGGCAGGTTTGGTTCGACACTCAAATAGAACGCTTCGGTTTCCGGCAAACCGCCCCAGCCGACCGCCGTGCCAATGAAGTGGCGTAAGGGATCAACCTCGGACTTGGGCCCAAAGGTGCGTGTTGCATCGGGCGCAAATCGGCCCAACTTTAGGGTTTCTGAAATCAAGTCCTCCAGATCCTTTTGATTGTAATCCGGAGAGATGAAGGGTTTGGATGACGCCGCCTCGATCATCATCGCGTCCTGGATCGCGTTCACGGCGGCCACGTCGTCTGGATCAGACGCGTCCACCAGTACGCGCATGAACACAATGACATAGGGGGTATCGAATGTCTTTGTGTCCAGAGTGTAGGTGCCGCCGCCAAAGTAGACTTCGTTGATATAGTGGTGCTGATTCACAATCATCGCGGTCATATATCGCCCACCCACCTCGGGCAGCGTCAGGGTCGCGCCCTCGCTAATATCGACAACAGCTGTGCTGTAGAGCGTGTCACGGTTCATGCGGATCGTCGGCTGATTTTCCACCGGAGTCGGTGTGCGGAAATGGAAAAATTCATTCACGCCACCGGCCAGTGAGACGTATTTGTCCAGCTCTGCATCCGTCGCTGCACGGGTAAAGTTATCAACCGTAACCGGAATTTCCCGACTGTCGACAAGCGCGTCAAGCGTGGCGCTTGTGGATTCCGCCGCGGCACCACCAGAGACCAAGGCAGCGACGCAAAGGGCTGTAACAGACGGCGCAGATTGGGAAAGTCGTTTAGGCATAGGCTTGTTCCTTTGTGCTTTCGCAGAAAAATATGTGCACAGATCTCTAGAAGTCCAAATAGGACGGTGACGTTGCTGTGACGTCATAGCTGCATTTTATCACCGTGCACATTTCATGGCGTTGTCATGGATCATTATTCTCGCTTGCCACCCCCTCAAAGTCGGGTTTCAGCCCATACTCCTAGTTCGTGCTGATTGCAGCATTTGTTAGACAGGGCTCGAAGCGGTCATTCGCAGCAGTTGGTACGAACGACCACTCTGCGGACGAAACCGCCATTCGCCGCACCAGCAACGTTGTCAGATCCGAATTTCTGGAATGCGCAGAAACCAGACATTGCAAAGTCATGACCTACCTCAAGACCACCCTCCTCAGCACCGCCCCACGGCTTTGGATTCGGCCACCCTGAGCGGACCTCGGTAGAGACCACCCGCCAATTCCCGAGAATTAATTTTTCGTCGAGGAGCCGGAAACAGGCTTCTGGCGATACGTCCCGACGATGCTTCCGATCATGATTGCGATGTAAAGCACGCCGCCAACAGCCTCAAAGCCGGCCGAAATACGAGCTACTGCGGAGACTGGCAAAATATCCCCGTATCCAAGAGACGTCAGCGTTACGAGGCTGAAATAGATTGATGCAGACCAAAGATCAGCGTCGCTGGGAAACGCTATTGAGCCAGCATGCCATCGCTCGATCTGAACATAGAACATAGCCCAGACCATACCGAGCAAGACATAACCGAATATCGAGCCGACGAGGGCGTCAAAGTCCCCGGCTTCACGCTCGAGCAGATTGCGGAAGGTGACGTACAAGGCACCTACCAGCATTACTCCAGAAAATGCGGCGACAACTCCATGAACCTGATCTGTCACTAAGGCCAATACAGTTGCACCGAACCACAGAAACGCAATCACCAGCCCCAAACCCCGTTGCCCGGTGGAGTTTACGCTCTTGAGAAGAGTAGCGACGACCACGACCTGAAATAGTGCCAGGGACACCAGATTGGCAGCAATTGTGGGCCCTGCAATCGGTTCGGTGACAATGGCCAGCAGAAGCACAGCCAGCAGATACTCCCAACGAAAAACCCGTACGTTCATAGGTATCGCTCCCAGTGCATTGGCTTCGGGCGGCTTCGCAACCTGAGCAAGTGAGTTCGCTTCATTCCGTTTCTTCTCCGCCTTTCGACAGCCGAAAGATTTGGGGTGCGTATTTGGCGGTGATCCCATGAACGAATGCCGAAACCATGACCGCGGTTATGGCGATTACCAAGATATCGTCGATTTTCTGAACACCTTCGAAATCCATGACGACAAACACGGCAAACAGGGCAGTTGCCAAACCGCGAGGGCCGAACCAGCCATAAAACAGCCTTTCATTCGCAGTTGTTTCGGTCCCGATCAGGGACATCCAGATCGCGACTGGGCGGACAATGACGAGAGACAGGACAACGATCAGAAGGCCGGTCGGGCTCAGGAACAGCCAGGCTTCCGGAACAAACAACGCTCCGATGAAAAAGAAACTGAGCATCGCAAGTGTCTGACGTCAGCGCCCATGGGACAGTTTAGGTCGATTTGATAAGAGAGGGTTTCTGGCTCATCGTAACTGCCAA
>NZ_JBXWOS010000047.1:0-8999 GCF_059611005.1 Ruegeria sp. CDSB117
CCTCGATGAACTCATGCCGTGGTGTTACGTCGAAGAAACCGCTCAACATTAACTGGTCGCATTCACCGGACGGACACCCAATACCCAACGGCTTGTCAGATGTTCTGATGCGCTCGGCAGGGGTTCACCTTAAATTCCTGAATATGGTGGCATGAGTTCTGAAGAAATCTCGCCACCAGGAGAGGTGGATAACCTGCTTCAGGATGTGGTTCCGATACTCGGGAGACCTCAACAATGCCCGGGATTTTCGGGCGATCAGTTGTGGGGCGTATTGTATTTTTCGACTTCGCGTGCTGCCAAACCTCAATATGGCTTCGTCCACATGGGGGTTATTACAGATACTTGTATCTTTCTGCGCTGGTTGTGTCAGGTAAGTCGCCATAGCCTCGAATTCAGCGACGACAGTCTCCATCCCGAATTGCGTCAAATGTGCGTTCACTTTTTTTATATCGCATCTGCTACGCAAGCTGGTCCAGTCAATCCAAGACCTTAGATCGAAGGTTCCGTAGTGATACAGGGCGTGGGATATCAGATGGCACGCGCGATCTTCAGGTGACATTATGTAAAGGCCAGGCAGGGACGTTTCTTGGGCACGGGAAAGAACGTCGCGTGCCGGTAATAGACGATCCATCGTGCCTCGGCCAACTGCTGTGTGCAACTCTACCGGAAGCTCCCAGTCCGCGTGGATAATTTTCGGAAGATGATGTTGAACGATACGGGTACCGCGCCAGTTTAGATCCGAATTTGCGGAGGAGGTGGCGGTGGGCGGAGATTCTGCGCCAATGCCAAGCAATGCATCCTTAGCCGGCCCGACCAGTTCCTGCGGTATCAGAATATCAAGATCGCCGACAAAGCGAATTGCAGAGTCTTTATGCAGGGGGTCCAACGCGTCACCTCCACCCTTCATGACCACTGCCGGAACATCGGCCTGTGACAGGGCCTGGCGGATTGAGTGTAGTTGCTGTTTCGCTTGTGTTAGCCGCGTTGCGTTCGCCTCGTGCATTGACCTGAAATAGAGAAAAAGGTCCCGCGGGACGGTGCTGATCAATTCCTGGTTTTCAACCAGAACTTTTCCCACCAGCGCGTGGACGTGGTTGTTTTGAGCCACTCTTGCCAGGTGCTCGGGCCGCGCGTGTTTGAGCGCGGTCACCAGGCCTTCATCCGGCTGCCCTGAGAAGTAGGTGCGGGTCAACAGCAGGATCGCTTTGTGCGTGACCGATATTTGCCCGACAACATCCCTCATTTTGCCAGAAGGTCGAGGCAAATGGGAATCGACTGGGACGACGACGAAAACTTGAGGAGATAGAATGGCACTGTGTTGCAAAGCGTTGAAATCGAGTTGATTTGCGGACTTGCGCGACAGGGGCGGGCGCCTGACCGAATGCAGGTGGCAAAGGCTTCTTCCGGCGACACGCGTTCCAAACCCGGTTTTGTGCTGGCCATATATTGCGGAACGATCACAGCGCAGATCGGTTTGCTTGCACCAGCGGGGGAACCTGTGGGCAAGTGGATGTAAGTAACGCCATCTCTGGTGCTTTTGTGATGTTCAAATCGGCCAAACAGCTGTCGAATTTCTGGCAGGTTGTATGCGGTGGATTTGACAGCAGCGGCAGTGGGAAACGCGAGAACAGAACGCCCGTCACATGCGAGTGGGATGTGATCGTCTGCAAGAGAATGGCAGCCATTGGCCACGAGCCCCAGAGACAGGGTCGATTTGCCCTGGCCACTTTCGCCAATGAACGCCAGAACCTTTCCTGAGGGGCCAGAAACTGCGGAACCATGTAAAACTGCCCCAACTTCACCTTCGCCACACAAGGCCTGTGCCGCCTCTTTGAGCAAAAGAAATCTGGCCTCGTCCCGGTCTGTTCGACTCCAAATTGGTTTGCCCTGAAAACTCAGCGCAAGTTGACCGCTTTTGTCAGCCACACAGCGGAACGTTTTAGCGGGTCCGACTTCGCCCGCGTCATCACTGTAGGAAAACAGAATCTCATCAAGTTCCCTCGTCAATTCCCGGCTGTCCGTTTCAACGCTGAACTGACCCTTCGCTGACCTGTAACTCACAGCCTGGGTAATCGCCTCCCGGACTTCCAGAGGGGGGCGCGGGAAAGGGCGCGGTCTATCGTCAAACAAACCGGCATTCTTCCAGTCATCAACAATTGCCGAAATTGCTTTGGCCTCGTCCTCCGCTAAATCTCCGGGGCTATTACCGTATAGAATTTCGTCCAGCACAGCACGCCCTAACATGTTGGTCAGGACTATAGATCCACTGGCTGGTGAGTGCATAGCGAAGGATTTACCGACATCAACAACCTCCAGCTTCGAGGCGGGGCATCGGATCTCACCAAGATCAATCAATTTAACAAATCCCGACAGATACAGGCCCTAACCTCCATTGCGGAAAGCACCGGGGCCTGCATTTACAAAACCTAGATCTCTAAGAAAGGCCGCTTTGGCGAGATATTACCAAAACCGCGATCTGCGCGTCCGTTTCTTGGGTTTGCGCCAGTACTTCCTAGGTTTGCCCCAGCGATTCTTGAATTTTCTCGGTTTCTTTTTCGGAGAGCCACTGGCCGCCGATTTAGCCACCGCGTCGGACGCTGATAGCACCACCGTCGAAGCGCCGCCCACTACCGCAGAATATTTCAGGATTGCTGACATCACCTCGCGACGTTCAACGTCTTCGATAACGTCTTGTTTCTCGTCCATACCCGTTACCTTCACTACTAACATACCATCAAATATCATACTAATTTCTGGGGGTTCGGGCAAGTAACTCTAAGTTCCATCAAAAGTTTCAACATTGAAACCTAACAGCGCTTACTGTTGCATTTGAGGCAACGAATAAGCTCGCCTTGACTAAATATGTACCCGATCCGATGGAAAATTGGCTGATCCACGCGATTCTCTGTGGGGGAAATCCTAAATGTCAGGGCCGAACCATAAAATCTCGTCCCAGCGTAACGAACACGGAATGAGAATTGGCGCGTGGTTCCGCGCGTTCGTTGCGCATGCGATAGTTGTAACCTGTGCGAACGGCCCAGTCCTTTGTAATCGAATGCTGATACGCGGCAACAAAGTCGGCCCGGTCAATCTGGTTGTTTATTTCTTCACTGATCGTATAGCCCGCGTCCAAAACAATGCCTGATACGCTGTTGATCTGATAATTGTATCCTAGGAACAGTCCGGTCCTTAGGACGTTGCCTTTTTCTTCGTCAAATTCAACCCAGCGCCGGAACAAGGCGCTGAACTCCCCTTGCGCCGTTTCCTGACGCCAGTTGAGTGATCCTATGACTGCTGACTGATCCAATTCGGAATCGGCGACGCCGATGGAGGCCGCAAAATCCCCTGTGGGCAAAGTGAAAGAACGTCCGACACTAAGTGTCCGGATCTCTCCGTCTTCGGTAACATATTGCTCGGCCTCGGCGCTGACTGATCCATTGGGCATCTCTCTGACCAACCGAACCAGGCCCTCGGGTCCATCCGACCGCGTTGTTGTGCCAAATTCACGGGTGTCAATGGTGGCATAGCCAAAGCGCGCATCAAGATTCCAGATCGGAGTAATCGCGTAGTTCAGGCCAATATAGTTTCTGACCGTTTCCCTGCGCGTGTCTTCAGTATCGTCGGCGTTGTAAAGCCGATAGGCGCCACCAAAAGTCCCTGTGACCGTTGGCGACAACCGCAGGCCAAAATCAGCGCCCAGATTGGTGCGTTCATTGTCAAACAACCCGGGGTCGGTTGTGTCAGTGTATTTCAGCGCCAGGTATTCCGCCGCGAATCTGGCTTCGAATGGACCTCCTCGCCCAAGTTCAAGCCCCGCTCCGGTTCTGAAGCGTTCCCGGTTCCCGGTCCCGTTCAGATCGTCCAGATCCGGCGGCAATAATATTTCGCCACCGGAGGTTTCAAAGTCCTGAAGGGGCCGCAGAAATTCAATGTTGGACTGAAGGTATCCGGCGCTGAAGCTGAAGCCGGAATTCGCGCCTTGCCGACCGTAGGTCAGATCGAGCCGCTGATCGTCGAACCCCGATTGCGCACCTGGACCATCCACCGCCCGCACCACTGCGGATGCTCCAAAACTGAACCTGTCGAGCGGAGTCTCGCGGTTCAAATTCAGGGACAGACCGGTCTCGGCGAATGTCGTTCTTCCAAGGCTGACAGGATCGAGATCCAGATTGTCGTCGGTTACAAAGCGTTGGCTAAAGCCCAGAACTACCTGCGTCCCGCCCTCCTGAGCAGCGACGGGCATACCGCAAAAGACAGAACACACACCAGCAAGAAAGCCGCGATAGATCAGATACCGTCCCACTATGGCCTCAATTTATTTCTATCATTATGCCGCAGTGTTTTGCTCAATGCAGCTTTTGTCCCGGATGCCCACCAAATGCGGGGTTTTATCATTTCACCCTATTGATCCACAGACTAGGGCTTTGCAGCTGCTTCGTCTTCAATAAAGACTGCCCGCCATATAATTTTTGCATGGCGTATTGAGTTTGCAACATATTGAAACCTCGGGTGAGCGTAAGGGTAGGTGGCGCTACCGGGTCAGGCGTTTGACCGAAAGGTTGAAAACCCTTTGATGTTCATGAGTTAGATCGTTTGCAAGCTCCCCTAGGCGACCGAATTACAGAGGGTATTTCAGAGCGCCGTGGAGCACCTGATACACCGCTCTTGCCGGGCACCAATTTCAGCATGCAATTCAGATATGGTTTTCGTTCAAGTAAAGGGTGAATCCAGCGACTGGAAAGTCGCCCGAAAACTGCGCAATCCGGATTTCATTCTGCTGCTTCTCGCGCAGGACTTGTGCGCCTGAATTGACGTTTCAGTATCAATTACCCCGGAATGATTTCACCGCCGTGTGCAGTGCAGCCAAGCTCTTGGACTTTTGGGGAATAGGTCAGATTGCCACCCGAACGGAGAAGGCCTTATGAGGCGGCACAAACGGTCACCCTGGCGCGCTGTTCTCCGATACCTTGAAGGGATACCCGACCAGGTTTCAGAAGAGAACATTGATGCCCAAATTTACCTGGATGCGCCGGCTATCCCCGAAATCCTCCAATCCGGTGGCATAGCTGATCTCACCATATGCGCTGGCTGTTGGATTCCATGCATATGAAGTACCGGCTCCGATTTCTGCGGCCCACGCGTCGAGGTCACTGGAAATTTCCCTTCCGGATACTAACACCTGAGCGTTTCCTTCAAATTCGTGATAGAGGTTGAATAGCCCGTAGATTGACCCCGGCTGTTGATCATTTCCACTTTGATACTCGGCCAATATCCCCAGGCGGGCCAGAGTGCTTTTGGCGCTGGTGGGGTCCACCCGCTCTCCATTTGGGCCGGAAAAGCTGTCAAAGTTAACCGAAGTGTAACTAAGCTGTGCTTGCGGTGTGATGCTAAAACGGTTGCCAGTCTCGAATGTCCTGCCCAGCTCGATCGAAGCGCCGTAGCCGGTTCCGTTATTCCCGTTGATCAGTTCACCCAGAGAGTCCGATGTCAGGTCGCTGTCATACCAGTTGTATTTCAGCTGGCCGTCCACATAGAAGCCAGAATGCCCGTACCAGGTCGAGGCGAGGCCGAAACTGTAGCCGGTGGTGTCGATGCGGCCATTCCCGAAACTTGAACTTACAGAACTGTCTGCCTTGCTGTATTCGAAAGTCGGGCCTCCGACGAGGTATCCGTTCGAACCCGAGAGCAACAAGAAGTCCATGCCGCCGGAGATATTGAAGACATCAATATCCGCGCGCGCGTTCGTCGAACTGTTTTGTGGATCGACACGCAGGTCCGAGCCCTGAAGGCGCACCCACAGCGGCGAGCCGGCATCGATATCGTCTACGACATCGGCCGAATTCATGCTTGCAAGAGCTCTTTCGTGCCGATCGCCAACTCTTTGCCTCAGCGACGGAAACGCGTTCAACGCCTGAAGGTTGCGCGCATAGGTTTCATAAACCGGGATCGCGGGTTGGAAGAAAGGTGTATTTCCGGTCCCTGAAACCAAACTCCAGTTACCGGCGCTGTTTTGTCTTAAGGTGTAGACATAGGCACCGGCAATCAAAGCCCCTTCACCAGACGGCGTTACGAAGTTTCCGCCCGAAAGTGTAAAATTCGCGGTGGATGCACCTGCTACGGTAACAACTTCGATCTCGGTCTGGGTGACGTCACCCTGGCCACCAACATTTTGTACATTCACAGTTCCGGTGCCTGATGCGTTCCCCGTTACAACGATGCGATCAGAAGTCGAGCCAGGGCCTGCGAGAGACGTGTCCAGGCGAATTTGGCCCGAGCCGGCATAGTCCCCGCGTATCGTAATCTGATCGCCCACAGCGCCGTCCTGGGTGGTTATGGTCCCGTTGTTGGTCACATTGCCGGAAACTGTGTATGCGCCCGATCCACCCCCGGCCGCCTGGAACACGCCGCTGCTGAGGTTAAGGTTGCCCATCAATGCAAATTGAGTCCCGGCGTTCAGGATCGCCCCGTTGCGAAGGAACAGCCCGGTTGATGCCGACCCGTCGCCTATGACGACAAAGTTGTCATTGAACGAAAGGCGGCCTCTGTCTGCGACAAAAGATTCAAAATTATGAATATTTTTTCCAACCAAATCATAGTTTTGGTTGGTTTGAAAAACAGTGTCAAAGCCGTCTCCGCCAGAGAGGATTGTATTGGCGCCCAATGCCCCGCCGGCCAATACAAACTCGTCTCTTCCGGCATTTAGCTGCACTGCCCCGTTCACACTGGCCCCGGAATTCAGCGTCGTGACGGAGTCCCCGCCGTTGTTGCGGATTGCGAGGCCGGAGGTCCCGGAAACGTTTGTCCCGGAATTGAGAGCAATTTCGGTCCGCGCCCCTGTGTTTGTTTCTGTATCAATAGCATAGCCGGTACCGCCGGAAACGTTGCCGTTTGTGGTTATGGACAAAGTGCCGGTGCCAAGGTTTTGCGCGAAAATCCCTTCTGATCCACCAGAAACGTTGCGAACTGAAACTGTCAGATTTGTAGCTGTGGCAGCATTCCGTGCGTCGACCCCTCTGCCGGTGTTTCCCGAGACGCTTTCTGCACTTCCAATGGACAGAGCACCACTTCCATTGTTGATCACGGAGATACCGTCTCGTGCGCCGCTTGCAGTTCTGGCGGAAATCGTCACATCCGAACTCTGCCCGGCGTTACTTGCCCGAATGCCATCGACGCCGGTTCCGGAAACTGTACCAACTACTGTAATTTGCAGCGCACCTGTTCCAAGATGGCGCGCGAAAATCCCATCAGTGGCACCTGTTACGTCCATTGTCGAGATGTTCGTTCCACCGGTGGCTCTGTTCGCAGTCCGGGCGTCAATTCCTCGCTGGTTGCGGCTGACAATGGTGCCGTTGGCGTCTATCGTCAGCGCGCCTGTTCCATCATGTTGTGCCCGAAGCGCGCTGCGGAGACCGGTAACGTCGCCGGTTGTTACAGAAAGGTTGGCTGCTGTCGTTGCATTTCCCGCCCAGATGCCGTGCTGTTGCTGGCCTGAAACAGCGCCATTCGACTTAACTTGCAATGAGCCGGTGCCGCGGTTGGTTACAGCCAATCCGCTCAGTTGACCGGCTATCGCAGAACCGTTTGTATCGGTAAAAACGATATCGCCCGTAGCGGCGCCGGTGTTTTCCAGTGTGAACGCATTTCCCGTCGTCGTCGTGATGCCAAAGCCGGCATTCGTTGTAACGTTCAATCCGCCGCCTATTGCACCGGGCGTAAGGTTCTGAGTGGCGTCTGTTGCGGGGTTTGCAGGTGAATTGCAGCTCCAGTTGCCCGATAGCGGGACGCTTTCCATACAATTGCCTGCTGTGGCCAAATCACTGCTGAACAATACTGCCAGCGAGCCCAACCCGATAATCACCGCTCCGACCCTGGGATAGGCATCGAAGGCCCCGAGGCTTGGCGATAGCGATAAGGTCTGATCGCTCAACCCGGCTATGAAGTGGCCACGTGGGGATCGTTTGCAACTGCCAATTTTGCGGCCAGAAGTTTTGAGACGTGCCAGGCGTTCAGTTTTTCTCATTCTTTAAATTCTTCACTTGTTACAACTCACTACATCTGCACCAGAGCAGACTTTGCATTTACAGTTCCCGTCGGTTACCCGCAATGACCCGAAGTGGGCCCCGAGCCACCAGAGGCAACTCTGCACACTGGTTCTCGCGAAACTTGAATTGCAATTCTGCAATTTTTCATCGTTCCAAACTACACTTTGCCAAAGCGGCTGCCTGTGCTTCCCGGACACAGGAAAACGTTCGCCGGGGTTTGCTGTCACCTGTCTTCCAATCGGATCCAGGGCACGGTTAGACAATGTCGCCCGCAGAATCCACTCTGGCCACTCTAGCTTGGCTAAGTAACCAAATCTTAAGGGTTTAGGTCCTGTATGTTGTCAATGCTTTTGGGCGAGAAAGCTGTGCGCCTGTCTGAACATAAAACATTTTGCTGAGTTGCGAAATCTGCCCCACAAATTTGATCAATGGTGACGTGTCTCGTTCTGCAAGGTTTAATAAAATCAATATTTTATAATGAGTTAAGGTAAATTTTCTTCACGGGCAATAGTCCCGCAAGGTCGTTGGAATCCGACCGCCGAACCCTACCGGGAACGACCAAACGGCTTAAGTCTGTTCTTGCACCAGTTGATGCAAATGCAGAAACAAATAGGAAGCTCAAAGAGGATAGTTTCTCCTGAATTTGTTGGGGGTCGCTGAGCCATATCAGAACGGGGATAGTATTGTCAGGTTGATCTTTACGTTCTGAAGCGATGTACTTCGCCGTTGTCTATGCAGCTAAGTCAGTGGCGTAATTGTTCCGGTGATCGAAGGAATCAGCTGTTGTCTGGCGATAGGCACCATGTGTAATCGTGCGTTCCTTCCCAGCAATCTGGTACTTCTGACGCCAGAGCTTCGAACCATTTGGTTTCATTAGAACGGTTGTGTCGCAAACTTTTGGAACGACCAGAGCCAGCGATATTCTAGACGCAGTTATCCTGCGATCTCAGCAAACAT
>NZ_JBXWOS010000048.1:0-8681 GCF_059611005.1 Ruegeria sp. CDSB117
CCTGAATAGGCTTCTTCTGCGCCTCGCGCGCAATTTCAATGTCCGATTTATAGCTCATTGGGCAAAACCCCCGGTTGGAAAAGTCTGACAACGTCTTGGCCGGATCGGCAGCGCACCAACCCAGATTCGTTTTTTCTTTAAAGTAAATAAATATTCCTTTGGGTCAATGTGCGAGTTGTAGTAGCCAAATAGCCCACTGCCAAACTCACCATCAATGCCCAGTCGTCAACGACCCAAATCAAGCGTATCTTTTTCGACCTGCGCTGAGACTCAGCAGCCAATTTTCGACAATTAATTGCTCTGGAAAAGCACTGTTGAAAGGTCTTTTCAATAGGTAGTATCCTGACTCCGTTCGCACCGATGCGTCCTGGACTGGCCTGACCAAAGCGCCGCTTTCCAGCAATGGGTCAACAAGATGCGCCCAACCCAATGCAATTCCCAACCCATCAACCGCTGCTTGTACTGACAATGGGTAGGTGTTGAACGCGACAGCCTGTTCCATTGATGACGTCGATACACCATTGCCGCTGAACCATGCACGCCATGTCATCCATTCTGCATGGCCGCTGGTGACCTCAATGAGGTCAAGCTCCGGTAGCGCAGAAAGTTCCGCCGCATTGGGATTGCTTTTTAGGTACTCGGGGCTGCAAACTGGAAAAACGGTTTCTCCGAACAGAAGCTTTGCCTCGTACCCCGGCCAGTCGCCATCCCCTCGCAGAATGGTAAGGTCCATAGAATCTGACAGACATTCCGCGTCACTGTCAGAAGACACCAAAGAGATGCGGATACGGCCATTGGATTTGTTGAACTTGCGAAGTTGCGGCATCAGCCAAAGAGACGCAACAGAATTGGTCGCCGAAATCGAAACCGTATTGGCCTGATGCTTGGCCAGCATGTCGCGGCTGACATCCCGCATCAGGTCCAGTGATTTTTCCACGGTTGCCAACAGGATGGCACCCTGCTGAGTAAGGGAAACAGAACGATGCCCCCGTACAAACAAGGGCACGTCATAATGCTGTTCCAGTAAGCGCACTTTGCGGCTGATTGCGGTCTCTGAGATGTTCAGAACCTTGCTGGCTTGCGCAAAACTCTGCGCCTTGGCAGCAGCCTCAAATGCCAACAAATAGTCCAGCGGCGGCAAGACTTTCCCGGTGACTGGCGCTTTTTTTGGCATTTGGGGGCCTTTTCCCGAACTGGACGAGGGCACGATCAAGAACATTTGCCCGCATCTGTCTGCATCGGATCAGGCAACTGTTTGTTAAGATAGCAAAAAGTCGGATTAGCCTCAAGAAATTATGGTCAAAGCCCCTCAAATTTCTGTTCTGCACATTAGACGATCTTGGGCAGAATGCATGAATTCGGGGCCGGAAGAGTCCTCAACTCAAAAATGAATGTCACTCAGGGAGCAAACATGAAACTTACAAACCTACTTTCTGCTGCAACCTTGGCAGCAGTAGCGGGAACTGGCGCGGCTGCCGAAGACAGCAGCGACCCGATCGTAATCCCCATTCACAACTGGTCCAGCCAGATCGTGATGTCGAATGTTGTAGGCCTGATCTTCGAAGAGATGGGCAACAACGTAGAATATGTCACCACCGACAGTCAGGCCGTCTATGAATCGGTACGTTTGGGCGATGTCGCGCTGGAGATGGAAGTCTGGGAAGGTGCCTTTGGTGCATCCTACCGCGCGGCACTGGAAAAAGGTGGTCTGCATGATGCGGGCGATCATGATGCGGTCACGCGCGAGGATTGGTGGTATCCGATGTGGACCAAGGAATCCTGCCCGGGCCTGCCTGACTGGCAGGCACTGAACGACTGTGCGCACCTGTTCGCCACAGCCGAAACCGGTGACAAGGGCCGTTATCTGGATGGGCCGGTCGACTGGTTGAAGCATGGTAAAGAACGCGCCGAAGCACTGGATCTGAACTTTACGGTGATCAATGCGGGTTCAGCCGCAGCCCTTTGGGCCGAAATTGGCGCGGCAGAGGCCGACAAAACGCCGGTTTTGGTCTTTAACTGGACGCCAAACTTCGCCGAAGCTGTTTGGCCTGGTGAGTTCGTTGAGTTCCCAGCTTGGGAAGATGGTTGCGACAAGGATCCAGCCAAGGGTCCCAACCCGGAAGCGCTGTATGATTGTGGCAACCCTGCCGAGGGTTACCTGAAAAAGGCAGCTTGGGATGGCATGAAAGACAAGTGGCCGGCCGCGTATTGCGCCCTGACCGAGATTTCCTTCACCAACCCGCAGATTGCTGAGATGGCGAAGCTGGTCGACACTGATGAGCTCGAGCCGGAAGAGGCAGCCGAAGAATGGCTGGACGCCAACCGCGCCGTCATTGATCCTTGGATCAGTGCCTGCAGTACATAATCCGGTTGCATCCACCGAAACTGGCGCGGCCTTGAACATCTCAGCGATGCAAGGCCGCGCTCAACACGAAAGAAAGGCAGCCATGTCCGCCTCAGCGCCTGTCATCTCAGCCAAAAACGTCTGGAAACTGTTTGGACCCTCGCCAGAGAGCTATCTGAAATCTCTGCCCGCTGGCCGCAGCTTTGATGAGATTCGGGCGGATGGGTACATCGCCGGGGTCAAGGACGTCTCGATCGAAGTGGACCGGGGTGAGATGCTGGTCATCATGGGGCTGTCGGGATCGGGTAAGTCGACACTGGTGCGGTGCTTCTCACGCCTGCACGACATCACAGGCGGAACGATTGAGGTGGACGGTCAGGATATCATGAGCCTGAGCGAACGCGAGTTGATTGAACTGCGCCGCAACAAGATGGGTATGGTGTTTCAGTCCTTCGGATTGCTGCCGCATCGCACGGTTTTGGACAACGTGGCCTTCCCGTTGGAAATGCGCGGACAGGATCGCCACGACCGGCGCGAACGCGCGCTGGAAGTCATCAAGCTGGTTGGCCTTGAAGGCCGCGAAGAATACTTCCCGCGCGAACTAAGTGGCGGCCAACAGCAACGGGTCGGTATCGCCCGATCCTTAGCTATCGAACCGGATATCTGGTTTCTTGATGAACCATTCTCGGCGCTTGATCCGCTGATCCGCCGTGAAATGCAGGATGAATTCCTGCGTCTGCAAGAGATGTTGGGCAAAACCATCGTCTTCATCACGCATGACTTTGACGAGGCGCTGCGCCTGGCCGACCGGATTGCCATCATGCGCAATGGTGCGGTCGAGCAATGCGACACCCCGGACCAGATCGTAATGAACCCCGCTACCGAATACGTGGCCAAGTTTACCGAGGACATCGACAAAGCCCGCGTCGTGCACGCAAAAGGGCTTGCAAAACCCGTAAACGGTCATGCGCTGGAAGGTGCCCCGATCAATGGTGCCTCAACCATCCATGAACTGGCGCGCGTATTGGTCAACGACGACAGGGTCCTTTTGCCGGTCGCGAATGACAAAGGCGTTGTAACAGGCGTTCTGGACCGCAACACCGCGTTGAACGTTCTGCTTGGAGCCGAATGATGGCGACGCTGTCCACCGAAATACCGGACACATCCGACAGAACGTTTGGACGGACCAAAGTCCTTACGGCACTGCTTGTCACGGCCTTTGCGCTAATCCTTGCCAAGGCCGTGGGCATTCTGCCTGAATGGCTGAACCGAATTCCTGAAGCCGCAATACCGCCAACGGCGCAAATTCTGGATACTGTCTTTAACTTCATTCAAAACGACCTGGGCCTGATTTATGTCACTCGCTTTATTGCAGAAGGCCCGTTGGAGTTTTTGCTGGATACGTCTGCGAACCTGCTAGAGGGCAAGCGGCGCTGGCCCTATCTGGGCCCAATCCCATGGTCCGCAATCGCCGCTGTGGCTGCTGTTGTCGGCTATGCCGTAGGTGGCTGGAGGCTCGCCACGTTGGGAGCCGGAACCTTTATCTGGACCGCGGCAATCGGGCAGTGGAAGATCGCCATGCAAACGATGTCTGTCATCGTAGTCGCGGCACCTCTGGCATTTCTTCTGGGCTTGGTTCTGGGCATCGCCGCCTGGAAATACGGCTGGTTCGAACGGATGCTGAAACCCATCCTGTCCGTGTTGCAAACCCTGCCCTTCTTTACGTATCTCTTGCCCGCAGTGATCTTCTTTAAGGTCGGACCGACAGCTGGGGCCGTCGCAACAATTACCTTTGCCATTCCACCGATGATCCTGATGACCACTTTGGGCCTGAAAAAGGTCAGCCCCGAAGTGATTGAAGCCGGCCAGATGTCCGGGTGCACACGCTGGCAGATGCTGCGCCATGTTTATGTTCCGGCTGCACGCACCGAGGTTCTGGTTGGCGTTAACCAAGTGATCATGCTGTGTCTTGCGATGGTTGTTTTGACCGCCTTTATCGGAATGCCCGGTCTTGGCGCGAAACTGTTGGCAATGATGGGTAGTTTTAAACTGGGCCGTTCTTTCGAGATTGGTGTCACCATTGTTCTTTTGGCCGTCACACTGGATCGGATGTCAAAGGCCTGGGTCGTCAAGCAGCCGGTGCACTTCGAACGCGGAACTCCGTGGTGGAAACGGCATCAGATTTCGCTGGTCGCGCTGGGTCTGTTTGTTGGGTTTACTCTGCTGGCACAGGTGTTCCCGATCCTCGCAGAAATTGGTCGGAAGCAGCATCTCAGCCAGGGCAAGGAAATCGACGTGGTGATCAAATCGATTCTGGCCATCGATGTGATCAAGGGCACGACCGAATGGCTGCGTTGGTTCCTGAACGTCAAGGTATTGATCCCGTTCCGGAACACGCTACTCGCCATTCCAACTCCCGCTTTCATCCTGCTGGTTGTATCCTTTGCCTATTGGGTCGGTGGCCGAAAACCCGGCATCTACGCCGCGATCTTTTTTTCGATTGTCGCTTTCTCGGGCTGGTGGGATCGGTCGGTCATCACGCTCTATACTGTGATTTCGGCAGTCGCGCTGGCGACTATGATCGGTATCCCCTTGGGCGTTGTTGCAGCCCGATCCAACCGCTGGTCCAAGAGCATCCTGCTGGCCTGCGACACCGCGCAAACCTTCCCAAGCTTCATCTACCTGATCCCCGCAATCATGCTGTTTGGGGTCAATGATGTGGCAGTTGTATTCTCAATCCTGATCTTCGCCGCCGTGCCGCTGATCCGTTACACGATTATTGGTCTCAGCAGCGTACCGCCGGAAATGACCGAGGCTGCTGATATGTCCGGCTCTACCCGTCGGCAAAAGCTGATGTCGGTACAATTTCCGTTGGCACTGCCGACAATGGCCGTCGGGTTCAATCAGGCAATCATGTTCGCCTTCTTCATGGTTATCATTGCCGCCTTCATCGGCACGCAGGATCTGGGGCAGGAACTGCAACGAACACTGGCAGGCACCGAATTGGGCAAGAACTTTGTGCTGGGTCTGAACGTGTCGCTGATGGCACTGACATTTGACATGGCAATCAGCAGCTGGGCCGAGAAGCGCAAGCGCGCTTTGGGGCTGGATTAACCGGAGTTTCGGAGATGAACGTAAAACCTGTATTTGAGGTCCCGTTCGAACGCAGCGGAGTTCTGGCCCCCGGCCTTCCGATCCTGCCACATGGAACGGAACGCCACCCGGTCCCCGGAATGGGGTCCCGCGCTGTTCCGGTCTCCAAAAGCGATACGATAACCTTGCTGGACCGCGACGGGATGCAACCGGCCGAGATGGTCTTCTTTGCCCCTGACCGGAGTTCCGATGCGGCCATGCTTGGCGCGCAGGGGCACGGGCGACCGGAGGGATTGATTGCGACGCTGGCCAATGGATCGCCGTCCGGCAAGAAAGTGCTACGCGCTTTGGAAGTTGCCGGATTTGACATCGGAAAAGGTGACGCAATCCGAGCGTTCATGGACGGGTCGCGCCCTGGCGACATGGTGCATTTCGTCGCTGAAAGTGATGGCCTTCTGATCGTGGCTGCACCCGGCAAGGCGATGCGCCCCGAAGATAACAACCCTCCCACGGATATCATTTTGTACATCCAGCGATCTGCACCCGGTTTGGCAAAGCCCGATGTTGGACCACCCGAACCGCTGGCCGATCCGCTCAAGGACTTCAATATTCAGCCGGGCAACGCCCACTCGTACGAGGTCAAGGCCGGCGAGTTCATCCAGATTGTCGATATTCGCGGGCGTGAGTGCTCGGATTTTCAGGCCTTCAGCCGCCGAGCGCTGGATCAGGGGATCGAACGCGAGATTGATCCGACAACAACGCGCAGCCTAATGGGCAGCTTGTACCCAAAACCGGGAATTTTTTCGAAATACTGGTCGGTAGATCAGGAGCCACTGATAGAGATCGTTCAGGATACCTGCGGGCGTCATGACACGTTTGGCCTTGCCTGTACGGCGCGGTATTACGAAGATCTCGGTTACCCCGGCCACGTGAATTGCTCGGACAATATCAACAAGGATTTGGACCAGTACGGCATCAAGCCGCGCGGTGGTTGGCCTGCCATCAACTTCTTTTTCAACACGATGCTGGACGACACCAATGCCATCGGAATGGACGACCCCTGGTCGCGCCCCGGTGACTTCGTCCTGCTTCGCGCTCTGACAGATCTGGTCTGCGTCAGCACCGGTTGCCCCTGCGATATTGACCCGGCAAATGGTTGGAATCCAACCGATATTCAGGTGCGAACCTACAAGGCGACCGAGGATTTCAAACGATCCTATGGCTATAGAAAATCTGCGGAGGCGGACGTGGAAGAAACCAAGAAAACTGCATTTCACGACTGCTTTGCACGGCACACCCGTGATTTCGTCGAATACAACGGCTATTGGTTGCCCAACACAATGACCAATCATGGCGCCATCGCCGAATATTGGGCCTGCCGGGACAAGGTTGCTGTTATGGATCTCAGCCCCTTGCGGAAATACGAAGTTGTCGGACCCGATGCAGAAGAGCTGTTGCAGCTTTGCGTGACTCGCAACATGAAAAAGCTAAGCGTTGGTCAGGTCGTTTATACGGCTATGTGCTATGAGCACGGCGGGATGATCGACGACGGCACCGTCTATCGTTTGGGTGAGACAAATTTCCGCTGGATCGGAGGGAATGACACGAGCGGTTTGTGGCTGCAGGAACAGGCACTCAAACGCAATATGAATGTTTGGGTGCGCAACTCGACTGATCAATTGCATAACATCGCAGTTCAAGGGCGGTACAGTCGTGACATCCTTTCCAAAATCTTCTGGACACCGCCCCAACAACCGACGATCGAAGAATTACCATGGTTCCGGCTGACCGTCGCCCGGGTTGGTGATGTGCAGGGGACATCTGTGGTAATTTCCCGGACCGGATATTCAGGTGAGCTGGGATATGAAATCTTCTGTCATCCCAAAGATGCCGTTGAGATATTTGATCGCGTCTGGGAGGTTGGCCAGGAATATGGCATCGCTCCGCTTGGGCTTGCGGCACTGGATATGGTGCGGATCGAAGGTGGCTTGATCTTTGCCGGGTCCGAGTTCGACGATCAAACCGATCCCTTCGAGGCTGGCATCGGCTTCACCGTTCCACTGAAATCAAAGTCCGACGATTTTATCGGGCGGACAGCGATTGAAGAACGCAAGGCCCATCCTCATCGCAAACTGGTCGGTTTCGAGGTTGAGGGAGGTACGGTCCCCTCGCCCGGCGACTGTGTACGTGTTGGAAAGGCGCAGGTTGGAGAGATTACCAGCGCGATGAAATCACCCATTCTTGGCAAGGTCATTGCGTTAGGCCGGGTTTCGGTCACTCATGCCGTCGTCGGAGCTGACATTGAAATCGGGCAACTGGACGGCCAGCAAAAGCGCCTGAAAGCCAAAGTCGTGCCTTTCCCGCATTTTGACCCGACAAAGGAACGCGTGAAGGGCAACTATTCAATTGTTGATGTTCCTGATGCAGCAGAATGACGACTCTTTAACAAAGATATTGGTCACAGGGATTCTCCCGTCCGGGCGCAACGTATGCGATTGTTTGCCGTGCTAAAACTGCACGGCAACAGGAGTTTTGTGTACCCCGCTCCAGCGTCCGATATCGAACCTCACAATAGTGTCTCGTTGTGTTTTTGGCTTTCACTTGTGACGGTTGTGTTTGTTCAACCGACCATTGGACTGGCTGCTGAATGCGCACAAATTTCTGCACTTGAAAACTATGATGACACCGGGATTGCACCTGTTGGGTCCGTATGCCAACCATTTGACGGCTTGGGCAATTCACGCGGCGTTTCGTGTTATTGGGAATTTCAGTTCAGAAGCGATGAGGCCACAAGCTACTTCCACGACACATGGGCTGAAGTGGCGCGTTGCCGAGACGGTAAGCCTGCTTCGATTGATAGGCAGGTCAATCACCCAGACAGCTATGTGCTTAGAGAATTGGACGCTGGAATTCGTGTCTATCGGGTTGCCATTAAAGACAAGAGCCAAGAGAAGCGCACACTGGTTTTCCTGAGTGTCGAGCACAACAACTGAGACGACCGCCTGACGTCAGTTCCAACGGGATCGCTTCAACCACCACCTTGGGTGTGCAAAAGATTCCGTCCGTCAAGCGACCAAACATGATTTCAATTCTATTTCGTAGTTTGTAGCAGCGTTTGTTGTACCAGGCGGGCTTGTCGCGTGATTTCCGGACCGGGATGCAGGGCTTTAGGC
This sequence comes from Ruegeria sp. CDSB117, assembly GCF_059611005.1. Lineage (NCBI taxonomy): Bacteria > Pseudomonadati > Pseudomonadota > Alphaproteobacteria > Rhodobacterales > Roseobacteraceae > Ruegeria > Ruegeria sp. CDSB117. The sequence continues at coordinate 8,611 of NZ_JBXWOS010000048.1, forward strand.
TCCAGACTCATTGATTTACAACCAGAATAGAACGGTAGCCGCGAGTGCGATGGCTGACAGGAAGACCTTCG
>NZ_JBXWOS010000049.1:0-7667 GCF_059611005.1 Ruegeria sp. CDSB117
CCTCGATGAACTCATGCCGTGGTGTTACGTCCAAGAAACCGCTCAACATTAACTGGTCGCATTCACCGGACGGACACCCAGAACCGCGTCCACGATCTTTTTGTACGTGGGTATTCGGCACCTGAATGGCAATCCGCAGACCAGTCTCGGGAGTGAACCTCTCATTATTGAGCTTGGGAAAGATCATGGTTATCGCCAACACCTTTTCCGATCAGAAAGCCCAAGTTGGCGGCTATTCGGGAAAAGACGGTTCGTTATCGGCCGTACCATCACTCTCGTTTCCGGCAGCCGATCGTTTCTCGGCTCAGAGCAACCTGGCGTTCCAAGCCGTTAGACCCGTCATCGGCTACTGGTCGTGACTTGCCGGGAATGGACGACGACATGCAAGCAAGTCGAAAAACAAGCCGATCGGACCGGTGTAGAAGGTTACGAGTATCCATGCAGATCGCTGTACCCAACTCGTTACGCCGTTGCTGATCGAATCCCAAATGACAAAGCCCACGCTGGTACCAGTCAGCAGAAACCAAACGAGCATTGCACCATTCAGCATATCAGTTCCCTATATTTGGCGGAAAAATCGCTTTGGATCGGATCGTGCTTGTCAAGCGTGGACAATTGATCGGATTGTCCCGGGCAATTCTCTATCTGCATCGATTGGGCCGACCGTTGTTTCGCGCGACCTGATTGCCCCACCGCAATAGGTTGACGTTGCAATCGTCCCGATCGATCAGAACTTCGATCAGGCAAAGACCGTCGTGATCCAGAGCTGTTTTGATGGCCTTGTCCAACTCGCCTTCTGTTTCCACCTTGCATCCCCAAGCGTTACCCTCTCCGGCGCTAAACACGTCAATCAAACCGGCGTAATCCCAATTCTTGATGGTGTTGTAAGGGCCATCGTGTATTTCAACTTCGATCGTGTAGCCGCCATTGTTGATGAGGAAAATAATCGGCTTTGCGTTATACCGGATCATGGTCGAAATCTCTTGGGCGGTCAGTTGGAACGAACCGTCGCCAATGCATGAGATCAACCGGCGCTTCCTGTTACCTAAGGCGTATCCCAGCGATGCACCGACAGACCAGCCAATGGATCCATACTGCATCTGCATCTCGAACCGCGTGCCCTCGGGCAGTTTGGTCTCTATGCCGTTGAACCATGAGTCACCCGTCTCCACGAGTAACGTGCTGTCCTTATCCAGCATCTTCTGCACGCGGGCGAATAGTTGGCGAACCGTCATCGGTGTTTCGGCTTCACCGGGTGCTGGCGGGTTTTGTTCGGTTCTGACACGTTCGAAGGCCGCGACAGCACTGCTGTTCGGCGTAAGCTTGTCAGTTAGCGCATCCAGAAATTCATCCATGCGGACATTGCTGAAATGTGTGTCACCCAACTGTATGGACGTTGGATGCACCATAACCGCTTTGCCGGGATCAAAACCAAGCTGATGACCCGTCGTAGTGTAATCGGTGAAAACAGGGCCGACAAACAGCAGCCCGTCGGCGGCATCGACAATTTCCCCACAGCCCGGCGTGCTGACCGGCCCCCAATAAATCCCCATGAAGCCTTCGCTTGTCTCAGGCAGAAAGCTCTTGGCGTTGGGCATAGATGCCTGGGCGTATTCGCAGGCCGCGGCAAGGCTGCGCAAGGGGCGTTCGGCCTGACCCGCGCGCACTTTGCTTCCCGCGACAAGTACTGGCCGCTCTGCCGTATTCAGGAATTCAGAAACTTGAGAGACCGCAGTCGCTAATGTGTTCGGATCACTGCTGGACTGCCTGGCGAAACTACGCGGTACAGGCGCGGACGTAGGTGCACCTGCAATGTTCGAGGCGATTTCGATATAGACCGGTTTGCGTCGAAGCATTGCGGTGTCTATCGCCCTGTCGATCGCGACAGGCGCAAGAGACGGATGATGAATCGTGACAGCCTCTGCAGTGACGCGGGCGAACATCTCGCGCTGGTAATCGTATTCAACCTCACCAAGCGTGTGGTGCAGATATTCCCACTCGGCTTCTGAGTTTGTGTTCGGCCCGCCGGAAATCGCGATCAATGGAAGATCTTCGGCATAGGCGCCTGCGACGGCATTCAAAAGGCTCAACCCTCCGACCGAATAAGTGACGACAGCCGCTGACGGCCCCCCGGTTGCGCGAGCATACCCGTCTGCTGCGTAGCCTGCGTTGAGCTCGTTGCAGCAACTGATCATCCGCAGATCCCGATTGCCAAGCAGCTCGTCCAGCAGCACCAAATTGTAATCGCCGGGAACCACAAAATAATCCGCAATTCCAGCTTCTTGCAGTCTCTTCGCCAGATATGATCCGACAGTCCAGCGCTCTGTTGCCATGCCATTACTCCAATACAATTTATCAAAAAGAACTTGGCACATCCTATTCACGAAAGCCGGATTCGCAAAACCAAGAGAGTTGCGCTTGGCTCTGTCACGGAGAAGCTGGAAGCCGAAATCTGTTTTGAACTAGTGGGTGCTGTCTGCGTCAAAACTCAGCTATCGGTCTGTGCGGCCACCCAATCGAATGACATCGCGCGATCAAATCAACAGAAAAGATCCTGAGCCTGAATGGGCCTTTACATCAACTCGAACCACAGATTGGACAAATTTACTCTTTGTGGGCGTTTCTGCCGCTCCCTATTGGAAGTGGATAACAATGCAGTATGCTCGATCCACCGACCAACCAATTGTGTGTTTGGTTTCCGCTCGTTGCGCGTCCACTGAAGATTGTTGAGGGCACCCTCGGACGCGGGTCCATTTGGAGAGAAAAGCATGCCGGTAACCGGGCCACCGCTGGCCGCTCCCGCGGATTTAACGAACCTTTTTCGGCGGGGATTGTCGGCGGATCCCAAGGCGATTGCGCTTTACGCGTTGGACGGGGCTTTGACCTGGCAGGAGCTGGATACCGCCTGTACACGGCTGGCGCTTCGATATCTGAGCCTGGGGCTTAATCCGGGGGACCGAATAGCTTCGATTATGCCGAACCGCGCGGTGTTGGTGATCCATTATCTGGCCTGCATGCGGGCCGGTTTGGTGGCGATGCCGCTCAACTATCGCTATACGGCCGCGGATATCGACCATGCGCTTCGGTTGGCGACGCCGGCGGCGCTGTTGGTGCATGGCGAACGCGCCAAGGATGTGGCCGCAGTGCCAGGCGTCGGGCGACTGCCTTTGGGGTTGATATCCTATGCAGGCGAAGTGGACGGGGCGCTCGTCTTGAAGGACCTGATGGACGGTGAGGTTGAGGGGACATTGCCGACGATTGGGGCGGACGCCCCGGCGTTTATATTTTTTACTTCCGGGACCACAGGCAAGCCGAAAGGCGTGACGCATAGCCATGCCAGCATGGGAGCTATGGTGGCAAGCAATGCTCAGGGGTTGGGGTTGGGACCCGGGGATGTGGTGCTTCCGGCGTCTTGGATTTCCCATACTGCCGGGTTGCGGCTGACGTTTGCCGGGCTTTGGGCTGGTGCCAGAACGAACGTAGTGAGGCAGTTTTCGCCCAATGAGCTCCTAGGGCTCCTGCGACAGACAAAGCCGACAGTGGCGCAGATATTGCCCGCGCCTTCGGCTGCATTGGTGACGGGGCACGGTGCAGTGCGCGAAGACTTTGCTTCATTAAGAACGATGATGGCAGGTGGCGACAAACCCTCGCAGACACTGGTCGACGCCTTTGGCGCGTTGGCGGGTGTGCCGATCGGGGCGTTTTATGGAATGACTGAAATGGGGACGTCACATTCGAACACACATGGAGGAGTAGAGAAAGTCGGTTCCATTGGATTGAACAATCCAGGCTATGTCTCGGCGCTTCATGATGAGGCCGGGTTGGAGGTGCCCGTGGGAGTGGACGGCCGGCACTGGGTCAGGAGCCCGACTATGATGACGGGTTATTGGGACGACCCGGGTGCGACAGCGGCAGCGTTTCGGGATGGCTGGCTCGATACAGGCGATTTGATGCGACGGGATGAGGATGACTATTTCTGGTTCCGGGGGCGGCAAAAACAGATCATCGTGCATGACGGCTCGAACATCAGCCCGGCGGAGGTTGAAGATGTCCTGACAGCGCACCCCGCCGTTGCAGCGGCGGTGGTGGTTGGGGTGCGAGATGAGATGCACGGTGAAGATGTTTGGGGGTTTGTGAGCTTGGTCGAAGGGGCGAAACCGGTGCGCCCCGGAGATATCATCGACTTCGCGCGGAAACAGATCGGATACAAGGCGCCGGATGTGGTTCGGATCGTTAGTGCATTGCCGCTGACCATGGGAGGCAAGTTGGACCGGATGGCGTTGAAGCGGATGGCGGCGAAAGAAAGCGGTGCCGCGCATATACTGTGATACCGTGGACGATCAGGTCGCAGATGCGAAATGCTGACCTGAGATAAGAAGCGGTGACGATGGGCAACGGAACTGAGGATCTCATTCCCTCAGCGCGGAATGCGGCATTGGAAGTCGAACCGCAACTTGTTGTAAATAGGCACTCTTAAGCTGCTCAAGCCCTACCGAAAGCATCCGCGCCCGAACAGTTAGGATTGCACGGTCAGGTGCCTTGAGGCACGGTGTGGTTCAACCTGGAAGGATGTTCATGGCCGCCGCAAAACCTACCAACCCGTGGCTCATTTTGCTGGGCCTTGCGCTTGGTGTCAGCATATCCAACGCTTTTGGTCGCTTTGCATACGGACTAATCCTGCCATCAATGAAAAGTAGCCTTGGCTGGAGCCTCACTCAATCCGGGTGGCTCAATACGGCCAATTCGATTGGCTACATAGTGGGTTCGATTCTAACGCTTTTACTGATCCGGCATTTTTCTCCGTCGCGATTATTTGCAAGCGGAACTGTGGCGACCGCACTGTGCCTTTTGGCGACCGGGTTTGATGAGAGCCTCGTGTTTCAAACTGCTTGTCGTACTTTGGTTGGGTTGTTTGGTGCACTTTCCTTTGTGTCCGGCGGCGTACTGGCAGCATCGCTGTTCCAGACCAGCGCCCGAAAGAATGCGTTGGCCATTGCCTTATACTTTGGCGGTGGCGGTGGATTTGGTATCGTATTATGTGGCGCGATCCTTCCGAGTATGTTGGACGTATTCGGACCACAATATTGGGACTGGGCGTGGATCGGGGTCGGGTTGGCAGCCCTGGTCATTTGCCCATTCTCGGTTTGGGCTTCCACAAAATTGAACGAAACCGAGCATGACGCCGCACTGCCTTCCATCCCGCCGGTGCGCAGAATGCTTGGCGAACTCGGCGGGTATGCGCTGTTTGGATTGGGTTACATTGTGTACGTCACTTTTATCTCGGTCTGGATGAAAGAGCAGCATTCAAACGTTCTGTTGACCACCGCAACATGGATGGTTCTTGGGGTCAGTATTATGGCGTCTCCTTTTGTTTGGCGCGGGGTCTTGGCCCGCTTTTCATCCGGAACGCCGTTGGCGCTGATCCTTACCGGGGTCGCATTTGGATCAGCCCTGCCAATCCTGGTTCCATCCGGATATGGATTGATTATGTCGGCACTCGTGTTCGGACTATCGGTCTTTATGCCACCCACTGCGATCACCAGCTTTGTCCGCCAGAACGTGGATCAGCAGGATTGGGGTGCAACCATTAGCTTTTTCACAGTTGTTTTCGCCATTTCACAGACACTGGGACCAATTGGGGCTGGTATCATTGGCGACTTGACCGGAGAAATAGGAGATAGCCTCGTCGTGGCCTCTGCGGTCCTGCTGGTGGGTGCCCTTTGTGCTGCGATGCAAAAGCCGCTCAGGCGTGAGGTGGCGTAGCTGTCGTATTCAGAACTATGCTGATTCATTCCCTACTTGGACGCCGTGGGTTCTGAATGCGCAATGTGAGACCTTCCGGTCACTCCAACCTGATCTGCTTTAAGCAATCTCCTCATAATGCGGGGTCCAGAACTTCGCATCGATTGCCGCTTTCAAGTCATTCCCCGTGGATTTAGGCGCAACCCCATCCAACTGCGCCTGTTGACCAACGGCAAATGCGATAGCCTTGCTGACCTCGCGAATGTCCCCCACATCGGGCAGCAAGCTGGCTGTGCGATCGGACTTCGCAGGTGACAACGTGGCGAGCGCCTCGGCGGCGGCCATGAACATTCCGTCCGTGACGCGGCACGCGCCTGACGCCAGCACGCCCAACCCCATACCGGGGAAAATGTAGGAGTTGTTGCATTGCGCGACATGATGCGTTTTGCCGTTGTAGACAACAGGATCAAACGGGCTTCCGGTGGCAACCAATGCATGACCATCTGACCAGCGGATAATATCCGCAGGTACGGCCTCAATTCGCGATGTCGGGTTCGACAGCGGCAATACGACAGGATGTTCTGTGTGAGCCGCCATCGCCCGAATGATCTCTTCAGAGAACAAGCCTGCCTGACCGCTGACACCCACCAATATGTTGGGTTTGGCCTGATTAATCACATCCAGCAGTGAAATATTACCATCGGACCAACTTTCCACTTTGGTGAGAGGTTGGACGATTTGCGTTTGGAACGGCAGGAGGTCTTTCATCGCATCGGTTAACAACCCATTCCGGTCCACCATGTAGATACGCGCGCGCGCCTCGGTCTCGGGTAATCCTTGGCGGACCATGAGTTGAACAAGTTGCTCGGCGATACCCACTCCCGCTGATCCCGCTCCAAGAAACGCGATGGTAGCGTCCTTTAGCGGTATGCCAGTGACATTTGAGGCAGCCAGCAAAGTGCCCGCCGTTACCGCTGCGGTGCCCTGAATATCATCATTGAATGTACAGAGCTGATCACGATACCGCGCAAGCAGGGGTGCCGCATGTTGCTGTGCGAAATCCTCGAATTGCAGCAAAACATCCGGCCACTTGCGCTTTACCGCCTGCACAAAAAGATCGACGAATTCAAAGTACTCATCCCCGCTGACGCGCTCATTTCGCCAGCCGATATAGAGGGGATCTTCCAGCCGTTCCTGATTGTTGGTGCCGACGTCCAGTACCACCGGGAGCGTTACAGACGGGCTTATTCCACCCGCAGCGGTATAAAGTGAGAGCTTTCCGATCGGAATTCCCATGCCGCCCGCGCCTTGATCGCCCAAACCCAAAATCCGCTCTCCATCGGTGACGACTATGGCCTCGACAGAGTGCAGGACGGCGTTCTCAAGTATGTCATCAATCCGGTCACGCTCGGGGTACGAAATGATCAATCCGCGTGGGTGATCGTAGATCTCACTAAACCTCTTGCAGGCGTCACCCACAACGGGTGTGTAAATTATCGGCATCATCTCGGTTAGATGTCGCACCAACAGAGCGTAAAACAGAATCTCGTTGTCATCCTGCAGGCCACGCAGATAGACATGCTTATCCAGCGGCGTCTCCTCACGTTCAAAGGCGGCATAGACACGGTCAACCTGGGTTTCTAGCGTTTCGATGTGTGGCGGAAGAAGACCCAACAATCCAAACTTTTCTCGTTCGTGTAGAGAAAAGGCAGTACCTTTGTTCAGCAGCGGGTTTGTCACATAGAGCAAATTTGCAGGATCAGTATTGGCCATAGGATGCCCTTTCGGATCGGCACGCACGCATCTGTCCGGTAAGGTCAGCATTATACGACAAAAATTGCAACGAACGGCACATTCTAAACTGGGTTGCGACAATTCCCCTATCTTGCTGAAAAGCAAGGAGAACAGAAATTGGCCCACACGGA
>NZ_JBXWOS010000050.1:0-7558 GCF_059611005.1 Ruegeria sp. CDSB117
ACTCCAACCGAGGCATTTAGAGATGAACTGATGAAACTGAGATAGCGGAAACCGTCGCAACGACCCTTGAGACTTCTGCCCCAGCAGGGTCGAGTTCACCCTTTGCAACTTCCAGTGCTTCTTTTGCACCTCTAGTGAGGCTATCGCCAATCTTAGTCATCGTTCTCTGCCAAAATTTTTGCTCATAACTGATAACATTTCTTATTGTGCACGTCTGCTAAGCGAGATGTTGTTTTCTCTTGGTTGCAAACTGTCGCAAGGGCGATTGAACAATTTTTCTGAACTCCTTCAGGTGACCAGGTTTTACAGCACCTCTGACCCCCCTGCCCTCACGCTTTTAACGTTCTATTCTTCATTGTCTTGAGATAGCGAAGCCTCAAGCGCTTCGAGCAACATTTGCTCATGGCGAATTGGCATATCATCCACGCTCCAAGCGCGCCCATGGTCAAGTCAAACTTGTTCGAAAAGCTCCTCTGTCAGAACAACAAAGGAAATTCTTCCTCCATGTCTAAGCCAAGTCGGCCCCTAGGAAGCATGCTCGGTCAAACTAAATGCCGTATCTTGGCGCATCTCGACGTCAAAATGTCTGCCTTGGATTGGCGGTAACTTTGGTCGTTTCATTCGTTTTCCTTTCAATCCGCACAACAGCAGGCACGGAGAAATCCGTGCTGGGTGCGGTTAAGTGGAAAACAATCAGGGCTTGATCTCAGCTAGCATGACATAGCCCTGTCGGCAACGTCGTTTGGTGGCGCGAACCAGCCACACGCCAGGCTTGTTTGGAAACACCGTAACGCGGACAAAACGGACATCCCGGGCTACTATATGTGGTTGTCATTTTCCTGCATAAGATCACCTGAGCGGACAGTCAAATCGTTCGCCGTGTGGCAGAAAGCCGTCACATAACTCGCATTTAAATGACATGCGATCTGTCTCAAATTGTCGAAACGGCTCCCAACATTTGTTGGAAGCCGCACTTGTTGAAAATGGATGGAGTTGGAAAGTCAGGCGTGACCACCACCGATCAAGCCGATACCCGATGTCAGACCGAACCAAGCTTTGACCCGTAGACCGACCGCTTTGATGATACCCATGGCCTGAATCCCGTGGGCGACAAGTGTTCCTTCCATTTCGCCTTCAAAATTGGTGGTGTAGGATTGTACAATGCAACCGCTACCTGGAACCAAAAGTTCGCGGTGTTCTGGGTGCACCAGATCAAGATGCACAACGATCTGACCCCGTTTAGCCTTTTCGCTCGGCTCGATCAGGCGACCGCTAGGCGCAAGCTGACCGGAAGAAATCTGCTCCTGAATACGTACGATCCTTGCAGGAAGAACGGTATTGCGCATCGAGATGTTGAAGTTACTTTCGCACGCCACTTCCGCCGCCATACCTTCGTACAATTCAGTGCGAGAAACCTGCGAGAAGCCAGCGACGATACGTCCTCGTTCAACTTCTTTGCGGTCGGGTACAATTAGCATTGCCGGGCTCATCGCGGCTTGCGCTGCGCGTGATCCGACATTTAGGGTGACCTGTTCAACGACACCGTCGACAGAGCTGAGCGTCAATGTCTTTGACAGTTCCACCTGAGCCTGCTTCAACGACGCGCGCGCCGATGCAAGTTGGGCAGGCAGAACGGCACTAGCTTGGACTTGTGCCACACCAAGTTGCGTTTCCGCAGCCTCAACCTCTGCTTCCCGAGTACTCAAGGTTGCCTGGGCGCGTTCCAACTGGCTCACTTGAAATGCTGCAGAGCCCTTTGCTTGAAGTGCCTCGTGATCCATCAGCACCAGCTCAGCCTGTTCTCTGGCGGTAACTGCGGCATCCACCACGGCCTGAGCAGTTTGGACCTGCAATTCAGCTGCCAGTTTCGCGCTTTCTATCTCCTCAACTTTACGGGTTGCAAAATCTACTGCAGCTTGTTCCGACGCATTCTCGACTGCAAACAGCGGATCGCCCGGTTCCACACGATCACCGCCCTTTACGTAGATATCTGTTACTGTTCCACCGTTCTCAGCAACGACCGGAACAGTTCTGAATGGCACAAGACCTGTGTAAGATTTTGGGTAGTAGTAGAACACGGCAAAGAAGACGATCAGTGCTAGTACGAACCACATGAAAAGCGCTCGGTGAACGTTGTACAGGGTGACTGGAATCCCGCGCCATTTTAGGTAGATCACCCGCAGGACAAACGGAAAAGATGTGACGAGCAGTTCAATCATTTTACCAGCTCCTCTGTCGAAGGCCGCCACCACAACATGAAGTCGCGGGCGATTGCAGTCAGGATCAGCGCGCCTGGCAGCAGAATGCTGAAGTGGCTGAGCGCGGGCATCAATTCGTACGCCAAGGCTATGGTAAGCATCACCGGAATAGTTGTGCGCAGCGGAGTGCCGATTGATTTGCGCTCGGTATAGCGTTCAAAGCGGGCATAGAGGTGTACTACCAGTAGGATCGCAAGGAAGAGGACAATCAGGCCGACCCAAGCATAGGTGTCGGTCTGATTGGGCGCGACCCACCATCTCGGATCGCCGCCAGCAGCGAAGGCAGGAGTTGAGATGACGCCAAGTATAGGGGCCATCAGGAACGCGGGTGGTTTCATTTTTCAGGTCCTTTTGTTTCGCAGCCGTGCTGCGTGTGAAGATTTTAGGTGTCTGTGGAAATTCAGTTCTCGGTCTGATTTTGAGATGGTTCTGAGGGCTGTTCCTGCGGGACATAGGGGGGATCCCAGCGACGTCCGTTCGCTGTTTTTTCGCCAAGCGCCAATGAGCGCAGACCGTGGATGTTCCCCCCGGACCACTCTTGTTTGGCGGAGTTTTGGATTGCCTTCAGTACGCGGTAGTACCTTGCGAAGTAGATCATGGTCGTTTCCTTTCTGATGACCCGGACCTAACCGTCATCGCATCCGCGATCCTGAGGGTTCTGGACATTTGTTATTGGCTTCTGGACAATTGCGTTGACTGCAGGAGGTTGCGTGCAAGTCAGGGGAGGACGCAAAAGTGCCACGCATCAGCGCTTATAGACTGCAAAATGTAGGGCTGCGTTATTCGCAAGAGCCCGGCGCGCGGGTTCCGTTTCCTGAAATTCTGGAAATGGCGGGGGCACCATCGGATATCGGCAACAGCCCAGACGCCACTGTCGAACTGCTTCATGAAGCGGGCGCCGTTGAAACTGTGTGTCGTGTTTTAGAAGACAAGACCTTTGCCGCGCGGGTGGGGCTTTCGGCGCAAGGTCCCGGAACGCTTTTGGCTTACATTGTGCGGGCAGCAGAAACGGTCGAAGACGCACTGGCATTGACACAGCGCTTTTATGCAATGCAAGACCCTGACCTGCATCTGGATGTTGTAGGGGCGCCTGATGAACCCAAGATCACGCTGGAAAGTAGCGTGATCCCGGCGCATCAATATCCTCGCCATCGCGAAATGCTGGTTTTCGGTCTCTATAAGCGCGTTCAGCAGATCACCTCGGGCGGATTTGCCCCTATCTCAATCGAGTTGGAAACGGACGACGTCGAGCATTGTAAGCTGCTGGCCGAGTTGGCCGGTTGCGCCGTAGAAGGGTTCAAGTCCGGATACGCGTTGGCTCTGCCCCCAAACGGTATGAGTTTTCGGATCCCGACTGCAGACCCTACTTTGTTGGGGCATTTGCGCCGGCATGGGGAAGAGCAGCTAAAGGCTCAACCTGATGCGGTCCGAAGTCTGTCTGATCGCATTGTAGAGATGCTCGGGGAACGTCTTCCCGGTCCAATACCAAACGGCGATCAAATAGCCGGAGAGCTTGGACTGACGCGGCGCACTATGACCCGGCACCTTTCGGCAGAGGGAACAAGCTTCAAAGCACTTTTAGAGGGGGTGTTGTGCGACCTGTCCAAACGGATGCTTCGTAATGGGGAGGGTGTTGCCCGCGTTGCCTTCATGCTTGGATTTTCGGATCAGGCGGCCTTTTCAGTGGCGTTCAAGCGATGGACAGGTGAAACGCCAGCCAGGTTTCGTAAAGCTGGCCGCTAAGTCTCCTGACCTCTGCAGCGCGCAAGGCCGTAAGATGTCCAAGATCCACAAAACCTTGTCCTGTCCCCAAAAGAAAGCAGCCCATGGGGTCACCTAGTTCAATGGCACACAGCAGCCGCGGTGGTTGCTGACCCAGAACAAGGATGAACCTATGAAAACCTCGAAGAAATTCTTTATCGCCCCGATCTCCGGCGCCCTTCTGATCACCATGGCAGCCACAGCTCATGCTGACTACGTCACAGACAAAGCGATAAAAGGCGCAGTTGTCGGCGCCACTGTCGCGGGCATTGCCGGCGAAAGCATCGTAGGCGGCGCGGCCGCCGGCGCTGCGGTTGGTGCCGTGGGCGGTGCGATCCAGAAGGACAATTTCGAAGACGCGCAGGACGAGGCACAAGAACGCCGCGACGACTTCAAAGATGACCATAAGGACTGGAACGAAGACTGAAACGCCATCCCAAACGCAACGAATAAAGGAGGAAACACAGCCGAACAAAGCTGACCGGTCAGCATCAGGTCCATCGGCCCTGCGCTGTTAGCATCCAGACGCAGTTTGACTGACCATCCCGCACAGAACTCGCACAGTTTCTGATAGGTTGCCATCCAGCTCACAAACGAGCCGGGTGGCAACTTTGTTTAGGGCACTTGAATACCGGCCGTGCCCTGACTTCGCGTTTCAAATTCCGCTTCCTTTCTTGCCATTCTCGACCTGGGTTTTGTCCAAAATCCAAAAACAACCGTCCAGAACCCAAACGAACTGAAACGCCCTCTGCCCCAAATCCTGCTCATCTGAATAACATCGACGAGCTGGCAACCGAGGCAACCCAGGTGACTGCCGCTCTTTCCAATCCGACGCCAAAGGAAACGGCAATGAACCTACTAGCAAACTTTGACGCAGAGACCCTGGCACGCATCCAGTTTGCCTTTACTGTGTCGTTCCACATCATCTTCCCGGCCTTTTCCATCGGCCTGGCAAGCTTCCAGGCCGTCCTCAATGGCCTTTGGCTTTGGCGCAAGGACAAGGCTTACCTCAATCTCTTCAACTACTGGAAAAAGATATTTGCTGTCGGCTTCGCGATGGGTGTCGTGTCCGGCATCGTGATGTCTTACCAATTTGGCACGAATTGGAGCACATTCTCGGACACCGCCGGGCCCGTGATCGGGCCCTTGATGGCCTATGAGGTGATGACGGCCTTCTTCCTTGAGGCAGGCTTCTTAGGCATCATGCTTTTCGGTCGCGAACGCGTGGGTCCCGGCTTGCACATGATGGCCACGGCGATGGTTGCCTTTGGCACTCTGATATCGGCCACGTGGATTCTTTCGGTCAATTCCTGGATGCAGACCCCGGCCGGATTTGACGTCAACGAGCTGGGGCAATTCATCCCAGTGGATTGGTGGTCGATCGTCTTTAACCCGTCTTTCCCGTACCGCCTGACACACATGGTGCTGGCGGCATATCTCACCACTGCCTTTGTGGTGGCCGGGGTTGCAGCTTGGCACTTATTACGCCGCAATCGCACAGTCGAGGTCACGCGCATGTTCTCGATGGCAATGTGGATGGCCGTTCTGGTTACTCCTCTGCAGATCGTTGCCGGCGACCTTCATGGTTTGAACACGCTGGAGCATCAACCGCAGAAAGTGATGGCGATGGAGGGTCACTTCGATAGCCATCCCGAAGGCGCGCCACTGATCCTGTTTGGCATTCCAAACGAGGATGAGAAGCGCGTGGACTATGCCATCGAAATTCCGAAACTATCGTCGCTGATCCTGAAGCATGATCTGAACGCGCCGCTTGATGGGCTGGATACCATTCCCGACGACGAAGAACCCCCGGTCGCGATCGTTTTCTACAGCTTCCGCGTCATGCTTGCCATCGGCTTTGCCATGCTGGGCGTCGGGTTGTGGTCGCTTGTTCAGCGGGTTCGGGGCCGCCTCAACGAAGATCGCTGGTTGCACCGCGCATCCGTCCTGTTGGCGCCCAGCGGATTTGTGGCGGTACTGGCCGGTTGGATCACCACCGAAGTGGGGCGCCAACCTTACACGGTGTACGGGCTGATGCGGACATCGGACTCCCTTTCCCAAGTGGATGCGCCTGCAGTTGCGGCGTCTCTGATTGCCTTCATCGTCGTGTATTTCGCGGTGTTCGGAGCAGGCACGTTCTACATGCTGCGTCTCATGGGAAAACCTCCTGTCGAAGATTTCCAGAAATTTCAAAAACCCATTAAAATCTTTACCTTGGCGGAGGCAGCGTGATGCTTGAACTCTCGACAATCTGGGCAGGCATCATTGCCTTTGCCGTTCTGACCTATGTGATCCTGGACGGTTTCGATCTTGGAATTGGGATCCTCTTTCCATTCGCGAAAACCGAAAAAGATCGTGATGTCATGATGAACTCGGTCACACCGGTTTGGGATGGAAACGAGACGTGGCTGGTCATGGGCGGCGGAGGTTTGTTCGCTGTTTTCCCGTTGGCTTATTCTGTAGTGATGCCCGCGATCTATTTGCCCGTTATCATTATGCTTCTTGCGCTTGTTTTCCGCGGTGTCGCCTTCGAATACCGGTGGCGAACGGTGCGTGGGCGCTGGCTGTGGGATGTCGCGTTTCACGGCGGTTCAACCGTAGCCGCCCTCTGCCAAGGCATCGCGCTTGGCGCGCTGGTTCAGGGCATCCCGGTCGAAGATCGCCTGTACGCAGGCGGACAATGGGATTGGCTGACGCCGTTCTCTGTCATGACGGGTGTGGCCTTGGTGATCGGGTACACATTGCTGGGAGCAACCTGGCTCAACATGAAAACCAAGGGCGAGATACAGAGCCAGATGCGTTCTTTTGCCCGCCCGCTGATGTTCATGACGCTCGCGTTGATTGGCCTCATCAGTCTTTTGACCCCGTACCAAGATCCGGTCTATCTGATCAGATGGTTTTCGTGGCCCGGTATCGTTTTCTCTGTACTAGTGCCAGCTATCGTTGCTGTTATTGCATGGATGCTTGATCGCGGCCTGAGGGAACAGCGAGACTATCAACCCTTCTTCTGCGCCATTGCCTTATTCGTCGTCTGCTTCATCGGCATTGGGATCAGCTTCTATCCCTATATGCTACCCCCAAGCCTCACGATTGCCGAAGCCGCCGCGCCAGACAGCAGCTTGGCCTTTGCTTTGGTCGGGACCGTCGTTCTGTTGCCCATAATCCTGGCCTATACCGCCTACACGTACTGGGTTTTCCGCGGAAAGGTCGATCCAGAGGAGAGCTACCATTGAAACTGCTAAAGCAAGTTTTCTGGTTCAGCGCGATCTGGTTCGGCAGCGTCTTTTGCCTAGCGACTGTCGCTTACGTAATCAGGATGTTCATCACTTGAGATGGCAAGGACACCAATGTTCGCGCGTCGGCATATCTAGATCACGCAAATATTGGTCCAAGCGCCGAAAGAAACTCCGTTCCGGCCTACCAAATTCCCAAGAACAAGCGGCTGGCTAGTTCGTCTCAAATTTAGGTTCTGGACCCATTAATTTTGTTGCTGCTGTCTCTGTTGCATGCTTCAAGCCACTGAGTTTCAGAGGTGTATC
>NZ_JBXWOS010000051.1:0-7157 GCF_059611005.1 Ruegeria sp. CDSB117
GATACACCTCTGAAACTCAGTGGCTTGAAGCATGCAACAGAGACAGCAGCAACAAAATTAATGGATCCAGAACCTAGCGAGTGTCCCGGCGCCCGGGAATTTCATCTCGATCCAGCATTCGAACGGAACGGTCTCGAACTACTACCACATGATCCCGGGCTCTATTCCTGCGAATTTCGGAATGATCGGATACTGCGGAATGGGGCAGGTCTGCAGCGTCGAACAAGGTGACGTGATCGGCATTGTCGGCAATTCCGGTAACAGCAGCGGGCCACATCTGCATTTTCAGCTGATGGACGGACCGAGCCTGAACAACGACGACGGGCTGCCGATCGGGTTCAGCAACGTGATACTGGATGGTATGCTGCAAACAAATGTCATTTTCCACAGCCGACAGGTGCTAGGCGACATCCTGCCAATACCCGAAACCATTGAATTGAATCCGCCGACACCCTCGGGTGCGGTCGGCGAGGCAGAGCCAAATGACGGTCTTGCCGAGCACCATGCCGTGACGCCACCGACCATCGTTTCCGGCACGATATCGGTAGTCGAGGCCCCCACCGTCGCAGTGCGCGGCGATCCGGTCGAGGACATCTACCGGTTCCAGAGCGAAACACGTGCCAGGGTGTTCATCCGGCTCGAGGCGGCTCCGGCTTTTGAAGACCTTGACGTATATCTGCTGAACGAGGGCCTACAGATGCTCAACCCTGACCGCGCAGGCTGGGGTCCGGGCGGGATCGAGGAAATCGTGCTCACCGTGCCACCGGGTCGGTTCTATGTCGCGGTTTCGGACCCGGAGGACGGCTCGGGGGTCGATTACGAGCTCGAGATCGATATTCGCCCATTCGCCTGGCAGTATTCGGCCAAGGTGGTGTGCGGCTCACAGCCCGACCCCGAGAACGGGCGTCTGGTGCCGGGACGCTACGCGACAACCGTCAACATTCACAATCCGGGCGGCAACGAGGCGCTGGTTTTCAAAAAGCTTGCACTCGCGTTTCCGCCGGTTGAACAGCGGCCGGGACGAATTTACGAGATTGGCGAGGACACGCTCGGTTATGATCAGGCGGTGAAGACGGATTGCGCCGATCTGGAACTGAATGCGCTCGGTGGCGCACCACCCGAGGGCGAAACCTATTACGAAGGTTGGGTCGTTGTTCAGAGCACCGAACAACTAGACGTCACAGCGGTTTACTCCGCGGCGACGCTGGGGCCTGAAGGCAACGTGACCGGAGCCCACTCGATCGACGTCGAGCAGATTTCTGAACACGGCTTGGGCGTCGACCTTTCGGTCACCAAATCGGCCGAGGATTTCACCTGGCCGTTCGGCGACCGTTTGCTCCATTTCATCCTCTACACGGTTGACGTCGCCAACGCCGGACCGGCGGTTGCTGGCAATGTCCGGGTCAGTGACACCATGGCCCTAAACCTGCTGAACGCGGATGGCGCAGCAGCGCTTCTTCCGTTGCCGCTAAATCTGCCGCCGACAGGGTCGCTGATCTCGATCGAAACCCTGTCGCAAACCGAATCCGCAGCGGAATTCGATATCGGCGACATCGCCCCCGGATCGGTGCGCAGCATTCGGTTCTGGGGTGTTGCCGCCGCGGGCGCGACAGGTTCCCCGGCCTTTGCGTTTGTCAAGAACACCGCGTCGGTCCGGGCTGGCGAGGCGGAATTGATTGAGGACGACAACAGCGACAGCATCAACACGGCGATATTACCATGACTCAGATGACGCATATTCTGCTGACCGGCCTTGCGGCGCTCTCACCTTTTTTTACCTCCAGCACCTCGGCGCAAAACAGCGGAACCGCACCTCCAAAACCCGAAATCCGGCCGGAAATGCGCATCTGCGGTCAACTGGCGCAACGCGACTCGCTCGCTCAGCTGGACAAGCACCTAAAGCAGTCGGGCCAGGTTGATAGAGACAGCGCCAACTACCGCGCGCCCGACCTGCCAGAAGACCTGCACGCTATGCTGCGATGTCTCATGGCCCGAATCGATACCGGCACTTAGCTGCATTGTGCGCGGCTCGAAACACTCCAAAGTAAACCCTTCCAGCCGTTGAGGCGTTTTTTGCGTTTACGTGCGGCAGCCCGGCCAATTAGAGCGGTTTGTGTTTTATCTATCCCGTATCCTGCAGCTGTGGAGAAGTTGCAGCATTCTTCGTCAGTGAAGAGCTCGCAAACGCGACCTACGGCATTCCATAGATCGTGGATGGTTCGGGGGCTCTGCTGCAAATATTTAGCTGTTGACGAGGTGGGATGCTGCGGGTGAATGACTTTCGACTAATTGGGACCGAAAGCCATCCACGCGCGAAACCCCAGCGCGTCAACAGCCAAAAGTCTGCAATAGATCCTCCAGTAAACCGTCGCTTCTGGCTGTTCCAAAAGTTTGCGAAACCTTCAAGATAATCGGGCGGAAATATCGTAATGCTCTTTATTCGCCCATTACGCGCACTATGGGAAAGCCTGAAAAATTGCACAGTTTTCGCAGTATCGATCAGGCCAATAGATGCCATCAAAGAACCATTTTGACGGCTTAACTACCAGACTAACTTAGTTGGCGCGCGATCTGTTCTACCAGTTCTTGAGCAACCTCCTCTGACACTCCCCGCAACCGTACTCGAATGCGAACTTCATCTGGTGACAGCTCGGCCTGTACTGCCCCTCCTCCAGCTAACTTGACCGTTGTCAACGGCCTGACCAGCTGCGGACGCCCTCCACGGGCTTTCTCGGCAGTAGGTGAAGGAGACGAATTCATTGCACCTTCCAGAGCATCCCATTCGGTTTTTGGATCGATAACTTCGGCTTCAGCAAGAGCTTGACGAAGTTTGCTCTGGGCACCCCCTCTCAGCGCCGACGCGAGTTTCAAACCCGCTTTTTCCGAAATCGCCACAGGATGCTGCAGTAAGTCGCCGAGCGCCTCGTGGATCATCGCAAAGCTTCGAACTTTCGATCTCTTGGCTTTGGAGGCGGTCGCAAATAGTACGTCGACTGCGGCCTCAGTCGACTCGAATATTCCCTGTCCAACAGCCAGTACTGCGATACGTCCACGCTCATATGGGCTCAGATTTAGTCGGAGTTCATTTTCCTCAACCATGGATACGTAAGCCCCCTGCCCCGAGCCGGCATCCCTCACGAAGGCTGGAATGGTTGCAAACCGATCATCAGTATTGGACAAACGTCTAAATGCGTCTAAGCGCCTGAACCCCGAGATAAGACCAAAGCCGTCGCCTACGCGAGTGACTTCAATGGGTGTGCGCAATCCGTTAGTCCGCAAAGACTCCAGAAGTTCCGCCATAGCCTCTTCGTCTTCGACCATTCGATCTCGACGAATATAATCAGCATCGACCAATTCCAAAGGCAGTATTTCAGCCACCAACCCGGCATCCTGAGCGTCTCGCCAGCGTGCGGCGTCGCTTTGATCTTTCGCTAACTCGACACGGTCCGTCACAGTTGTCATTCCGCTTAGGGACGCAGCTTCGGCTGCCACCTGAGCAATTGGTGGTGTGGACGACGAACCCTCAAACGGGTTCAACGAAGGTTTCGCAGCGAAACCCACCTCCAACTCTTCCAACTCCGCCGTATTTGGAACAGCAAGCCTTCTACGTTTAGCCATTCGAATCTCCTCCCAATTGGGCATCGCGCCACCAGCAACCTATTAGAACCTCTTTGAATTCCGCGTAGGTACGATCAAAAGTTTCACGTCCACGGACATAGGTTTCGCGGTTAAAATCCCGGTAGTCAGCCTCATAAATACCGTTCACTTGTTCACCCGCCTGCCCGACCAACGCAGTGAAATCCTGTCGGTATGCGTTCATGAAGTCGCCAAAGTACGCCTGGATCACGTTCGCCATATCTGTCTGTTGGCTGGCATCAAATCGGGTAATGATTGCCCGAACGACATCCCATTCGAACTTCAACTCTGGCAATCCGGCTGCTCGTTGGGCGGTGTTTTCCCCATCTTCAATACTTGCGAACGTCGTATAGAGCATATCAAAGAACCGGCCGGTTGAATCAAACTCCAGGAACGAAGCTCCGAGCGGTACCAAAAGGATGTCAGCCGCAGCCAAAGCGTTGATTGTTAGGTACCCAAGTGCAGGAGGTGTATCAATGAAGACGACGTCATAATCGTTGAGAACACCCTCATTCTCGAGAAAATTGGTGAGGCCATCCCACAATGGCCAACTTCTTAATCCCATACGCCACACTGGAATCTGGAACTCTGCCCAATACAAATTCAGCTGGGCACCAATAAGGTCAATATTGGGCCAATGGGTTTTCTGAATAACATCGGTTGGAGTTGTATTTAACGCCTCTTGCAGTGTCTCATCCAAAGGGATTTCGGCCTGCCCGCCGACCTGCCTGACGCGGTTTTCTTCTTGAACAGCCCTTGCGTAATCTTTGGCTATCAGCGGAAATACTGTTTGCCATTCGTCCGCAACTGTTCCGCCAAGAATTGACGTCATTGATCCCTGGCTATCCAAATCAATTACAAGAACTTTGTACCCATCCAATGCCGCAGACATAGCGAGGTGAGCCGCAGTTGAAGTTTTGCCAACCCCCCCTTTGAAGTTTGCTACCGATACAACTTTCGCAGGCAGGCCCTCCGGGCGATATGGCAAGTATTCTTTGGTGCTGACACCTTCTGCCGCAAAGTGTTTTCGAAGGATTAGAACCTCTTCAAGAGTAAACCACTTTGACCCCGCTTCTCCTTCTCCTTGTGGAAGCTCTGCATTAGCTTTGAGAACGCGCCTTAGGTGAGCGGGCGCTACAGGAATAAGGTACTTTGTGATTTCCCAGATAGAGAAACGACGTAACCGTTTTTCACCGTCGGGCGCATAGCCTCTCCGGGCTAAATCTTCGCGTCCCTTTGCACAGAACGCGGCGGCTTTTGCGAATCGCGAAGTTCCAATAGGATCCGGCAACTTCGCCGCTGCGCTTTCTGGATCGAGGTTAAGATAAGGGGGCAGGGGAGGTTGGTTAGTTTTATTCACTGTCGATACCTCAGGTAATGTTCGCCTTGTCAGCGTATATGGTGGAATGTATCGAACATTTGGGTGAGAGGCTATCCTTCCTTTTCGATTTTTCCACAGAAGTTGAGGCGACCACCAGGTTTCGCAGCGAAACTCAATGAAATAGTGAAAAAGAACGCAACAAATCGTTTAGTCTATTTGTAATATTTAGAATCTTTGCGAGGATAAAAATATTTATAATCAAGTAGTTAATCGATATTGGGTATCCGTTTACAGGGTGTAGGGGACCCTAATACGGGATCATAGGTACCCAAACACAGGTTCTGTAGTGTCAAGTTACGGTAAATAGGGGGCCGATTCTCAGGACGGTGCTATTCAGGACGGAAAAGGCTCTAATACAAGGTTCAAGGCATGGAGTTATTCTTGTTCTTTGCTTCGAGGGAATCCCATTTTGGGCGTTTCTGTGGATAACCTCAGGGCCGCGTCCAATAGGTACCCGTCCACGGGATAAAGCCAATCCTGTATTTGGGCACCCAAATAAGATTGCAACTCAGGTACCTATTGTGCAAACAATAGGGAAACGAGCAGCCAGGCAGAATCATGCCGGATACACAAGTTGACATGGACAATCTCTCAGGCGCGTTACGCCGTGAGACAGTAAAAAAGAACGTCGCCGCGATTCACATCAGTGGCAAGCTGTCGTTGTTGCAACGCAAGTTATCTAACGTACTATTGTTGAATGCCTATGATGCTTTAACGTCTGCACCGACCCATACAATTGATGCCAGAACATTGGCGATGATGGTTGGGTATAATTCAAACGACTTTGACACTCTGCGTGCAAGCTTGCGGGCTCTGGCTGAAACGGTCGCCGAATGGGATATGCTGGACGAACAGGGGCGCCAAGAATGGGGTGTCTCATCTTTGTTGAGTTTTGCCAAACTGAAGAATGGTATCTGTGAATACGCATATTCACCGGCGTTGGCGCAAAAACTCTATGATCCAAAGATTTACGCGCTAATAAATGTCCAGATTCAAAGAAATTTTAGTTCAGGGCACGGCTTGGCGCTTTATGAAAACTGCTATCGATTTGTCCGGACAGGGTCGACGGGTTGGTGGGCGCTGGACGTCTTTAGAAAGCTAATGGGTGTCGACGGGAGCGAGTACTATGGCAGCTTCAAACACCTTAATGCCAAGATCATCAAGCCCGCCGTCGCCGAAGTTAACAAAAGCTCTGATATTCTCATTGAACCGGAGTTCCAAAAAAAGGGACGTACAGTTACAGATATTCGGTTCCTGATAAAGGGCAACCCGCAGAAAGCGATGTTTGAGATTGACGATGAAGATGGCGTTCGCAATCTGACAATCTACAAGACGCTGCGCCAGCAAGGTGTGTCTGACAGGTTGGCGCGACAATGGATTTCTGAGCATGGCGAAGACTATGTTCGCGAAAAGCTCGAATATGCCAGGGGCAGGGATGGTGTAAAGTCTACTCTTGGTTTTCTGTCTGCTGCCTTGCGAGACAACTATCAAGTTCCAGAAATGAAAACGACGGCAGTGCCAGACCCATCAGTGGGTGAAGCTGCAAAACGCAGGGCTGCCGAACAAGAGCAGCAGGACAAGGAATACGAAGCAAGGACTGCAGAGCGAACCGAACGTGCGCGGCGATTGGCAATTGTTGAGGATCTGGTTTCGCGGCGAAACCCAACGCAGCGCGATGCGGATAAGCGGCTTTTTCTGTCGGGCCTTAATAATGACCTCGACCGAGAACATTTCAGAGCTCATGGATGGCGTTCAGGGCTGAATGCCACCAAGATCTTTGAATTCTGGGAGGAGCTCGAACCAGACGTATTCACATGAGAGGGTTTTTTTAGATGCATGTATCCAAGGCTACCGCTTATTAAAGGCAGACATCGAAGTCCATCAAGTAATGCGTGGTGCGCATTCCGCGTAAATTTTGCGCATTGAGGTTGTTTTCCTTTTGAGTGGTATGAGCGTTTGTGGTTGTGTCGCAAACTTTCTCGGAGCTGTTAAAAACTAGGAAATTGTTCTGTTTACATTCAGCTTGAAGCCGAATTGATGGCCGAAACTGAGCGACTAGAGGCCAATTTTTCCCTGTGTTGATCCTCATTCGCGTGCTCACATGTCGCCTATCGGGAAAATATTCTGCTCAAAAAATATT
>NZ_JBXWOS010000052.1:0-6880 GCF_059611005.1 Ruegeria sp. CDSB117
GCGGCAGGCGAGATACTCGTTTCAGATGCGACTCGCGCCATGGTCGGAGGACGAACCGATTTCTTATTTTCTGAAATAGAACCCAGACTCCTGAAAGGTCTACGCGGTCACCACGTCTTGTATCGGTTGGAGTGGCAAGATTGAGTATTTCGGTTGCCTCAATGCCGACAGATCACACAGATACCCCGCAAAGCTCAGTCGCAAAAGTCTTGCGGTACGCGCCACAGCTCACATCGCCAGCAATTCCTGATGAATTGCGGCCATTGCCCCGGTGTCGCGCGTGCAATACGCCACAAGATCAGCATATAGGTTAGGGCTGCAAGCGCAGTGGGAGAATTGAATTTGATGTGTCCTAGAAGTGAATTAGACTAGTAACAAACTGTTCAGACATCTCATCGTGAGGTCATCATGGCAGCTCCATTAATCCAAGACTGGGAACTCACAGCCGCCATAAAGGACTTAGCCGATTGGCTGGTTCAACAGGGCTTGGAGAATGCGCCGGTTGAAACCTGGTTGGAAGCATTCTGCAACCGTCTTGTTTCGGCAGGGATTCCGCTTCTGAGAGCAAACATTACTGTGCGCGCTCATCATCCCGAGATTGGGACAGTCGCTTTCCGCTGGCACAGGGATGGCGGTCATGAGCGAGAGAATTTTGTCCGAAGAACGGATGCCCCTGAACAATACATCCTAAGCCCGATTTACTATCTTTTGGCAAACAACGTTGAAGAGATCAGACAAGATCTGACAGTCGAAGATCCAGAGCTTAGCTTTCCAATCTTTGATGAACTTCGCGAGCGCGGTGCCACAGACTACTTCGCGGTTAAACGGTTCTTCCTTATACAGGATAACGCTATGCCTGTTGACCCAATGCAGGCCGAGGAAGGTGCCATTATTTCATTGACGACCGACGCGAGCGGGGGCTTCACGAGCCAGCAACTTGACGGTTTGCGTCAACTGATATCTCCGCTTTGCCTGACGCTAAAATGTGGGGCAAACAGGCTGATGGCTGAAGACATAACCGCCGCTTATTTGGGCAAAGACGCCAGCAGGCGCGTTCTTTCTGGGGACATCACACGAGGTTCATCCGAAACGATTTCGGCGGTGATTTGGTATTTTGATTTGCAAGGATTTACCAAATTATCAGAAGCGCTTCCGGGAGATTCAATCATAGAATTGCTAAACGATTACTTCGCAGAAGCTGTTGACGTGGTCGAACGGAATGGCGGTAACGTTCTGAAATTCATGGGAGACGGTATGCTTGCCATCTTCGATATCAATCAGGTAACGGACGCTCGCCGCGTCGCAATTCACGCGGCTGCGGAGTTGCGGGATACTTTTGACGAACTCAACCAACGACGGCAAGCAGATGGTTTGCCAACGACCGGCTTCACTCTTTCGTTGCACGCTGGCGACGTTCTTTATGGCAACATTGGCGGTAGGTCTCGCTTGGATTTCACAGTGGTTGGCCCAGCAGTCAATACAACGGCCCGTATTCTTGGCATGTGCAGCGCGCTTGATCAGAACATTGTTGTTTCCGACAAGTTGGCCGGCGAGTTGGTGAGCTCCATTCCAAGTCTTGTTTCCCTGGGGCAATACAGATTGCGCGGTGTTGCTGAAAGACAGGAGCTGTTCACGATAGACTAGATAAAGCTCAATCCAAAAGTTCTGGCCCATTAGGCCAGGCGCGTAAACAACCGCTAGCGCCGCGCGGGCTTACTCTTGCGACGATCCTACGGTTAAAATCTTCCCATTACTCCAAACCAGAGCCTCATAACAAACCTCGGCTCCTGCGCTTCCGCACCCAAAAAAACTATGCACCCCAACTGGCACTAACGTTTCGATTGCAATTTAGAGCGACGTAATCGCATTGATCACTGCTTCTCGGCTCTGAACAGCGCCAGTTTGTAGATATTCCATAGCTTTGAGAGCAGCTTCATGGGCTTGGACAGATGACCCGCCAACGCAATCTTCTACTACGCGGCAGAAGTAGTCTGATTGGTGGCCATCGACGAATGTGTAGTGCACACAAACATCTGTCAGCCCGCCGCACAACAAAAGTGTGTCTACCTTTAAACCTCGTAGCAGGATTTCGAAATCGGTTCCGAAAAATGCAGAATACCGTCGCTTCGGGACGATGTAGTCACCTTTGCGATATCCCATCTCATCTTTTGCAACCTCCGTTCTTGGATCGCCTTCGAGACAGTGTATGTCTTCGTCACCATCCAGTTCACGGCCGAAGTCTATCCTATCGGGACGATGGACTTCTTGGATGAAAATGACTGGCACATTGTAATCATGTGCGGCATCAACCAAATCACGCGCAGCGATCATGCGCTCTTTGTAGCCCGGCATGTTGTCGATGGAGCGTACTTCGCTGTTATCAATAAACGTGCTCTTTTGAATGTCGATTACGATCAGGGCAGGTCTACCCTCGATCAGTTTCCTAGCTTGTTTGGTTTTAGTCGTCATGTTCGACCTCCAATTTGCCAGGTCGTCCTGAAGAAACGCCCTTGTTGGGCCGGGTCGTCCCAGCGGGCAGATCAATTTTGACTAAATGTGCAACTGAGTATGGTCAAGACCGTGCTGCGTTGTTTTGGAATGAAAACTATATGCTCGCGCCCAAGGCAACATTGCCCGCAAACTGCCGTTAGGGGTTAAGTGTTGCGATGGTCTGTACCCAGCTCAGAATGGGCAGCCAAATACGGAATATAGCAATTCAGAAAAATTGTGACTTCCAAACAGCGGCTACTCAATTGCCGTGCGAAATGTTGCGGTAAGCCGTTTGTTCAAACCGTGATGAGGTTCGGCTGAAGAACCGTAGTGCAACTCCGCCAAAGCAGCGATGTCATTGAAAATGACTACGGAGCCGCCTTCTTCATTCGCGTAAACCAATAGTTTTTGGCAAAAGGCATCCAAACCAATTGCCGGAAAGCCTGCCATAGCCACGCCACCGGGTGCTGGTCCGCCGAACAGTAAGAGAACTGCATCCGGCAGTTCCACCCCCAGTTGGGACGCTTCGGTCGCAAAATCGATTTCCCCAAACCAGACAGTATCGTCCTGCCCCATCACGGCTGCCCTGAGACGTTCGACTGCCTCTGGTACGCTGAGCTGAGATCGCAGTTCGATGACCCCATAGTCGGTAAACAACCCGTTGGTCGGCGCTGGTGTTGCATCCAAGTTGTTTAGAACCTCGAGCATCTTGCCATGAAATGTATTTAACGCTTGGGTGTCATTCAGACCATGCCGCACTTTGAGAAACTGAGAGTCTGTATAGGCGATCTGCGGGCGATCATCCTGATCGAAGGAAAGAACGCGAAGAGGAAGGTCCAGACCTGCTCGTACGTTCTCTTCCAGAATGGGCGTGTTTATCTCTGGATCAGAGAAAATGAGTACACGTGATGCTGGCATTTCTACGCCTTCAGCTTTGGCCAAGCGCGCGTGATCTATCGATGCGAGTGGAGTAGCTCCCGCTTCGTCAACGGCAGTCTCAAGCGCTAAGAAGTTTTCGTCCACCGCGGTCTGGACAGATGTCGATTGTGCAAAAGCGGATGTCGCAACCGAAAAAGTTGCAATCATCGAGAAAACAAAGCCAAACCTCACCATTTTACCACTTCCTTTTTTATCGTATTTTTGTCAGGGAAACCGCCGCCAGAGCCGCAAAAGCTATCTCGGCCGCAAGGTAAAAGAGAAGTATCCCGTTGGGAACTCCATCGATAAAAATGCTTAGTATGCGTCCAACGGCCAGTCCCGACATAAACAAAAATAGAACCCACAGCGCGGGGCGTTGTAATTCTGGTTTCAAAGCGGCCGCCAACCAAAATAACGTGTTTGCCAGGTAAAGACCCATAACCGCTCGGAACACGTGGGTTTGGTTCGTACCTTCCACCGGAAATCCCAGCAAAACTGGGATCGAACTGCCGGGCATCAGACCGTATGATAACGCAATTGGCACGAGGCCGACGGCAGCAAGCAGAAGGACGAATCTAGCACTCATGGAGGACTCCTTCTTGTAGAGGTTTCGCTTTGTTTACAAAACTCCTGATCGGTCTATTGAGGCATCCGATGATCCGAAACGGATGCCCACGCTACGCTTTGAAAGGCGTATCCGACAGGCCAAGTCGAGATTTCTGAAGAGCGAACCGGTACTGCGCAGCCGTATTCAGCTGCGCACCAAACAGATCACAATGCGCCTTCGTCGCCCAGGAACTCGATACCAGCTGTCGCGCCATCACTGTAAGCAATGCAATTCCAAGGAGCACGATCCTCGCCAACGCCTACAGTGACCTGTGTTCCCGCCTCGCTAAACGCGGATGAGAGCACCACGACTTGCGAATTGTTTGTCGTATTGGCTACATCTCGCAAACACGCCTGCTGAGCCGGCGTGAGCTCGGCGGACGCGCTTGATGTACTCGTATCGTCGCAGGCCGCAAGCAGTGTGAAACAAGTTGCGCCCGCAATCATCACCATCTTGTTAGACATTTTCTTCTCCCTCTGGTTCCCTTGAAATTAGTGAAATTGGATGCGCTTGTTTGAAGCTCTCGCGCCTGTGCAGCCAATTGAACATACCTTGATCCTGTGACTACCTTTCCCAAAACTTGCCGTGGGGGGCTCGGTCGGCGGGACGATATTTTGTTGACTATCGGGGCCGCCAATAACGTGCGAAGGCTGAATGACGCCACTAGCAAATGCTAGAGCAAACTCTGGAGAGAGGGCGAGTTCGTTATGTCTAAGCATCGCGTCCTCCCAGCGCTCAATCATTATAAAGTGCCTTCCGACCGCTAGCACTCACTCCAGCAGTCGGAAGGGCTCGGCACAGCGAGCAGCAACGACAACAACGGAGGTAAAATAAAGTTGTGTCGAATTCGCATGTTTGAATCTAATTTTTAATAAATCAATATTTTTTCCGCGCGTAAATTTCTCTACGCTCTCGTACGATAGGCCTCTGCGTTCAAACAAAAAAGTAAGTGGGAGCTGCGAGTGTGTTCCCCTGAGCGGCGAAGCGATTTGAGGCCGCACAGAAACAATGAAGGGATTGAAAGATGGGATTTGGTGAAGCCGTTAAGACGTGTTTCTCGAAATACTTCCAGTTCTCCGGTCGGGCTATACGCTCAGAATACTGGTGGTTCTTCTTGTTTGTGGTTCTCGTGAGTGCTGCTTTAGCTGTGCTGGATACGATCATATTCGGGACCAACCCAGAAACTGGGCAAGGATCTCGCGTCATGTCCTCTGTTTTCCAACTGGCTGTTCTCATACCTATGCTGGCCGCCGGTTGGCGGAGACTGCATGATACAGGACGACCTGGCTGGTATTTGCTGCTGCCGATGGCGCTCAGCATTACAACGCTATTTGTTATGCTGGGTGGGGTGGCGTTCTTTTCGGTATTGGAGCAAGGGACCGAAAACCCCGATGCATTACGGGGACCCGCGGCAGTACTGGGCGTGACCGGTATTGTTGTTGTCTCAATTCTTCAATTGGTTCTGTCTATCCTGATGATCTGGTGGCTGACACGACCTTCCCAAGAAGGCGCAAACGAATACGGCGAACCTGTTTCCTGATCTGGCTGTCCAGGCAATTGGCTGGAACTTCTGCTGAACGACAGTGCGAACCGTAACTCAATGGAGAGAAAAAAATGAGCTGCAAAACCATTTCCATTGGAATGCTACTGATGGCAGTGGCGACCACAGCATCAGCGGAGTGGTCGTTCAGCTCCGGGCCCAACCCCAATGCGTTTATTCAGACAGGAAACATGACGCTGGAACTTCAGTGTGACCGTATTCGCTTTGCTCCGGCTGGATTCGAGGACAGCCAGGACATTGCGGACAAGCAGGGGCTTTCCATTCGTTTCTTGAAGAACGGCACCACCGAAGTTGGGGCATTTCAGGTTGGCGCAGAAAACGCTGCCGTGCAGATCGTCGACAACTATCCAGTCGAGGTCAGTTTCAATAGTCAGCCGGACTATGGTTTTGTTCTGGACCAGCTTGCGGCCAATGCATCGGTTAATCTGTCGATGATTGATCAAGATGTCAGCTATGGAATTTTTGACTTGAAAGGTTCCAGCGCAGCAATTCGGTCCCTTCGTTCTGCGTGCGATTCAGAAGTTAACCAAGAGACCTCCTACGAAGCGCCCGAAGGCATCGTCTATTGTGGTGGCGGAGCGAAAAAACGCGTGATCGAACCCGTAATTTTGGACAATCCAGAGGGGGAGTGGGACGCGCGAGTAGCGGTTAACGGCGAGTCGATCAGAGCCATGACAGCCTACAGCTACTTCGGAAACTCTGAGCCGCCCGCCGGATTTGTCGTCGCCCTCCTTGGGGAGGACAGGTCCGAGTTTCTGATTTTTAGCGAAGGCTCGGCAAACTGGCTGGAATACGGGGACTACAGGTATGATCAGTGCAATTGATATCTCCTTCCAACCAGCTGCCAAAGTAGTGCGTCAGATGAAATGTTTGGCTTCCGGTATGGTGCTGGTTTCGGGTCTAGGAAGCGTGTGGCATTTCAATTCTCGGGTGGTGATGTCGCCCATGCTCATGCGCATCTGATACCGCTTCTCGACAAGTACGATGTCACCTCGCGACGCTACATCGAGCAAGAAGTAATCACCTTCAAACCAATCCCGAATCCGGGGAACAACGAGCTCCGAACCTTTGCCAAACTAATTGCGGATGCTCTCGACCGATGATGTAACTTTGGGCTCTTACCGATATTCTATGCCAAGGCCGGTCAGTTGTTACTCAAGTCAGACTGAAGCACCAAGATACATTCCGCTACGTCGTCTTTTCTCATTGATCTGGTACTGACTTCGGCAGATAGAGAGGTGTGCGGTGGCTGTCTTCCTTCGCAAGTGGCGCATGTCAAAGCGCTGCCGGAGGACCTCCGGTGG
>NZ_JBXWOS010000053.1:0-6622 GCF_059611005.1 Ruegeria sp. CDSB117
TCTGTGACGTGGTCTGTTGACCAACAATGCGGTTTGTCGAGAGCAAAACGGAAACGCAGCAAGCCATCCTCTCAATTCACTGGACATGGGAACTGGCCCCAGGACTTTACCAATTTGTTGATGACGTGGGAAATCTGTGCCAGGCGAGCGTACATTTCCCGCTCACAGAATATTCGCGACACAACGCAAGATCCCAAACGTGTTGATCAGGCATAAGAACACAGCTTCGACGTTTTCAGTTTGGCTTTGACCATCGCCTCCGCAAAGGTGACGGCACATGCAACGCCATCAACCACCGGCAGCCCAAATTCCTCGGACAAATGCGACATCAAGTCTGTCATCCCAGCACATCCCAAAACAATGGCTTCAGCCCTGTCTTCATCTATCGCGGCCCTTATCTCGGCCTTGATTTTGTCGACGGTGTTCGGGTCGTTTTTCTCAAGTTTCAGAACTGGCACGTCTGATGCGCGAACCCGGACACAGCGGCGGTCGAGACCATAGCGCAACAGGTTCGACTCCAATCCCGCAAGCGAACGGGACAATGTCGTGATGACGCTGAACTTTGGACTTATCATCGACGCCGCGTGATATGCTGCCTCGCCCACACCGATGACCGGGGCCGATGTGATACAGCGTACGGCATCAACGCCGGTGTCATCAAAACAAGCAACAACAATGGCATCGGCATCCGGATGTTCTTTTACAGCGTCCAACAATCCAGGCACGCAAGTGGATACATCCAGAAAACCCTGGATGCTGGCCGGGCCATCTTGCGAGTTCGTGGCAATAATCTCGGTACCAGGATCCGCGACGGCCCGGGCTGCCGCCTCGATCTTTCGGGTCATTGAACTAGTAGTGTTGGGATTGACAACAAGCAGTTTCACAACGTCCTCACACTTCTCCGCCCAAATAGGCGGCTTTGATCCGGGGATCGGTCAGAAGTTCCTTGGAATTTCCCGATATGGCGACGTTTCCTGTGGTCAGCGCATATGCGCGATGCGAGATCGACAACGCCATGCGCGAGTTCTGCTCAACCAGCAGAACCGAAACACCTTCGTCGCGATTGATCGCGACAATTGATCGAGCGATATCCTGCACCAGTTTGGGCGCGATCCCGAGCGACGGTTCATCCAACAGCAACAGGCGCGGCTTTGCCATCAACGCGCGGCCGATCACCATCATCTGTTGTTCACCGCCTGAAAGCGTTCCGGCGGATTGAGAAAAACGTTCCCGCAGACGCGGGAACCGTTCCAGAACAGAGTCGAGCGTTTCCTTGATCCCTGTCTTGTCGGACCGCGTGAACGCCCCCATCAGCAGGTTGTCCTTTACGGTCATATATGGAAAGACGCGACGCCCTTCCGGTACCATGGCAATGCCTTTGGAAACGATATCAGCCGGGTTGGCACCGTCAATTTGTTCACCCTCAAATTCGACCGAGCCGGATCTGACCTTGGCCAAGCCGGTGATCGCCCGCAGGATCGAACTTTTACCGGCTCCGTTGGCTCCGATCAAAGCAACGGTTTCACCTTTTTCGAGATTGATGGACACGCCTTTCAGCGCATACACGTGATCGTAGTAGAGCTCGACATTCTTGAAATCCAACATCTTTGTCATGGCTTAGATCCCGATCTCGTCATCCGCACTGCCCAGGTAGGCTTCGATGACCTTTTCGTTGTTCTGGATCTCCGCAGGCGTGCCTTCGGCGATCATCTCGCCGAAGTTCAGCACCACAATCCGATCGGATATATTCATCACCGCAGGCATGTCGTGTTCCACCAACAGCACCGTAACGCCCCGATCATCGCGCACCTTGCGCACCAGATTGACCATTTTCATGGTCTCGTCATGGTTCATCCCGGCAAAGGGTTCGTCCAACAGCAGAACCTTGGGGTCAGTGGCCAATCCAATGGCAATTCCCAGAGCCCGCAAGTTCCCTTGTGGCAGGTTCGAGGCCTGCTCATTGGCGATCTCGGTCATGCCAAGGAATTCGATCAGATCGTCGGCATATTGGCCAAAGCTGTCGACATCCTCATGCGCCATCCTGGTGCCCCAGAAATATCCCGCCAATGAGGCGCGGGCCCGCAAATGCTGAGCAACGACGATGCTTTCGCGCACGGTCATCGACTTGAAGATTGTTGTTTCCTGAAACGTGCGAACGACCCCTTTGCGCGCCACAATATGCGGTTTCAGGTTCGAAATCCTTTCGCCTTTGAACAGCACCTCCCCAGTTGTTGTAGGCAAAAAGGACGAGATCATCTTGAACAGCGTGCTTTTGCCTGCCCCGTTTGGCCCGATCACCGACAAGATCTCATTTTCATTGACGTTGAAGGAGATATCGCTGTTGGCGGTCAGACCACCGAACTTTTTGGTGACATGGCGAACTTCCAGAAGATGGCTCATTTGTCAGCCCCCTTCTTACCGGGTAACCGAAGGCTCAGCAGCCCGTTGGGCAGCACCAGCATCAGGATGATCAGCAAGCTGGAATAGGCCAGCAGTTGGAAGCGACCCAATTCAAACAGCAGGTCCCAACCGAAATACAGAACCAAAGTGCCCAGCATTGGGCCAAAGACATATCCCAACCCGCCTAGGAAACAATTCAGCATGAAATTCACGCTGTCTGCGACCTGAAAGCTAGAAGGATAGACCGACTGCGCGATTGAGCCGAACATCGCCCCGCCAATACCGCCCAAAAAGGAGGAGATCGCGAACACGATGACCCGGATGTACGAGATATTGACGCCGATCGAACTGGCCAGCTCCTCGTTCTGCTGCATCGACCGACACAGATGGCCAAGCCGCGAATTCACCAGCCGATACATGGCGGCGAAGGTCAATACCATCAGCACGCAGGCGGCGTAGTAGAAGGCAAGCCTTGGGTTCTCCAGCGTCGCGAAATCTGGGATTAGAGTCAGGCCCAGAGCCGACACCTCTCCAGGCAGCGGGATCGAGGTGATACCCTTGGCCCCATTTGTGATTGGCAAGGCCAGCGCGGTCAGGGTGACCACCTGCGTCAGCACCAGCGAAATCATGGCAAAATAAACACCGCGCAGGCGCAGGATCGGAACCCCGATCACAACCGCCACTGCGGCGGCGAACAACCCCGCCAGCGGCAGCGACAGCCAAAAAGACATGCCAGCTTTGGTCACCAAAATGGCCGAAACATAGGCCCCGATAAGGGCAAATGCCCCCTGACCGATATTGATGCGCCCGATATAGAAAGTTAGCCAAACCCCGGCGCTGGCGATAGACAAGAGCGCCACCGAGGTCAGAGTATAATACAGGTCGGACCGCCCCGATGCCGCGATAAAGCCAGGTATTGCGATGAAGACGGCCAACAGGAAGATAGCTACACCCGCCCATTGGATCATGTTGAGTTTCGGCACTGCGTTATCCCCACGGTTTGCCCATCAGCCCCTGCGGACGGATGGCCAGGAAAATCATCAGCGAGACGAAGATCAGCAGATAGGTGATGTCGCCATATTGCGAGAGAACGGCCAAACCAATGGCTTCGAGAAAGCCAAGGATGATCCCGCCCGCAATCGCGCCGGAAATCACACCCGCACCACCGATCATCACCATCATGAAGGCTTTGATCGAGGTCGGTCCACCCATCCCAAGATTGACGCCGGTGATCGTCACCAGCAATCCACCAACCAGACCGGCCAGCATGGCGCCAAGGGCGAACCCGATCATCGAATACCGGGCGACGTTGACCCCCATCAACTGCGCCGCCGTCCGATCCTGCGCCAGCGCGCGCAACGCTCGGCCAGTTTTGGAATACTGCATGAACAAGATAAAGGAGATGATCGACAGGATGGCCAGAACGCAGATCAGGATGCGGTCATAGGGCATGATCAATCGGAAATCCCAATTGAAAACACCGTCGACGATTTTGGGAACACCGCGTTGCTTCTCGCCAAAGACCAGCAAGATGATGGCGTCGAAAAAGAACGCCAAACCTGCCGCCAGAAGCATCGTGCTCTCCTCGCGGGAAGATCGCCGTATGACCGGCGCAAACAGAAAACGCTCGATCAATGCGCCAAGTACCGCAAGCGTGATGCAGGACGCCAAAAGCGCCAGCACAAACGGCCAGCCCAGCTGTCCGTAAAACGTATAGGTGACAAAACCACCTAGAACATACATTTGCCCGTGAGCGAAATTCAGTACGTTCATCAGGGCGAATATCAGCGTCAGTCCAAGGGCGATCATCGCATATTGCGCACCCAGATAGATGCCATTTGCTAGTATTTGTTCCATGAGTGTCCCGCGAAAGGTTCGGGTATCCCGGGCTGAAGATCAGCCCAGGAGAGTGAGTGGTTTGTTAGGCTTTTGCCTGCTTTGGGAGTATTGCCTCAGTCGACTTCAGCGACAAAGAGCGTTTCAAACTCGCCGTCTTGATAGACATTGACGACCAGTGGAACGGCAATCTGACGCTTTTGTCCGAACGACGTCGTGCCCACATACCGCATCTTGGCGTCGCCCTTCATGAACGGGTTGGGGGCCTCGAACGTATCCATCGTGGTCTGGAACGCCGCAACGTCCTCGATGCCCGCCGGGTTCGCATTCAATGTCGCCAGAATGTACTCCAGCGCATAGACTTTAGTGTTGGACTCGTCGTTATATTCGCCGAACATATCAGTATAGCGTTTGACGAATTCTTTCATGTCATCCGATGCGATCTCGGGCGTTGACGCACCGCCAACCGAAATGAACCCGTTTGCCAAGTCCCCTGCCCCCTCGCGCAGAACCGTCGCATCCTGCGCGGTTTCGGTTGAGATGATACCCTGGAACCCAAGCTCGCGCGCCGAACGGATCAGCTGTGGCGCATTGGCCGGGGAAACGCCGGACAGGACCAGCAAGTCTGGCTGCGTGCGCATGACCGGGGTCAGCACCGGCGTGAAATCGGTGGTGTCCACCTGATAGGTCACATTGTCGGAAACAACCTCAAGCCCCAACGCCTTGGCAGCCTCGATACCTCCATCCCGCTGGCTCAGCGGATCGGATTCGTTCGCAGCCACGAAAGCAACAGATTTTACTCCCTTTTCTTCCTTGAGGTATTCATAGATCGCGGGACCGGATTGATAATTCGCAACCATACCCAGAACGGCATTCGATGCGGGGGCCGAGTACAGCTCTTTCGGGAAGGCATAAGGGAAATACATGATCCCTTGGGCTTCGGCGACCGGACGCACCGCTGCGGCACCGTCATCCACGTTGGGGCCGACCACATAGTGGATACCTTCCTGCGCCATTTTTTCCATGCCGGCGATGGCGCGTTTGGGGTCTTTCTGATCGTCAAACGAGACGATTTCGATATCGTAGGTGGTGTCACCGATTTTGTAACCACCAGACTCATTGATCCATTCAGCGCGCGCTTCCATCGAGCGCTGATTGGAAATGCCCCAGGCCGCCGCCGGACCAGAGGTCACGCCAACAAAGCCTATCTTGAGGACGGGGTTTTCGGCCCAGGCGGCCGATCCAAGCACGGATGCGGCCAGCGCCAAAGCAGCCGATGATTTCATCAGAGTTCTGCGTTTCATTGTTTCCTCCCTACTGAGGTCTCCGCGCCTCTTTCGGGCGCTTGCAAAAATAGACTGTGTCATCGGTCGAATCCCGGTGAACGCGTCAAGTTCTGCATTGTTAACAATTTCTGTCAACACTTTATGTTTGGAGAAACATTGATATTGTCAACAAAGAACCGATATATTGTAAGAAGAAAACCTTGCAGCTATTAACAAAATTCAGGCCAACCCCACCGGAATGAAACGAGATGACGGACGAATCTGAAGACAAGCTAAGCACCCTGCGAACTGATCCTGATGAACAAATGATCGTTGATCGGATCTATTCTGCGGTGATGGAGCAGAAACTGGCACCCAGAACCAAGCTTAGCGAACTGGCTTTGTGTGAGACGTTCGGCGTAGGTAGAATGCGCGTGCGCCGCGCGCTGTTGCTGCTTAGTAGCCAGGGGATCGTCGATCTGCACTCCAATCGAGGGGCCTATGTTGCCTGCCCCAGCGCCGATGAGGCCCGCGAGGTCTTTGTTGCCCGTCTGATGATTGAAACTGGTATCGTGCGAGAATTAGCGCGCGGTATCAGTAACGAGGGCGTTCAAGCCCTACGTACGCATGTCGAGAAAGAAGAGATTGCACGGAATGATGATGACAGGACAGAAATGATCCGTCTTTCAGGTGCCTTTCACGTCGAACTGGCGCGATGTCACAAGAACTCGGTTCTGACCCGCGTTCTGCGAGAGTTGGTCACCCGCACTTCACTGATCGTTGCCCTGTTCGGATCGAACCGCAATGCCACCTGCCCGGATGACGAACATACTTCGATCATTGACGCGATTGCGGATGGTCAGCCGCAAGCGGCCGAAGACGCCATACGTCACCATATTCTTCATGTTCAGAATTCGCTGGACCTCGAACAAATCCAAAAGACAGAACCTGATTTGGCGAAGATTTTAAGCGGGCGAATGTAACTTACATTTTGGGTCGTACCGCAGGATTTTTAGGCGTCGCTCATGGTCGCGCAAATCATCTATTTTTGGCTAGCAAGTAGTCATATCTCCGTTGCACAAGTCACGCTGCGAATCTCAAAGGGTTGGTGTTGGTTCGGG
>NZ_JBXWOS010000054.1:0-6594 GCF_059611005.1 Ruegeria sp. CDSB117
TCCAACGGCACGGTGGTGATCAACGGCGACAACACGGTCACCTATACGCCGAACGTGGGCTATACGGGGTCCGACAGCTTTACCTACACGATCAGCGACGGCACCGACACCACCACCGCGACGGCGAATGTGAATGTCGGCAGCCCAATCTCTGTTTGGTACGGAAACACGCAGAGCTTTGGGTCGCTTGGTGAGACGCAGACCTGGGTTAACGTGCTTGGAAATGTTGATACCACCAATATCGCGTCACTGAGTTATACGCTGAACGGCGGCTCCGAAAGAACGCTTGAATTGGGGCCGGACACCCGGCGCCTTCAGGAGAACGGTGATTTCAATGTTGATATCGCCTTTGATGACCTTGACGGGACAGCCACTGACGATGTGGTGACAATTATCGCGCGTTACAATGATGGGTCTGTTTACACTCAGGAGGTCACTCTCGAGTATGAAAGCGGCAATACCTGGGATGCGAATTATTCGATCGACTGGAGTTCAGTTACGAATATTCAGGATGTCGTGCAGGTTGTAGACGGTAAATGGGCCGTTACGAATGATGGTCTTCGGCTCGAGGAAACCGGATACGATCGATTTGTTCTTCTGGGCGACAACAGCTGGGACTACTATGAAGTCGACCTCTCGTTCACCGGGCATGATCTTTATTCAGAGGATCCGCGGGGGCGTGATGGGGGTGTGTTCGGATTTGGTGTTTGGTGGGAGGGGCATACGGATGATCCGCTGCCCAACTGGCAGCCAAAGGCCGGATACAATCCATCGGAATGGCTTTTCTACTACAATGATGACCCGACGGGGCGTTTCCGCTTTTTCACTGATGGCGGCCATTATCCGACCAAATTCGAAGAGGGAACCGAGTACAACGTTTCCATTCGTGTGGAGCAAGCGAACGTCCTTGACCGGCTGTATAGCGTGAAAGTGTGGGAGGTCGGCACAACGGAACCCACAGACTGGCTGTTCCAGCGCGTTATAGAAGCGGATGAGCCGATAACCAGCAGTTTCGCGCTGCTCAGCCATTATTACGACGTGACCTTCCATGATATCAACGTCACCGAGATCACCGGCAGCGACATCGTGAAGGGAACAGACGGTGCCGATCTGGTTTCAGCGGTTGATGCGGGATCGGGAACTCCGGGGCGCGGAGAGCTTGATATTTTTGAAGGTGATGCCGGCGCGGATGTCTTCATCTTTGGCGACGCGACCAGCGCTTACTATGATGATGGTACGACCAGCGCGGGCCTCGATGATTATGGATACGCCTTTGATTTCCAGGCAAGTGAGGATCAGGTGCAGCTACACGGTTCTGCCGCGGAGTACAGCCTGTCCGAAAACGTATCCGGATTACCCAATGGCACCGCGATCTGGAAGTTGGGCGCATCGGGAGAAGAGGATGAACTTGTTGGTGTTCTGGCGAACACTTATGGCCTTTCGCTTAACGACAACGTCTTTGTCTTCGTCGATACGATAGCCTGATTTATTGCGGTCGCTGTTAGACCGGTGGCCGTTCGGGATAAGTTCTGTTTCAAGCTTCCAAAAGAGGAGGTTTGCGTAGGCCCGAGGAGTTTTGTTTTACTGCCTGCGAGTGTCATGCGAAGCTGAGTCGGGAACTGGGCATCAATTCCAAAACTGTCGCCACAAGTAGGCGCAGGCGACGGACGGTCGAGGATCACAGGGCCGGCCCGAAAAGAGCCGCGTCCGACTGCTCCCGGCGAAGAAAAGGAAGCCAATATCAATCACCTTTCGAAGGCGCATCTTGCTACCGTTGGACGACGGCCCCTACGCGCGCGTTTGAAAATGCCGCCGGCCCCCACCCCTTACAAATACATCTGCAAAATCCGGACATCTGAGCCAGATCGTTTCACCTATATCCGATTCAGAAGATGCCGGGACTGAACGCTTGGTGTATTGGTCAACCGAGGGCTCTCCATAAAATTGTAGCACCTTTGGAGTTGTCAATCATAAGAATTGTCTTTGCTTTCGCCGAAAATGCCTCTTTCAAATAATTGTGAATGACATCTCGTTGAAGTGGTCATTGAAGGGTTTTTTTGAATGTCCTTTTTCCCGGCAACCCGGTTTCTTGGCTTTCAATTTCGAGTTCGACCTGATAACTTAATTTGTAATTAACAATGAGCACTACCAATTCGATGGTAATGCTCGATAGGGGTGAGCGTTTTTCGAGTTCCTCATAGTTTTTTGTGAGGTGGGTGTAGTTGGCTTCGAGTGAATTGTGGAGCCGTGTGTATTGAGAGTACGTGGTATTGGGGGGGGTTATGAAAGATTCACCAACCGGTTTCCTGGAAGGCGCATCGCCAGACGGGGGTTATAGGCTATCTTCATCTAAAAGCAACTGGGCGCAAGGCAAAAAGACGTTCCTCGCGTCGAAGCGTGTTTTTGATGTGGTTCTGTGCCTTTTGGCGCTGCCCATGTTTCTGGTGATCTGCGGATTGCTGATTGTCTTGAATCCCATTTGGAATAAGGGGCCTCTGTTCTTTTCACAGCGGCGCACCGGCAAAGACGGCGAAGAATTTGTCATGTTCAAATTCAGATCGATGACCGCAGTTGAATCTGTCAAGCGCGGCCCCGACGATCCGCTTGAACAGCACCGCATTACAAAGCTTGGCTATTGGATCCGGCGCACGAAGGTGGACGAAATTCCGCAACTTCTGAATGTTCTTAATGGTGACATGAGCATTGTGGGACCGCGTCCTGAACTGGTCGAATTCAAGAGTGTGTATCAAGCTGAGATTCCGTATTACTCGGCGCGTTGGGCGGTAAAACCCGGATTGACCGGATACGCACAAATCACTCAGGGATATACGGAAAGTATCGAAATGGTACGCCGGAAATCTGAGCTTGATGCCCACTATATTCGCAACATGAGCTGGAAGCTTGATTTGCGCGTAATCGCCAAAACATTCACGGTCATTTGTGTGCCGCACGCGGATTCCTAATAGACATAAGGCACCCCCTCTTGTTTAGTTGGTAGGCAGAGTGGGGGTGCCTCTTGGGATTAGGAATAAATATTTAATGAAGATGAAAAGCAGTTTGCGTTGGTTGTTTTCGACACCTGCGGTTTTTGGTGTACTTCTCAGCGTATTGCCCGGGGTCACTTTACCAAACTCAGGAGACTCAGGGCGGTTGTTCTACTCCAGCAATCTAAACTGGAAGCCCGGTCAGGATGTGACCGCGCAATTTTCCCAGTTCGTGGCCGAGGTGGCGCGACCCGGTGACGCGCTGGTTCTCGACCAGATGTACGGTCTGAATGCCGGGGCGCAAATCCAGTTGCCTGACTATTTCACACTCACGGCAGAGAACGGTGGTGGTTTTGACATGCAAGACACTGCCTCCAGCAACCGCGCCATGATCTTCATGGGCGACGGGGGAACTCTAAACAATGTCACGATCATCGCCAGCGGGGCGCCGAGAACCACTTATAAGGGTCTCAACGCTGTGCGTGGGGTTGATTTTGACCCGGCACGGGCGGTGGGTATTCATGACGTAAATAACGTGACGCTCACCAACAACACATTTTCAGGAAACATCGGCCAGTTTGTGAATGTTCACAATAGCAACAATCTGGTTGTCCAGGAGACGCATTTTGTCGGTGCCCGCACCCATTTGCTTCTTGGTGGGAATGTCGCCGATGCCTTGATTTACCGCAGTTTTTTCGAAGAAGCCCTTGGCGACGGAATAAAGACGATCGATGGCAATATTGTTCGTCCAAGAGTGATTGAGAGTATTTTTAAGGAGAATAACCGGGATGGAATCGACACGACGGGCGGGTTCAGGGATGCGCTGGTCAAGGATTCCG
This sequence comes from Ruegeria sp. CDSB117, assembly GCF_059611005.1. NCBI lineage: Bacteria > Pseudomonadati > Pseudomonadota > Alphaproteobacteria > Rhodobacterales > Roseobacteraceae > Ruegeria > Ruegeria sp. CDSB117. Next base: position 3,824 of record NZ_JBXWOS010000054.1, read on the forward strand.
GATTCTACGGCAACGCGAGTGCAATGGATATTAAGACCTTAGTCCACGATAGCAACGACCTGGGCCGCCCGGACGTAAACAGCGATATTCGTGTGGAAGGGGCGCATATCACTGGGTCCGGCAATGCAATTGTCACAACTTTCAGAGATTTCACAGGTCAGGTGACGGCTGAAGTTGCCGATGATTTCATTCCAAACGGTATCGTCGTTGTTGATTCAACGTTCGAGGATGTGGGCACTGCATTTCTGGTCAAGGACGGCTACGACATAAACTGGTCAGATGTAACGTTTAATAATGTTAGAACCGAAGTGCGTATTCTCAACAAAAATGCGCCGACCGACTGGCACCGTTTGAACGATAACACGCAAAATATAGGTGCCAGTTACGTGACCAAAACGAGGCTGGATTTGCTTGTAGATCAGGCCTGGCAACAGGAGCCGGATACAGATCTTCAATGACGATAGAACCCGGGTACCCGGGCAGGAGTCTGTCTTTTTGGGGCGCTGGGACTCGAAGAACTCTTCTGAAGTGCAATCTGTGGTCACCTGGCACAAGGTTGGGTGCGGGCAAAAACAGAGCACACAACTAGCGAAAATGCACAATGTCTGAAAACACCTCTCCGAAAGTTAGTATTGGGTTGCCGGTTTATAACGGCGCGAAATACGTGAGAGACGCGATTGAATCTGTTTTGGCTCAGGATTTCGAGGATTTTGAACTTATCATCTCCGACAATGCCTCGGGGGACGAGACGCAGGAAATCTGCAAGCCATTTGCGAGCGCGGATTCCCGAATAAAATATGTGCGCCACCCCAAGAACATAGGCGCGGCAAAGAACTACAACTACACGTTTCTGGCGTCATCGGGTGAATATTTTCACTGGCTGGCCCATGACGATCTTATCGGTCCGCGATTTTTGTCACGGTGTCTTGATGCGTACAAAGCTCGCGTTGATGATCCCGCGATTGTCTTTCCGTCCTTTGAGTTCATTGACGAAGACAATAACGTTCTCGAACGGCCCAAAAGGGTGGTGGAGACGACTGCGGGTAAAGCCTCACGCCGCCTGATTGAAACATTGGATTCCTACGGAGCGATGATAGAAGTTTACGGCTTGTTTCGCCGGGAATCGCTTTCGAAAACGCGGTTGATCGGCAGCTATGTCAGTTCTGATCTGTTCTTTCTGGCGGAATGCGCACTGGTCGGGCCAATCGTTCGAATAGATTGTGAACCCCAGTTTTTTCGCCGTATGCATGACACAAGCTCCAGGCGGGCAAACACGACCAACGAAGCGGTCTTGCAGTGGTTTGATCCTGAGGCAAAGACCAGCCGCCCGGCCGGACAAAAAAAGTCCAGAAGTTACAACTACTTTTTAAAAAGCGGAGTTGCCGAATACACCAAGGCTGTTCTTTTGGTCAAAGATATTCCTTTTTCGCAACGTCTCGGGGCGCTACTCACGCTAATGAACCGTCGGGTCCGTACCAAACTTCGCAGGTTGATAAGGAATCGACCGCGAGGAGCTGGATCAGGCACCTGACTTGGTGGCGGCAGTGTGTGTTCAACACGACCATCGGCGGGAACTGTACCTGCGTTGAGGGATTTCAAAGCCGGCATCTCGCCGTTAGAATCGGAAGCAATACCATGCGAATATGGAAACAGTTGAGCTGCTTTGCGCGGTTCGGACACAGATTGCACTTGAAAGGATTCTAGGTTTTACAAACAGGCCGGAGACGCGCTAAACTATTGTTTCAACAATAACCCTTGTGGGGACCAGCCATGTTTAAGGTTCTATTAGGATTTGTTACCGCGCTGCTGTTTGTTGCCTCAGCTCAGGCACAGGGAACTTACCGGATCAAGTCAGGCGATTCTTTGAATGTCGAAGTTCTTGAGGACCCAACCCTCAATCGGAATACTCTTGTACTGCCGGATGGGTCTGTCAACTTTCCTCTGGCTGGCAGCGTTGCCGCCGGTGGGCGCACGGTTGATCAGGTTCGAAATGATTTGACTCAGGCCCTGAGCCCAAGTTTTGCATCTCCTCCTACCGTGTTTGTCTCGGTAGGGGCTGTCGGAATTTCGCCTGCGGCGACATTCTCGGCTCCGGCGACCAAGAATATCTACGTCATCGGTGAAATCGCGACACCGGGAAAGTTGGTAACGACCAAAAACACTACTATTCTGCAAGCCATAGCTGAAGCGGGTGGGTTGACCCGTTTTGCAGCGGACAAACGCATTCAACTTCGCCGGGGAGGCGACACGTTTATCTACAACTACCGCACAAACAGCGGAGGTCTGTCGGGTAACACTGTTCTGGCTCCTGGTGATGTGATCGTTGTGCCGCAGCGCCGCCTGTTTGAGTAAGAGCCCTATCGGCGGACCTCCATAAGTCTGCTTTTGGTACCAGAAGTTGAGACAGGCTGATGAGGCGCTGCGCAATCGTTTGCGCGAACTGGCCAGCGAACATCGTCGGTTTGAATGTTGCCGTTTAGGCATCTTGCTGGCCAGAAGAGGGTTCGGCTCCACGAACCAACCTCTTCAACCCATCGCCAGGCAAAAGCTGCCGCCTTCGATCACCAGAACGATTGCGACACTAGCTTAGCTGCATAACCAATGGCGAAATACATCGCATCAGAACGTCAAAATCGGCCCGCCTCATTGGTGAGCGTCCGTTGAACCTGACCTAACGCGAACCAATTGCGGAGGCTAAGTGTCCACCATTGATAGTGGACACTATGAGGCACTCTATGAGCATGCGTAAGAAGCGGTTTTGGTCGGATGAA
>NZ_JBXWOS010000055.1:0-6539 GCF_059611005.1 Ruegeria sp. CDSB117
GATACACCTCTGAAACTCAGTGGCTTGAAGCATGCAACAGAGACAGCAGCAACAAATTTAATGGGTCCAGAACCTAGATGGCCAGCATCTGGTTCGGACCTGCATCCAACGGATCGAAACCTCGAATAAATTCGTAACGATGGGGTTTTCGGCACACACACCCGCATTTACAATCGGCAAGCAATAAAGCAGGTGAAGTACACACCGGTTTGCGAGTATGAGGGCATAGGAATGAAGATTGCAGTTGTAGGTCTCGGGTATGTGGGAATGTCCAATGCGGTGCTATTGGCACAAAACCACGATGTCACGGCAATCGACATTTCAAAAGAACGGGTTGAAATGGTCAATTCCGGCCAGTGCCCCATCGTTGATGCCGAACTGGAAGACTTTCTTGCCAACCGAGCCCTTTCGATCAGGGCAACCACAGAACCGGCTTTCGAAGACGCCGAATTTGTGATCGTGGCGACCCCGACGAATTATGATGCCAAATCCAACTACTTCGACACCTCAAGCGTCGAAGCCGTTGCCCGGCAAGTGAACGCGATCAACCCTAAGGCCACGATCATCATCAAATCGACGATCCCAGTGGGGTATATTCAGGCGCTGCGCGCCGATCTGGACAGCGACAATTTCATTTTCTCACCGGAGTTCCTGCGTGAAGGGCGGGCGCTTTATGACAACCTCCACCCGTCCCGCGTGATCGTCGGCGAACGTTCGGACCGGGCGCGGGTGTTTGCCGAGCTTCTGCTGGAAGGTGCCGTGACCAAAGATGTGGACGTCCTGTTCACCGACCCGGATGAGGCCGAGGCGATCAAGCTGTTTTCCAACACCTACCTCGCCATGCGGGTGGCCTTTTTCAACGAGCTCGACAGTTACGCAATGGCTGGTGGCATGAACACCCGCCAGATCATCGAAGGCGTTTCACTGGATCCGCGCATTGGTGGCCATTACAACAACCCTTCCTTCGGGTATGGAGGCTATTGCCTGCCAAAAGACACCAAACAGCTTTTGGCCAACTACAACCATGTTCCGCAAAACCTCATTCGCGCCATCGTGGACGCAAATCGGACGCGAAAGGATTTTTTGGCCGATCAGATTCTGATGCGAGGCCCGCGCGTCGTTGGTATTCACCGGTTGGTCATGAAAGTGGGCAGCGACAATTTCCGTCAGTCCTCGATCCAAGGGATCATGAAGCGACTGAAAGCCAAGGGAGTCGAGGTCATTGTTTATGAACCGGCGCTGGAGGGGGAGGAGTTTTTCCGGTCTCGTGTCGTGCAGGATCTCGAAGCCTTTAAGTCCGAAGCCGATTTGATCGTTGCCAACCGGCACAGCCCCGAACTTGAGGATGTCGCGGGCAAGGTGTTTACCCGGGATTTGTTTGGCGCAGACTAAACGGTTGTCACTGGCTGCGCGCCTTCGAACCTTGACCTGATTGACCTGCGTTTAGGCCAATACCATCGCATGGATACCGGACGCTGTAGTTCCGGTTGCATGTACACGCATTGTCCCCACCGGCAGGATCGAAAAGTCCGACACCTGAACTGTACGGGTTTCGCCCCGAACGGTGGTCAGAACAATCGCGCCGCCGGCTTCGACGTAGAGACCGATTGCTACATCGGCCAGATCCGTATTGTCCGAGGCGACAACGGGAACAATGTCACGCGCAGGGCCGGACAGGCTGGAGGCTCGGTTGCTGAATGGGTTGGTCATCATGATTCATGTCTCGCTGTCTGTGTCAGTCAGCGGCACGTTAGGATTATCCATTTAACGATCCGCCAGCGCACCGCGCGTTGCGCCGTCAGCCCCCCACACAAAGAAAAATTGCGCGGCGGAATACTTGATCCCTGCCGCGCATTTTGAATCAACGTCACACTGAAACTTCAGGCGCGGTTCAGCCTTTGGCCCCCTGCCCCCGCGCGTATTTGTCTTCGTAGCGCACGATATCATCCTCACCCAGATATGTGCCGGTCTGCACTTCAATCAGGACCATCGGAACCTTTCCCGGATTCTCCATCCGGTGCGTGGCCCCGAGAGGGATATAGACAGACTGGTTTTCGGTCACCAATTGCTCACGATCATCGATTGTCACACGGGCGGTACCCTCGACAACAATCCAGTGTTCGGAACGGTGGAAATGGCTTTGCAGGCTCAGCGATGCACCAGGGTGCACATGGATACGCTTCACCTGAAACCGCTCGCCAACCACCAGGCTTTCGAACCACCCCCACGGGCGGTGGTCCTTTGGGAATTCCGTCGCCTGGGACGCGTTTTTTTCCTTAAGCGCGCTCACCGCCTTTTTGACGTCTTGCGCCCGCGATGCATCGGCAACCAAAACCGCATCATTCATCGCCACAGCGATGATGTTGTCCAGTCCGATACCCACGATTTCCAGCTGCTCGCTATCCGACCGCAAAAGGGTGTTGTGGCAATCAATCGCTGTTGCCCCGCCACTGGTCACCACGCCTTGTGCGTCCGGGCCGCTTTCGCGCCATACGGCGTCCCAGCCGCCCAGGTCCGACCACGCAGCGCCGAAAGGCACGACCGACAAGTTTGTTGCTTTTTCCATTACGGCATAGTCGATCGAAATGTCTTCGGCCTGCGCCCAGCTTTCAGGGTTGAGGCGCAGGAACCCCAGGTCCGGCGTTGCTGTTTCAACCGCTTCCTTCACCGGTTTTATCAGATCGGGCGCGTGGGCCTGGAAGGCTGCGATGATATCTGCCGCACGAAACAGGAAAATGCCCGCGTTCCATTTGTAATTCCCGGCCTCCAGCATTTCGGTCGCACGGGCCAAGTTCGGCTTTTCGACGAATTTCTTCAACGGAACAGGCGCTCCGTCACCGCCCGAACCCGCGGCCAGCTCAAGATATCCATACGCCGTTTCCGCATGTGTCGGAGTAATCCCAAACGTCACCAGTTTGCCTTGTGCAACCGCCTCCAGACCACGGGCAACAGCAGCCTGAAATTCAGCAGCATCCGGTACAACGTGATCGGAAGGGGCAACCAGCAATACAGCGGCCTCATCCTTGGCATAAGCATACAGTGCCGCCGCAAGAACCGCTGGCGCTGTGTTGTGACCCTCAGGTTCGATCATGATTGTTCCGGGATCAATGCCGATGGCCTGCAGCTGTTCCGCAACAATGAACCGAAAGTCCGAGTTGGTCAGAACCACCGGCGATTCAAATTCCAATTCCGCGTTTGTTCCGGACAACCGGCGGGCAGACGCCTGAAACAGAGTCTCTTCGCCGACCAATGGAACGAATTGCTTCGGGTAGCTCTTTCGGGACAAAGGCCAGAGGCGCGTGCCGGAGCCTCCACAAAGAAGGACAGGACAGATCAACATAAAAAGCTCTATAATTTAACGCGGTTCCTAATTTTCCTATTGAAACCGTCATGACCTGACAAGGCCCGGCTTGGTTTGGTCGGAAAAAAGGATGCCTGGCGCCACGAACGCCGGTGAGGGTCCGAAACTGCGCACCCTTAAAATTTTCTTTTGTTTTCAACAGTGTATTTGCGTTAATCTCGTTAAGAACCGGCACTGATGAATGTAGGCTCACCACCATCCAGGCAGACCGCGCTTAATACGCCGGTGGCAAAGGCTCCGGTATCCACAGCAATCCGTCCGCGCAGGGCTGTTGGTTGATCGACAATTGTGTGTCCGTAAACAACCCACACGCCGTCCCGCCTGTCGGTTGTCCGAAATTCCGGGTCGCCCCATATCAGGGTTTTTTCGGGTTGCTGATCGGCGGGCGTATTCGGATTTGCGCCAGCATGTGTCACGAGAACGTTTCCGGAATAGTCAAAGGCCCTTAGTTCCGCGATCCATTGGACCAGCTCAGGTCCCATTTCCGCCAACAGATTGTCACGGCAGGCGACCAGCTCGGCAGCGGCCATTTCGGCGCGCACGTTCCGCACATCAAAAGAAGCCAGCGTCTGCAGGCCGCCATAACGCAGCCAGCGCGGGCCATGTTGTTCAGGGTCACGCAGGAAATTCAACATCATGTCTTCGTGGTTTCCCTTCAGACAGATGAATTCCGGGCGGTTTTGGATCAGACGCAGAACGTCAGCACTGTTTTCGCCGCGATCGACATAATCTCCGACAAGGATGACCCGATGATCCCTTGGGATCTTAGGTAACAGATTCTGCAACTGTCTTACGCAACCATGCACATCACCAATGACACAGGTTGGCCTGTCCGGCATCGGAGCGGCAAAGACCGCGCGTCGCCCGAAACGTTGAATCAGAGATGACAGCACGTTAGGGGGGCCTCCTGAGTGGCTACTGCGACCGGCTAGCATTGAATTCAAGGGCCGATGGTCAAGACCCAAGGCGTCTAACATTTGCGCGCTGGTCTAAGCAAGCTTCATTCAGGCGGTCCGGCAGGCAGGAATTCCCATTCGGATGATCTCGGTGCCTTTTATCCTGAAAACGCCGTTGATGCGCTTACGCCCTTTTTCCATGAACCACTTCCTGAGCGGTTCTGGATAATACGCCGCCATGACCTGACTGAAATAGTCAAAGTCTTCTGGAGCAAGCCGCCGACCACTGCGCGAAGGTCCATGGAATCCAAATGTCGTGTCAGGGTTCACACAGGTTCCAGGAAGGCCCAGAAACATCGTGCAGGTCGAAAAGCAGACACGTCCCCGAATTTCGACCTGAATGTCGTTTTTTTGCAGGTTTTCGATCTCGATCAAACGGTCATGCAGATATCCGCCTCGGTCGCTGCCAACAACCATCAGCCCGTCAGCTAACGTGGGCGAAGGGACAGAAGTCGCCGAAGTCAGTATTCCTGCAATCAGCGCCGCCACCATAGCTTTGATTCCGCGGTGCGTAGGTTTGCAATTTGCTCTGGCCGGCGCTCGCTGAGGGCGAAAGAGATTCCTTTTATCCAGCATTTCGAAGCCTCCAATTCCAGTTGCGGACCGGATCAGAGGTAAAACTGCGTGGTGCGTTCCCTGTGAGTGGGAAAAGTCAAAATTATGTTTTAAATCAAATGTTTACCTATATTTTTCTTAAACTTTTCTGATTGCCGACCGGCCTATCACCGGAGTTGGTTCAGCTCTGATTCACAAATGCAGTGGGGACTTCGTTCGTATCGGCAAAAGCGGCGCAGCAACTCAATCCCATATTGCACTTGGAGGACATATTAGAAGAAATTTTCAATCGCGTCCAAAAGCCGGACGGGATGAAATGGGTTTTACCGCCCAAGCGGTGATCAAACGATCCTTCGTCAGCGTTCTCAAATCTCAAAAGCGACGTAAACGGGTCTGAGAAAGATGATCAGCTATAAAGTGGCTTGTTGTTCACCTGGTGGCGTTCCACCAACTTGCGCATAGCCGAATGTGCGAACGTCTGTTTTGACTGATGCCGCGCAGCGGCAAAGAGAACTTGTCCAAGGTTTGGTTTGGGCCGACTGCGGAATTTTTTCCATATTGGCGCTACGCGGCAATATGGACCGCCCCCAATGTATAAGGGAGATCATTTCTTACGAGTTAGATGCAACACTTACGCATTGGCGCTCTCCACCCCGAGATGCGCCTATTCCGTAGCCGCAGCTGGTGCAGCTTCATCACCCCCTGCATCCTCGTCGCCTGACCTCATCATGAAGATAGCTAAGACAAAAACAATCACTGCAGCGATTATTATGTAGTTCCTGTTCATCTCTATTCTCCTAGAACTGTGAGCAGCACTCACGGCGATGTGATGCCACAGGTTTAGGCAATGGCCTGCTTGTCGGGTGCCGTATCGGAAAGCTGCTCGTAGTGTTCGACCGCGGATAAGTACTCTTCCAGCCGCTTACCTTCGTCAGTATCAGGCTCAGAATCCCACAGGTATTCAATCTCCCGGAGCGCAGCACGGTACTCAATTACGGTGCGAACAATGGTCATGGCATTACCTCAAAGAATAAATCAATGCTTGGACTCATACCTGAAAACGCGCGATTCTGGTAGGTGCTCAGCCAAGGGGTATGTAAAATACAGGTAATTCTCTAGCACGGAGTTCGATATTCGTAGTTCTCCGATTTCTGTCCAGACTGTGTACCGGGACCTAAAAGAGGCTCATGGAGACGCGCCGAACCAACTGGCCTGTTTCCAGATGACTTTGCCATCAGTTTTGTCGGTCCAGCAAATGATACAATAGACGGACGCAATCAACTTGCCCCAATCGCTTGTTCGATAGTCTTAAGCTGGTTGGAAAAGAATGAAAGTGGAGCTTCTGGGCCCCGATAGGACGCTTACGCATAGGTGACGACGGAACACGGGAAACTGAAACCCATGAGGCGGGACAGATCAGGCAGACTCAACACAGCATCATGCTACAACGGAAAACCCGTTTCGACGCCCTGACGATGCCCTACGACGTTGCAGGCTATTCGGCTGGCGAGTTTGAGACGTTAAGCGATTGATCTGGGGGATCAATTGCAGTCTGCCCGGGCTGCGTTGAGATTATCCGACCTTAAAGTTTGGTTGCGGGAGTAGGATTTGAACCTACGACCTTCAGGTTATGAGCCTGACGAGCTACCGGGCTGCTCCATCCCGCG
>NZ_JBXWOS010000056.1:0-6503 GCF_059611005.1 Ruegeria sp. CDSB117
CGAAGGTCTTCCTGTCAGCCATCGCACTCGCGGCCACCGTTCTATTCTGGTTGTAAATCAATGAGTCTGGAGCCTAACAATCCTAGGGCGCTGTTATGCTTTCTCGTCCAAAACCAAAATCCGTGCAGTGGGATCAGATTGATCCGGATCTGCCCAAACCACCTAAGCCAAAAAACCGGAGCGACAAACGCTCGTCTGGCAAGTTACCAAAATTGTTCACCGGGCACCTTGCCGCAGGGCTTGCTACCTTTGTTCTATTGCCCTTCACCTCGGCTCTAGCAAGGACGGTCACGAAAGACCTCTCTCCAATTGTGGATATGTTACTAGTCCTGCTCTCTGCATTTGTTGTTTTTGCTTTCACAGCCGCAATAGTTTTGAAAGGGTCAACACTGCGGGCTGTCTTCGGGCGAGGATTGGCCTCTCTCGGTACAGCGCTCATCATTTCACCCGTGGGGTTCTCGGTCCTGTTCGCATTGTACCTGCAAGACTGGGTATCGATCGTAGCGGGCACATCTATCGAGCAGGCAGGAAGAACAGCGATATCCCTATTTGGTGGTGTTTTCATTGCAAATGCCCTCGCAGGGGGATTGGCGTTTGGTTGTTTATCTCTGTTACTTGGGATTAGGCTAATGCAAAATCGCCCAAAACCACTTGTTTCGCCTTAGACGAGTGAACTTCCGCTTTGGGCTCACAGCGGTCGTTCGATAGTCAACAATGAGGAGCGCCTTTGTCCGCCGTGTCGGGCAAAGGCGACTTTCGCGGCAGCCTTGCAACGCTCTGCTTAGCGGTCGCGCGTTTCAATGTTAGACGGACACGAATGTTAATTGAGTTTCACCACTCTTCTCTTACGCCAGACTGTTGCGAAGTCTTTCTGCAAACAATTCCGCAAACTGTTTTGTCGCAGCTGATCGGAACTGCGTGGGGGGGTAGACGGCATAGATACCTCCTGTTGGAAGCGCCCAGTCCGGTACAAGCCGGATCAGTCCACCGTTTTCGATTTCTCTCTTAGCGAAAAAATCTGGCAGAATGGAAATCCCGGCCCCTTCGGTTGCCATTGCCTTGATCGCTGGTGTTACGTCTGCTCGCAGCGCGGGGTTCATTTGAACGTTACAGGTTTCACCGGTAGCTTTACTAAATTTCCAATTCAGTGAGTTTGGTAAGGCTCTGTGTTCGACGAACGGAAACGCTGCCAATCGTTCCGGATGTTCTGGTCGCCCAAGTTGCTCAACCAAGTCAGGCGACGCCACTACGATTTGCTGAAAGTCGGCCAACTTGCGCGCGACGTTGGCGGAATCGGCAAGCCAGCCTACCCGATATGCAATGTCAAATCGTGCCTCGACCGGGTCGAACCGCGTATCGCTTAGCGTCAAATCAATCGTGACAGCCGGATAGGCGATGCGAAACTCGGCCACGACCGGTGAAACGTATGTTACGCCCATATCGAGAGGGGCGGTGATGCGCAGGTTTCCAGTCGGTTCAGCGCGCCCTTGCTTTACCATTTCATAAGCTTCTTCGGCCTGCGCCACTGATGCACGCGCGGCCTCATAGAAGGATTGTCCGGTTTCCGTGAGATTTAGATGGCGAGAGTTACGCACAACAAGAGTTGCACCAAGCTCTTCCTCCAGCAATTGAAGCTGCTTGCTGACAACCGCCTTGCTAATACGCATTCGTTCAGCGGCCGCAGTAATCGTTCCCTCTTCCGCGATGGCAACAAAGTACTCCAGACGATTTAAGTTCGATTTTTTCATCATTCGTCACTTTTTAACTGACATTGTGTCTGCAGATATTGTCTTTAGTCAACAATGGCGGCGCACTACTTGTGGTTTACCAAAACGGAGACTGCAATGACGCGCTTCACCTACATCTACGATACCTATTGCGGCTGGTGCTATGGCGCGGCACCGGTGATCAACGCGCTGGTTGAGAGTGGTGCTGATGTCACCGTTATGCATCGCCATTTGTTCCAGGGCGCAAACGCATACCGAATGGGCGATGGCTTCGCTCGAATGGCTTTGCAATACGACCGACGCATTGAACAGCTGACCGGCCAAGTGTTCAGTGACACTTATGTTCAAGACATTCTGGGAAACCCGGATGAGTTGCTGGATTCCAGCCTGACCGCATACGCCGCAGCTTTGGTTCATGATCAAGGCGCCATGGCGGAGATGAAGCTGGCACATGTTTTGCAACAGGCACGTTATGTCGACGGTATTTCCGCTGGTAACAGCGAAGCGGTTCGTAGTGCTCTGATTGAATTCGGCGTGAACCGTCCGCCGGACGATGGCAGAAGCCTCGCCCGGCAGATCAGTACGGACGCTGCAAAATTGCAATCACGGTTCGGGTCGCAAGGTGTCCCGACTTTGGTGATGCAAACCGACGGCGGAGCAACCCAAGTCGACGTCTCAACCTACTACCACTTTCCTGAAGAGATCGCGGCATTGGCCGCATAAATGCAAGGAGCATCCCTATGAAGACGATCCTCACTTCTACTGCAGCCATGCTGCTGTCCACCGCAGCCTTTGCGGCTGATCTCACCATCACGGCCTTCAGCCCGAATGAAGGCAGCCTGTTCCCGGTCTCATCGAACCTGATCGAAGGCCCGAATGAGGTGATCCTGGTGGACGCCCAGTTCGAAAAGGACGATGCCCAGCAACTGGTTGATATGATCAAGGCGACGGGTAAATCCCTGACGACCGTCTTTATCAGCCACAAGGATCCTGACTTCTATTTCGGGTTGGATACGATCCGCGCAGCTTACCCGGATGTCAAAATTGTCGCGACACCTGAGACCGTCAAAGGCATCGAGAAAACCATCCAGCTCAAATACGATTTCTGGAGCCCGATCTTGGACGCGAACGCCCCATCCGAATTGATTGTGCCTGAGGTTCTGGAAGGCGACAGCCTGACGGTCGATGGTGAAACCGTGCAGGTGATCGGCCTCGATGGACACGATCCGGTTCATACATTCCTGTGGGTGCCTTCGGAAAAAACCGTGCTGGGCGGCGTTGTCCTTTATGAAAACGTGCATGTCTGGATGGCCGACAACCAAACCCCGGAAAGCCGTGACAGCTGGCGTGCAACGTTGGACCAGATTCTGGAACTGAACCCCAAGCGGATTGTTCCGGGCCACGTGATCGGCGACAGCGCAGAAAACGCAAGCATCGTTGATTTCACAAAGGAATATGTCGCCGCGTTTGAGGCAGCCGCGGACAAGGCGGAAGGTTCGGCAGAATTGATCGCCGCGATGCAGGCGGCCTATCCCGACTTTGAGAACGTGAGCGATCTGGAACTAAGCGCCCAGGTTATCGAGGGCGAGCGTTCCTGGCCGTAAGTCTAAACCGGCATCAGAGGCCGTCCAATTCGGTTTCTGTATTTCAAATTGGGCGCTGGCCCATCAAATCCGGCGCCCAATCACCAACAGTACAAAATTCAGTTTGCCGTGAACCACACTGCATTCGCTGTAAGGAAGAGAAGCAATTTTATGTCTTGTAAGTTCGCGAATACCAAGATCACGCAATGCAGCACCATTGGTGCTGTCCTGTTTGCATTCGTTTCGGCGACAACATTTGCCGTCAACGCTCAGGAGCAAAACATGACCCCTTTGGAAATTGTCAAAAGCACCTATGAAGGCGAAACCTCCGAAGAAAACGGTCGCAGCCTTCAGGCGCATCTGGCTCCTGACGCCAAATGGACCGAGGCAGCGAGTTTTCCCTATGCGGGTACTTACACCGGTTTTGACGAGATCGCGAAAAACGTGTTTGCGCGGTTGGCTTCAGAATGGACCGACTATCGGTTTGACCCTGAAAATTATGTAGCCGATGACCAACGCGTCGTCGCCTACGGCACCTACTACGGGACGTATAATGCAACCGGTAAGGCATTTTCGGCGCGCGTTGCACATGTCTGGCAGGTCGAAGACGGCAAAATCGTAAAATTCGAACAGTTCGTGGACAGCGCGCCTGTAAAGGGAGCGATGGAATAGGTCACTCCATTTCATCTGAATAACGGTTTCACTCAACATCGGTCGCCGGGCCCAAAACCGTGCCGCCGATCAAATCTCGGGAATGAAGAAAATGATAGCAGTTCTGAACAAGCAATCCCCGCGGGTTCTCAGCATTCTGCGGATCATGACAGGCCTTTTGTTTATGGCGCATGGAACCCAGATAATACTGAACTTCCCTGCGCCGCCAGAGTGGGAGGTCGCGACATTCTCGATGTCATGGTTTGCTGGAATGATGGAGCTTTTCGGCGGTGGCTTGATTGTTCTGGGCCTTTTTACGCGTCCGGTCGCGTTCCTTCTGTCCGGTTTGATGGCCAGCGCCTACTTTATAGCCCACGCCCCGCAGAACTTTTATCCGATCCTGAATGCCGGCGATGCCGCAATTTTGTACTGCTTCATCTTCCTGTACTTTGTATTTTCCGGCCCAGGTCGCTGGAGCCTTGATGCAAAGATGGGCCGCGAATAGCTGAGGAGGAATTGGATGACTCATTCAAAATCGCGCCGAAAAATTCTTGCTGGAATAACTTCTGCTACGGGAAGTTTACTCCTGTCCCGGACTGCGTTGGCGGCTGAGTTGACACCGCGCGCTGCAGAAGGGCCGTTTTATCCGACCAGATCGATGCGCGTGAACGATACCGACAATGACTTGGTGAAGATCGCAGGGCTTGTTCGCGAAGCAGGCGGAGAAATCATCACGCTCAAAGGTCAAATTACCGGTCGCAATGGCATCCCGATAGCGGGTGCGCGCATCGAAATTTGGCAATGTGACGTGAATGGAAAGTACTTGCACCCCGGCGATGATCGTCCAGTGCCTTACGATCACGGTTTTCAGGGTTTTGGTCACGATATCACGGATGGCGCTGGCAATTATGCGTTCCGCACAATCAGGCCAACCAAGTATCCGGGGCGAACACCCCATATCCATGTGAAAGTCTTCGATGGAAGCCGAGAGCTTCTGACCACACAATTCTACATTGATGGTGATCCAGACAATGCGAAAGACGGGCTCTATCGCAGGATGTCGAAGGCGGAAGCCCGGGCAGTATCCATGGCATACACCGATGGGCCGAAAGGCACAGAAACTATCGTAAACATTGTTGTCTGACGGTCTCGGTCGGATCAGGAAAGGAACAGATTATGAATAATGCATTGATCGCCGCAGCCATAGCAATCCTGACCCCAGCCATTGCCACAGCACAATCCGCAGATGCCTTCACCCATGTTGGAGGCAATGTCTATTACTTCCAGAACGGCAGCTACAATTCGCTTGTTGTCGCCACCGACGAAGGGACCCTTGTTGTCGATCCGAACGGCCGTACGGCACAGCAGCTGCAAGACAATCTTACCGCACTAACGGACCAACCTGTAACGCATCTGATCTTCTCGCATTCGCATGGCGATCACGCCTCGGGCGGTGATGTCTATGGCGACGATGTTCAGGCCATCGCGCATTCGAATGCTCCGGCAACATTGGGGGGCGTTAGTCTCGACGTCCAGTTTGATCAGGAGCATAGCTTGCAGCTGGGCGAGAACACGATCGAACTGACCTATCTTGGGCCAGGAGACGAAGAGGACATGATCGCAACGGTCGTGCGCCCTGAAAATGTTGTTTTTCTAGTCGATGTCGCTGCACCCGAACGCATGTTCTACACCAGCTTGGGTGGTGACAATGTTGAGGGTTGGTATCAGCAGATACTCACCGCCGAAGCGCTCGATTTCGATATCTTCGTGCCGGGCCACGGTCGCGTAGGCAATCATGACGACCTAACAAACGTTCGGCTCTATATGGAAGAACTGCGCGCAGATGTTTTGCAAGGGCTGCAAGCTGGCAAATCGACGAACCAACTGGTCGAAGAACTTACCTACACCGGACGAAGCCATTGGCAGCAATACGAATCCTGGCGGCCGAGTAATGTGCGCGGCATGGCTCAGCATTTGATCAACAGCGGAGCAGTTGAGTAAGGAAAATCTTGCTGGTTTTGAGTTTGTAGCACAGGCGCTTGGTTTTACCGTCAACATAGATGCAAGTCTCGGGCCACCCCGGTTCTGGCACACCCACAAACGCGAAGCCAGCAGCGGACTATTCGCTTGCATCTATGCGCAAAGTTCTCATCTCTGGGCCTACCCGACTGTAGGCAGCCAATAAGCACGCAGACCATTACTGAGCGATGTACTCTGCCATGAAACGCGAGGGCGCGATTAGCTAACGCCTCCCCCTGCCCTCTCAACTTCGCTCAGATGCTGGAACCAACTGCTCCAAAGCTGAGGATCACGTCCGTGAAGGATCGTTTGAACCTGTGACCAGACCGTTCCATCCGCGTTCTGCGGAACTGCGGGTTTGGCTTTAAAACGGGACAATGTTGGTCGCGACCTCCGGCTCCTCAGTCATTCGTGCCCGAAAATCACGGCCGATCAACGGCCAGGCCTTAGGCTCCAGACTCATTGATTTACAACCAGAATAGAACGGTGGCCGCGAGTGCGATGGCTGACAGGAAGACCTTCG
>NZ_JBXWOS010000057.1:0-6160 GCF_059611005.1 Ruegeria sp. CDSB117
CCGCCGAAGACTTCGCCGTTATCAAAGGCGAAATCCAACACATTGAGAAAACTCCGGGTATTCGCCGCGGATTTTGTAGGGACTGTGGAACGACGTTGACCTATGCCGCCCTAAATGAAGTTGAGGGCCAAGGCTGGAGCGCTGACGCGTGGTTTTCTGCTGTGACGTTGGACGACCCATCGATTGCGCAGCCCAAGGCCCACGTCTTCGTATCACATCAGCAGCCATGGATAAAACTCGACGACGGGCTGCCGACGTTTCTTGAGTTCTAACCGACTTTCCGAGCGCACGGAGGAGAAAGCGATGAACACTGCATACTCATATGCCTGCAAGGATTGCGAGGGCATGGAAGCCTGCCCAGGTAAAGTAGTTGCTGCGACCAAGGACGAAGTCTGGAAGCTCATGGAACTGCACGCGGTGGTCGCCCATGGAGAGGACCCCAGCTCGTGGGACGCCGACACTCGAGAATATCTGGAAACACTGATAAAGCCCGCGTGATCAAATAAATTAGGCCTCAAATTCCTAGGGATAATCGGCCAAAATTTTCGGCTTGGTTTGTTTAACCGCGAAGGGCAACTTTCCTCTGCAACTGGGAAATTGCTGGGCCCATTTGTGAGTATCCGGTTTGGGCTGCGGCCCACCGCCAAGGCACCTAGAAGCGCAAGGCCATCACGAACCCAAATCGGAAATGTGTGAGATCGGTTTCCATCAAAAACCAACCTGCTACAGCGAAACCCTGCTCTTATTCAGGCAAACCGGCTAGTCGCAAAGACGCACAGTCTTTCTCCAGCCTTTTTGTGTCAGAGAAAAGTTGAGTTTTCGCCCAGTCCGATATGGAAAACTGAGGGCGGTATTTCATCACATTCCGTGCTTCATCGCGAGCGGCCTCAAGGTTCTCTGTCTCTACATGGACGATTACGAGGTCGAGGTGACCAAAGCCTTCAACCCTTTGGCCATATTCGGTGAATGCTTTCTTGGCTTCCTCGTATTGACCGTCAAGTCGAAGGGCTAAACCCAGAACGCCTGCATACCAACCTGGATAGTGAGGGTTCAGGGTAATGGCTTGTTGTG
The DNA here is from genome assembly GCF_059611005.1 of Ruegeria sp. CDSB117. NCBI lineage: Bacteria > Pseudomonadati > Pseudomonadota > Alphaproteobacteria > Rhodobacterales > Roseobacteraceae > Ruegeria > Ruegeria sp. CDSB117. Next base: position 1,072 of record NZ_JBXWOS010000057.1, read on the forward strand.
CGACTTGGATCGCTTCATTTGCCTGGCCATTGAAAGCTAGGGTGATTGACAGTCTGGCAGCCACGTCAGCGTGGTTTGGATTTAGCGCTAGTGCCTCGTTGAACTTATCGATAGCCGAAACCAGCTTGCCATCGATTGCATCTGCAAAACCCGCAATAGCGTGAGCCTCTGGGTTGTAGCTGTCTATTTCCAGAGCCCGCTGAGCGCAGTCACGAGCCTCCGCTAGCGCGGCACGCCGGTCAGCAACAAATCCATGTCGTGCTTCGACAGTGCAAATGAATCCCAAAGTACAATACGGAGCCGAGTAACCCGGGTCGAGTGCAATTGCCTGTTGTGCAAATCGGCGAGCGTCGGCGTGAGCTTCCCAAGTAATTCTGCGCGAAGCCTCCACGGCCTTTAGTTGAGCGGTCCACGCGCCTAGGTTTTTCGTGCCGGATCCTCTGAAACGAGCCATTTCTCCCGCCAAAAGTTCGACTTGTAACTCGGTTGCAATCCTAAGTGCGAGTTCATCCTGAACTTCGAATACATCTTCAATGAGGCGATCATAGCGGTCTGCCCAAATGTGCATACCGGACTTTGCATCGATTAGCTGTGCTGTGATCCTCACCCGGTTCCTGCTTTGACGGACACTTCCCTCAAGAACAAGATCGACACCCTGCTCCAGACCGACCTGTTTCACGTCAACGGAGCGACCTTTGTAAACGAATGTAGAGTTACGCGCGACGACCAGTAAATTCGGGAGTTTTGATAAAGTGGTGATGATCTCTTCGGTAATTCCATCTGCAAAAAACTCCTGATCGGGGTCAGAAGAAAGATTATCGAAAGGTAAGACGCCGATTAGCAGAGACTTTGTATGGCTAGCCGGAGTTACTCGCGGTGGGGCAGAACCTGGCGGCGACCATTGGAAAACTTCTATTGGTGACGGCGCGTTCTTAAACTGTCGCTCTCCAGCGCGATAAAATTGCTCAGCGAGGCGCTCGTCAAGGCTGCGATGGACGACATCTGAAATCAACACAGCCCCTTCGTTGGAAGCCTCTTGTAGACGTGCGGATAGATTGATGCCATCGCCGAAAATGTCATCTTCGTCGAATACGACATCTCCAAGATGCACACCCACTCGTAGTTTCAATGAGGACTGAGTTAACACCTGGCTTTGAAGATCAAGGGCGCATCGTACTGCATCAGATACCGAGTTAAACTCGACTATCCATCCATCACCCATCCTCTTAACGACATTACCGCGATGATCGCTAACCAAAGGATCAAATAACTCTCGACGTAGAACACGAAGTTCGCCGAGAGTCCTATTTTCATCTGCCTTAATCTGGCCTGAGTAGTTTACTACATCGGCCGAGAGTACTGCGGAAAGTCTGCGGTCTCCATTCATGTCTATTGGTAGCGCAAATTACGCTGCTTGGAAAAGACAACATGATTTCCTGAACGTCGCGCATGTCCTAGTGAATGGCTTGGGGCAAAACTGAAAAGCGTGACTGTGAATGTATGCTTCGGGCTGCCATCGGCCCATCCGCACACCGCAGAGAATGATTAATTCGAGCCCAGTGCGGACGCAAAGTTAGATGGGCAGACGGGCGTGGATCTCAATCGGGGCTATCAATCCGCCTTCTATGTTTCGCACCATGTTTTGGACCTTTATCGCTGTGTCGTCGCCCATGATCAGATGCAGGCCAAGATGTGGAGGACCATCCGCACGGCTTTGCGCAGCCGCCAAATCTTCAAAGAATTGTTTGGCAAACACGGTGCGGTCGATCCTATTGGTCAATTCGAAACCAACGGACTTCAAAGCCGCCTCATATGTCTCTGGTGGTGCAAGCGCACTCTGATCCGAAGTCGAAGCCCAAGGCGCTGGATAATCCATATTGCCCTCGCCGACTTGCATCACATCGTAAATCGCAAAAATACCTCCTGGTTTAAGCACACGCATTGCCTCCCGCGCGATGCCAACTTTGTCCACAATGTTCATGCCTACGTGGATCATGTAAGCAGCGTCCATCGAGTCAGATTCTAACGGCAGATCAAGTACGCTGCCTTCGATGAGTTGAACCCGATCCGACATGCCCGTCCATTCTGTAAGGGCGCGTCCTGTTTCCACAAACTCGGCGGTTAAATCGATGCCGGTCACATGAGCCCCAGTGGCCGCTGCGACATAGCGGGCAGGACCACCGAGGCCACATCCAAAATCGACAACCCGACTTTGGGGCGAAAGGTCCAAAGCCTTCACAAAAGGTTCGGTCGCAAGGCGTCCGCCAATGTGAAACTCGTCAACCGGCGCCAAAGCGTCGCGAGAAATCGGTGGGGTCAAGTCCAGTGCTGCGCAACCATCAGAAATTCGCTTTAGCAAGTGACCGGAGTGGTAGTGGTGCGCGACTTCATTGGGATCAGTCATGTTGAAGCCTCCCTAACTTATGCCGCTATGGTAGACTCGGTGATCTTGAATGTCAGCTTTGTCCGCTTATCCGGATTTAAAAAGTCCAGTTGCAAATGTCTGCCTAGGGCTGACTATCTACGCCAGGCATCGTCCGCCAAAATCATCGCTCATCTCCTTCCTTCGAGGCCTTCGCTGCTTGGTAGCAGGTCCACAACCGCTCCACCTCATCGAGCGGATCGTCACTGGACCGCTTGTGTGAATTCAGCTGCTGTTTCATCGCTCGACGAGATGCATCATCCTGCATGATCTGGTCCGCACGGAGCACATCGACTTTTTGAACGTATTCAACCTCTGCTTCTGCCAGCAAGCGCTCCAGTAGTCCTGACGTTGAAGAAGAATCTGAATAGATCCAACCCGCCGGGCATTGGTCGATGATGCCCAAAACCTGGCTTGCAACATCCACGGCAGGTGGAGCCGTCGAAAGGTTGATTGGAGATGCGTCCAAAACCTGATGTGACCAGTTCAGGGCAGGGTAGATGCGAGATGACCAAGTGTATGGTTCGTCATCGATCACTCTCAAGACCGCGATTTCAACTGGGTAGAACTGTCCTCTTACGGCTACGATCCTCAGGTCGCATAACAGCATACTGACAACCGGTTCCGGTAGGCCAATATCCTTGTAGACGCTGCCAGATCCTTCAGTGATTTTATCGTTTTCAGTCACTTTGGCCACTTATTCTCTTTAATCCAGATGTCTGTCCATTCTGCTGGTCCATCAGCTGGAGCAGCGTCCACTATGTGCTCTTGTACAGTTGTCAGAAGTGCCGGCCATGCATCTGAACCCTCTTTCAGTCGTGCTTTCAGCTCATAAATCAGGTCATCCAGAGGGATCGACTCCAACGGACGTCCAAAGATCTCTTCATCGGAAAACTCATCACTCATCGAAGGGGTTCCAATCGCCTTGGTCCTGACAGTGTGCACACAGAGCGGCTGGCCTGTCTTTCTTCCGGACGATATCGCCGACATGGCCACACCTTGCACATGTGCGCTTGCTGTCCAGCCGGACGCGTTTGAGCAGGAGGTCTAGGCATTCATCGTACCGACTGAAGCTGATCTGAATTGAACCATCTCTGCTTGTCGTCACATCCGAGATCTGTACTTGAATCGGTGTCTCAAAGTTCTCTCGAAGCAGATGCTCCGCCTCTACGAGGAACTGGCCAAGCAAGACCAGCCTACCCGGACCAAGGCTTGGCCATAATGATGCCGTATCAGCGCTCACCATGTCTGGAAAGCGATTTGCTACGTTGAGCTCAAGATCTGTTGGCCACTTCGCCTCAGCATCTTCAAATCGGCGTTCGAGGAAATCGTGGTAGCACCAACAACAAAGCGTCGTCAGATAGCCCTGCACGAGCTGGGTTTCAGCAGAATTCCCACATTTCTCACACGTCTTCTCGATCTCTTCGACACGCGTATCAAGCTCGTCGAGAGTATTCTGGTTGCACTTTCGTGTGTAGACACGAAGGCCTCCCAACTTTTGCTTGATCTGTACGATCACCGGCAACTCATCTCCAAAGACATCGGGGTGTTGCGCAACACTGCGCTTCACATCTTCTAACACTAGAGCGAGCTGGTCAGCCCAACCTACACGATGCTCTCCAAGGGCTTTCAGCACGCTTGTATGGATGTCATTCCAGTCGACAACCTGTTTCATCACACATCCTTCAGCGCGCCAGATTTTTAATCAACAGCGCGCATGATCTCTTCATCAGTGAGATCTTCGATACCTTCGAAATCGGCAGGCGAGATTGGGATCACAACAGTGCTTTCACTGTCGTGAACCGCAAACGTCACTTTCAGGAGCCTCGGATCTTCAGTTTTCGAAAAAACTGGTTCAATCGTCCTGGCCATCGTCATTCTCTTTTTTAGCGATGCGCTCATCCAACTTGCGAATGCCCGCCCGGATCTGCGACAGCAATTCGTTGTCACTCTCATTCACCTTGCGCGCTCTGATTTCGTCTGCACTGACCGGATCAGACAGTCTTGCATGGCCCAATGTGATCTCTGCTTCTTGCAGCGCTAAAAGAGCTCGGGTCAGTGGGTCAACCTCGACGTCAGCAATGAGGGCATCAAACCCCTCTGCGCTGCTGATCGGATCAGACAGCGGTGCTCGACCGGCCAAAAACTCGACCTTCTTTAGTTTCAGGAATGCGCGCGTCACCTCGTCAGCCTTAGTGCGGGGCTCTCGCGCACCGGTCTTCTCCAGCCACATGGCGGTGATCTTCTCAACGAGTGACCACACGGTCTGCCTGCGATCATGTTGCCAGATCTCGAAGCGAACTGCTTTTTCTTCGATACCGAGCTGCTCGGACTCTCTTTCGCTCACACGCACCTCGTAATCGCAAAGCCCATTAACGTCATTGCTGACGTTCCCGGCATGGGCCCGGGCGATCTCTCTTTCGTTTGCGTAGACAACGATTTTGAGCATCACTCACCACTCTTTCTTCACACATGCAGGACAGCGTCCGCGGTCATCCGTTCGGTCGATCTGACCGAAATATCCACAAATTGAGCAGGTCAACCTGTCCCGAACGGGCTTCTTTCGAACGCCAAAGAACCTCTTCCTTTTGGGGTGGCGCTTGCTCGCGACATCATGCGCGCACCAGCAGCAAAGTGTCGTGTACCAGCCGTCCAGAAGTTGGGTCT
>NZ_JBXWOS010000058.1:0-2500 GCF_059611005.1 Ruegeria sp. CDSB117
TGGTTGCGGGAGTAGGATTTGAACCTACGACCTTCAGGTTATGAGCCTGACGAGCTACCGGGCTGCTCCATCCCGCGACAGGGTCGAATAAGTGCGATATCGTTAGAGAGATTTTGGGATTTTTCTAGGTTTGGCGGTGACCTACTCTCCCGGGGCTTAAGCCCAAGTACCATTGGCGCGGCAGTGCTTAACTTCCGGGTTCGGGATGGGACCGGGTGTTTCACTTGCGCTATGACCACCAAACCGAGGAAAATCCCCACGTCGGCTTTTGCGGAGCAAAAGCGACGGGTGGCAGGCAGCGTATTTGCATGCAAATGCGCGTTGCCACTCGGTAGTTATGTCAATCAACACCGCAGCGTTTTGCTGCGAAGTTATCCATGTTTACTGAGGTGTATGTTTTTGGCTTATTTGTTCGCCTACCGCTTCGCTACTTGAGGCGGTTGGCAGTCTTTCCATTACTGGATCAAATCAAGCCTATCGGGCGATTAGTACCGGTCAACTGAACGCATTACTGCGCTTACATCTCCGGCCTATTGACGTGGTGGTCTTCCACGGCCCTCAGGGAGACCTTGTTTTGAGGGGGGCTTCCCGCTTAGATGCCTTCAGCGGTTATCCTGTCCGATCATAGCTACCCAGCACTGCCGTTGGCACGACAACTGGTCCACCAGTGGATCGTTCACCCCGGTCCTCTCGTACTAGGGGCAACTCCTCTCAAGTCTCCTACACCCACGGCAGATAGGGACCGAACTGTCTCACGACGTTCTAAACCCAGCTCACGTACCTCTTTAAACGGCGAACAGCCGTACCCTTGGGACCTGCTCCAGCCCCAGGATGAGATGAGCCGACATCGAGGTGCCAAACACTGCCGTCGATATGGACTCTTGGGCAGTATCAGCCTGTTATCCCCGGCGTACCTTTTATCCGTTGAGCGATGGCCCTTCCACTCGGGACCACCGGATCACTATGGCCGTCTTTCGACTCTGCTCGACTTGTCAGTCTCGCAGTCAGGCTGGCTTCTGCCATTGCACTCAACGAGCGATTTCCGACCGCTCTGAGCCAACCTTCGCGCGCCTCCGTTACGCTTTAGGAGGCGACCGCCCCAGTCAAACTACCCGCCACGCAGGGTCCCGGATCCGGATAACGGACCGCGGTTAGACATCAAGAGTGCGAAGGGTGGTATCTCAAGGGAGGCTCCACAAAGACTTGCGTCTCTGCTTCAAAGCCCACCACCTATCCTGCACATCACAATCCTGATGCCAGTGCGAAGCTGTAGTAAAGGTGCACGGGGTCTTTCCGTCTAACCGCGGGAAGCCTGCATCTTGACAGGCAATTCAATTTCGCTGAGTCGATGTTGGAGACAGCGGGGAAGTCGTTACGCCATTCGTGCAGGTCGGAACTTACCCGACAAGGAATTTCGCTACCTTAGGACCGTTATAGTTACGGCCGCCGTTTACCTGGGCTTCAATTCAAGGCTCTCACCTCTCCTTTTAACCTTCAGGCACCGGGCAGGCGTCAGACCCTATACGTCGTCTTGCGACTTCGCAGAGCCCTGTGTTTTTAATAAACAGTCGCCACCCCCTGGTTTGTGCCCCCAGCCCCTAGTTGCCTAGGAACCGGGCCTCCTTCTCGCGAACTTACGGAGGTATTTTGCCGAGTTCCTTCAACATCGTTCTCTCAAGCGCCTTGGTATGCTCTACCAGTCCACCTGTGTCGGTTTAGGGTACGGTCTTATAGGAGGGCTATTTCCAGGAACCTCTCAGCAGCCCATTCAATCCGATAAGGATGAACTACACCTGAGATCCGTCACCACTCCACGGCCTAGGAATATTAACCTAGTTCCCATCGCCTACGCCTTTCGGCCTCGGCTTAGGGGCCGGCTTACCCTGCTCAGATTAGCTTTAAGCAGGAACCCTTGGACTTTCGGCGAGAGTGTCTCTCACACTCTTTGTCGCTACTCATGTCATCATTCTCACTAGTGATCTCTCCACCGGATGGCTCACGCCCCGGCTTCATCGAAAGCCTCTCTCCTCCAATCTGCCCGAAGGCATGAAGGAGGAATGAGACTATGTCACACTACGCTCTGCTACCGATGCTTACGCATCCCTAGACTTCGGCTCATGGCTTGAGCCCCGTTACATCTTCGCCGCAGGACAACTTATTTAGACCAGTGAGCTGTTACGCTATCTTTAAAGGATGGCTGCTTCTAAGCCAACCTCCTGGTTGTTTTGGTCGTCCCACCTGCTTTCCCACTTAGCCATGAATTGGGGGCCTTAGTCGTAGGTCAGGGTTGTTTCCCTCTCCACTACGGACGTTAGCATCCGCAGTGTGTCTGCCATCTAGTACTCCCGGGTATTCGGAGTTTGGTTAGGATCAGTAAGCCTGTGGGGCCCCATTACCCATCCAGTGCTCTACCCCCCGGGGTATTCGGATGACGCTCTACCTAAATAGATTTCGCAGAGAACCAGCTATCTCCGAGTTTGATTGGCCTTTCACCCCTAGG
>NZ_JBXWOS010000059.1:0-5900 GCF_059611005.1 Ruegeria sp. CDSB117
TCCGCAATTTGCTCGAAGGTCAGCTAAGCACTGTGTAGTCGACATCAATTTCAACTCAAACTGAGTTGGTGCGCAAGGTCATTTTCCGCGCACCAATCTCAGCCGAAACTTATCACAACTCCACTACGACTTTTCCGACCGCAGATCTATTCGTAAGGTGGGCGTAAGCTGCGCCGACATCGGCCGACCCGAACGTCTGTTCGTCAACAATCGGTTTAAGTGCGCCGTTATCCGCCAGATCTGCCAGTGTCCGCAAGATGTCACCGTGGGTTTGCCGTCCCACATTGTGCATCATCGGGATCAACATGAAGACGACATGCAGAGACAGGCCTTTGAAATGCACAGGCGTCAAATCAATCTCGACCATCGCAACCGTCGAGGCAACTTGACCATTGAGTTTGGCCGCGGCGAATGAGTTTGTCATGTTTGGCCCACCAACGCTGTCAAACACTACATCGAAGCCTACGCCACCAGTGTGTTCGGCAACGTAGTCTTCGACTTTTTGGGTGGTGAAATCCACGGGACGCGCCCCGAGACCCTTGATCAGGGCCATCTGATCCGCACCCCGGCCCGTCGCAGAGACGGTTGCACCAAGGTGGCGTGCGATTTGAACCGCGACATGACCAACCCCACCCGCGCCGCCCTGAACCAGAACAGTCTGCCCTTCGCCAACACTGGCTCTAGTCAACCCTTCGTAGGCCGTAATACCGACAAGAGGCAGCGCGGCGGCTTCGCGCATGCTCAAAGTCTTGGGTTTGTGTGCAATCAAGCGCGCATCTGCGTTGATGTACTCTGCCAGAGAGCCCGGAAGGTCCATCAAACCGCCGGCGCAACCGTATACCTCATCGCCTATGGCAAAATCTGTCACGCCATCGCCAATTGCGACGACTGTGCCAGCAAAGTCCATCCCAAGCACCGCCGGTAAGGCGGGGGACAGAGGCAATTCCGTGCCCATGCTTCGGATCATCGTGTCGACGGTGTTAACGCTGACAGCGGCCACTTTGACGACGACATGTCCAGAAGTTGCGACAAGGTCGGGCAGTTCAGTGAGTTCGAACGGTGCTTCGGGTCCGTATGAGTTAAGAACCATTGCTTTCATTGGGATGTACCTTTTTGAATTTTTGTTTGGCGCGGCTCGCAACAACGCACGCCGGAAGAGGCCATTGCGTTGGTGGGTAGCTCAGCTGATGTCCTGAACCTGCATCACAAGATCGCCCCAGTTGCGCTGGTTTTCGATGTCGTGTTCCAAACCTTGTTCATCCGCGATGGTGAACCGCTTGACCGCCGGAGTTTTGCTGGTGGCCTGATAGAGCCAATAGGCTTCGGCCTTCAGCGCCGCATCAATTGGTTTGTCGATGGATTCGTAGACCATCTGCTTGCAGGCATTGATCGAATCTGCCGGGAATTTTGCGATCCGTTCGGCCAGTGCGGTCACGTAGGGACCAATTTCATCCGGCTCCAACGCCTTGTTGATGGTGCCCAAACGCTCGGCATCATCTGCGTCATAGTCTTGCGCGCTCAGGATGATCTCAAGCGCTTTGCCAAGACCGGTTTGACGCGCCATGCGCGAGGCACCGCCGCCACAGGGCAATATGCCCATTCCGACCTCCATCTGCATGAACTTGTACTTGCCCCGCGCGGCAAAGCGCATGTCGAGTGCCAATGCCAATTCATGTCCGCCGCCGCGCGCAAACCCTTCCAGCTTTGCGATGGTTGCCTGCGGCACCTTACTGATCCGCTCGCAGACGGATTGCAGATCCAAAAGCTGCGCATCCTCGCGCGATATGGCCTCAGTCGACATGTCCTTGAGCAGTTCGGTGTCGTAGTGGCAGACCCAGATTTCCGGGTTTGCAGATTGAAAGATCACGACCCTGGTGTCGCGATCTCGCTCCAGCCGCATGGCCAGACTGTTGAGATCTGCCAGCATTTCCTGGCCCTGCACATTCACGGAGCCAAAGTTGAATGTCACTGTAGCGATACCGTTCTCAACGGCTACGTCAAAGGTTTGAAAGTTCTCGTATTTCATTAGGCATTCCTTTCTTGGGCCTCGACGCTGCACGCGTGAGGGGTAAGGGAGCGTTAAAGGTGGAAGTGCGTGGCGTTTTAGCGCCGCGCGGGTCAGTTGGTCTGGTTAACCAATTCTCTGATGGTATTCATGACGTCGGCAGCGTGGCCCCTGTCGAGTGCTGCCGCGTGTGGATCTGAGAATGCCCCACTGTCATTGTCAAAATAGGCGCCCGACGCGTCAGCGAACCGCTCGCCCAATGCCGCATCAATCAGGATATCTGCGCCGATATTCATATCGTTACCAGCTAAGCCAAAACCCTCTTTCACCATCTTTGAGGCCAAAAGCGATCCAGGATTTACTGCGACCAAAACCTGCGCACCGGATAGCGATTTGGCCCATTCTCGTGTCCAGATGGTGATCGCCAACTTGCTTTGAGCATATGCTTCCATATCGGCCATCGGCAAATTGCCTCGCATGGCCTTGGTGTTTATCGGGGCCTGAGCTGCCGATGACAGGTTCACGATACGCCCGTCGACAGGAATGATCGGCAGCAGCAACTCGGTCAGCAGATAAGGCGCAAGCGTATTCACTACAAAGCGGATGTCCTGCCCGTTCTCAAGCACAGTTTGCGGGGCTTTCAGCACACCTGCGTTGTTGATCAATACATCAAGTTTGGCATGCTTAGTGCGTATTTTTTCGGCCAGTTTTCGAACCGCGCCCAGATCGCTCAGATCTGCGGTATAGGTTTCGACATCCCCACCAACCTCGGCAGCTGTGCTCTCCAACTTGGGGACACTGCGACCATGCAACAGCACTTTGTGCCCTTCGGCGGCCAGTTTCTTTGCCGTAAGCAATCCAATGCCGTCGGTTGAACCTGTGATAAGAATAGTCTTGGTCATAGGTATTGTCCTTTAAGAAAAGTCAGGTAGCACAACGTCCGCCAGATGTTCGAGGGTGGAATCGATAGATGCTTGGTTGAACCTTAGGTTCAGCGCGACATGATTGATCCCGAGCGTTTCAATCTCGTGCAGATAGCTGCGAAGGAAGTCGGTGCCAGACTGAAACCCGAGATGGATCGGGCGCGGAGGTGCGGCGGGATCGGCAACGACATCGATATAAAGCGATTGCATGACAGGCTTGTCCGGTTGGCCCGCCTCCCGAACGCGTCTTCGGTAATCCGCGATAACCTGCCCTTGGGCGGACGCATTGCGCGGATAGGTCATCCAACCGTCGCCGTTCTGCGCCACCCAATCGGGCGATTGCTGGCTGCCACCGGTTATTAGCATCGGTAGTCGTGTGCCGTGTGGCTTTGGCAAGAGGTCTATTCCGCCAGACAGTATGCCCTGAACGCATTCATGCTTGGGATAGTCCGATCCAACTGCACGGATGTAGTCAACGCTATCGCGGAAACGAGCCCCCCGGTCGTCATAGCTCTGGTTCAACGCCGGGTATTCTTCGGGACGATCACCAGAGGCAACACCCATAAGCAACCGCCCACCCGAGAGCACATCTGCGGTCGCTGCCGCCTTGGCGACATGGGCGGGGTGGCGCAACGGCAATATCACACTCGAGGTTCCAAGCGCTATCCGGTTCGTCACCGTTGCCAACGCACCCAGATAGACAAATGGATCAAAAACCTGCCCCGGATCACCGAAGTTTGGGACATTGAACGGCACGTCGCGTAGCCACAGTGCCGCAAAACCGAGTTCCTCAGCTTTCTGAGCCGCTTCCAGATGACCCCGCAGCGTCGGTTCTGCGCCGACTGCGTATGCTTCGAGCGGCAACACAAGGCCAACGCTCAGGCGCCTGGGACGAAAGACCTTGTTGTAGGCCTCGTTGATTTGGGCAAACTCAGACGGCTGCATTTTATCCAACATATCTGGCCCTCCTTTAATAGCGCACCAAAGTGCGGCTCTCGATGCTTTTGCGAATGGTGGCGACGTTTGGATCCTCGACCATATTGAGGGCGCTATGTGCAATCGAAGGCAGGCCTTGATTGTCATAGATGTTGAAAATCGCCACTTCATCCGGCGTCATCTTGGATTGATAGATCCATTCATGCTTGGGGTTTCCCACCAGCCCCATGATCTGCCCTTTGCGGTCAGGATAGATCAGGTCCAGCAGGATCCAGTCAGACGGGTCAACCGACGACGGGCGAACAAATCCTAGGGGTACCGAGTTAATAGGATGATCCACAGGACGCCACACATTGACGAAGGCATAGTGACCTTGCGCCCATTCCGCTGCGACCTCAGCACCCAGCAGGTCGATAAGCCGTTGTTCTGCACCATCCTTGCTGTAGTCACTGTGGACATTGCGCGCAGGTTTGCGCGTCGCACTTGGGTCATCAATCCGAACGGTATGATCAAAAATCACAACCTCGCGCGCGCCCAGCCTGTCCGAAAGCGTCGATGTCAGCTCAGTATCGTAAGTCGGTTTCCAGGCGTCGCCTGCAAAATCCCGGACCTGCGTTTTCAGCGTCGTGAATTCAACAGCATCAGACGCAAATGTAACGGAGTTGGCCGTCGCACGGGTGTCCCCTAATGCAACAGCTGTGGAGGCAAGTTCGGGGGAAACCAGGTTTCCAGCGATCCCGCCTGCATCCAGTTCAAAAGCTTGCCGGTGCGGCTTGTGTACGTGGTAGTTGACTGTGGCTGTCCGCGTCATGTGCGCCTACTTCCCATGCAGTATTGAAGCGATGAGAGGGATTTAACGCCGATCAAAACACATATAAACTGCCCATTCACGGAATGATAATTCTGGTTTGCGATATAATGGGACTTGATACTGACGCATTGCGATTGTTTGTAAGGGCCGCAGAAATGCTGAACATCAGCGCGGCAGGGCGCGCATTGGGTATGGCCCCAGCTGTATCCAGCGCAAAGCTCGCCAAGTTGGAGCAAAGCCTGGGTTCCGAACTTTTACATCGCACAACGCGAAAAGTGTCACTGTCGGTCGAAGGTGCCGATTTCTTGCCTTTCGCGCGCGAGATCATCGCGCAGGAGGAAGCTGCCCTTGCGGCTCTGGGCAAGCAAACAACTGCGATCAAGGGCACATTGCGCTTTGCCGCGCCAAGCAGCTTTGCGCAACTCTACATCGCTCCGATCCTGCCGAAGTTTCTTGACCAACACCCTGACCTCACGCTCGACTTGCGTCTGTCAGATGTGCAATTCGACCTGATCGAAGGGAGTTATGATCTTGCACTTAGGAACGCGCCACTTGTCGACACTAGCCTGAAGGGTCGTAAGCTGGCCGAGGACAGACGCATTCTTTGTGCTGCGCCCCACTATCTGGACATGCACGGCAGTCCGAAAACACCTGATGATCTAAAAAACCACCACCTGATCGCTTTCCAAAACCGCCAACTGCGGCCATTGACAGGGCCGGCAGGCGAGAACGCCGTTTTCGATCCCGCATCAGCCAAAGGTCAATTGATAATCGACGACGGTCAAAGCCAGGTCCGCGCCACGTTGGCCGGGGCTGGTATTTCCCTGAACGCTCTATGGAGCGTGCATGACCAACTGAAGTCACGCCGTTTGATACGGGTTCTTCCAAACTTTGAAGCCGCAGAGGACAATGTCTTGTGGCTGATCTATCCCAAGTCCAACGTATTGTCCCCCAAAGTGCGGGTATTCATGGACTTTCTCGTCGCAGAGATTGGCGCAAATCCCCCTTGGGAAACGTGAACTCAAATTAAGTTTAGCGCGCTGTCAGACATCCTGACGCCAATGTCGGAGACGGGCATTGAGCGGACACGCCTTGTCCAATCGCAAAAGTCTGGTTCGTCCGCAGATTTCCTGTTCGGAAAGCACGTGATTTCGCGTCGCGGCGAATGGCAGGAATGCGGGCTGCTACCGCAGCATCCTGACCGGTTAGCCAACGGCAGAAGGGG
>NZ_JBXWOS010000060.1:0-5257 GCF_059611005.1 Ruegeria sp. CDSB117
CATAGTGTCCACTATCAATGGTGGACACTTAGCCTCCGCAATTGGTTCGCGTTAGGTCAGGTTCAACGGACGCTCACAGTGAAGCGCAGTAACCGGGCTTTGCAAAGTTCGCCCTGTGACATGCGCCCGTTATTCTATATCTTGCTACGATTCCGCAGTCGCGGCCAACACGCACACTGTTCCCTGTACGAGAAATGTCGAAGTCGTTCGAATTCCCATTCTTCTCAAATGAGTTGTACTTCGATTGCCTGAAGCTAGGGACTGGTCTCGGCGATTTATGTTTGTGTCTTTCCTAAAATTGGAATCCGGCAAGCCAAGCCGCCAAGGCTAGAGGATGTATCCAGTGTTAGCTTGCAGCCGTAAGCGTTCAACAAGTCAACTGTTATGGCCAAACCTAAACCGGTTCCTCGAACAGAAGTGTCCAGCCGCCCTCCGGAATGCAGTGCCCCTTCACGTGCATCTGCCGGAATTCCAGGTCCGTCATCCTCAATGCAAATCTCAATACCGCCCGTAACACGTCTGGCAGCTATGTGAATTCTTGTCCGACACCATTTCAGAGCGTTGTCGAGGAGGTTTCCAATCACTTCTTCGATGTCTTGAGCGTCCATTCGGACCTGAAGTCCGCTCTCGCATTCTGTCGTTAAAGATTTTCCTTCACGCTTTGCCGTGACCGAGAACAATCTGGATAGCCTATTAACCGAATGAGTAAGATCAGTTCGAGAGTATGTAAGTTCAGCGGTGTTTGACGCACGCATGCGTGCAAGGGAGCGCTTGAGCTGAGCATCGATCCTGTTCAACGCGTCGTCGGCAGGTTCGGTATCTGCTCCGTTGTCCGACAAAGCTGCCAGTTCGTTTCGGAGGATCGCAGTCGGGGTTTTTAGCGCATGCGCCAAATCAGCCGCTTGCCGTCGAGAACCAGATACAATCTCGCGGTTTCTGTGCAGCAATTGATTGAGGTCCTCGACAAGTGGCGAAACTTCTTCCGGATAGCCCTCCGGCTTAAGATCGTCTCCCTTGTCCCAGCGATGCGCCACATCTGCGCGCAGCTTCCTGAGAGGACCGACAATTGCAGACATCAACATCAATGAACCAGCAACTCCGATCAAGCCAACCAATCCAAAAACCGGCAGCAAGTTGTCCTGCGCGGCCCGGCGTTCGCTGATCAGCTCTCCTCTGCTTTCAGCGACAGTCACGCCCCATTCGGTTCCGTCTTCGAACGTGATCTTCTGAAACACACTTCGCACGGCCTCATTATCCGGGCCAGCGGTGTTCCAGACGACTGCCTCTTCCCTCAAGCCAGCAGGTTCGGAAATTGTTTCGTCAAAGAGCGATGCGGACGTAAATATGGCGCCGCTGCCATCCGTCACTTGCCAATACCTGCCGGAGTACGGCGTTCCGTAGGCCGGGTCGAACATGAGATCACGCAGAGCCTCAGGGTCGTCTGTGGTTGCGCTCAGGCCGACAATAAGTTGCGTGTGCCTGTCGCGCAGCGTCTCATCAAACTGTTCCAGGACGCGGGTATTGATGTAGGAAAACACAACGAGCGTTCCGACACCCACAGAAAGGGCGCCAGTCGCGAGGCCGCCAAGCAACGCGCGTTGGCGAAGCGACAACATCAGGCGGTATCGATCATATAGCCGCGCCCTCTGACAGTCGTAATAAGTTCAGAGCCTAGTTTTTTACGCAGCCGGGTTATGAAAACAGCAATGGTGTTGGAATCCCGATCGCCGTCGTATTCGTAAATGTGTTCTGACAACTCGGTGCGCGAAACCATGCGTCCCATGTTGTGAGCAAGGTAGGTAAGAACGGCGATCTCTTGCGCGGTCAGAACCACAGGAATTCCACCAACACTGACGCGCCCGTTTCGTGTGTCGAGCGAGACATCCCCCATTTCGATCACAGGGTTCAACTGACCGCTTTGTCTGCGCAGGATTGCACGCACACGTGCTGCCAACTCGGGCATGTGGAACGGCTTGGTCATGTAGTCATCAGCGCCGGCATCCAGGCCATCCACGCGCTCGCTCCACCCGTCGCGAGCCGTCAGGATCAAAACAGGCGTCTTAACGCCTGCACTACGCCATTCACGCAAGACAGAAATACCGTCGCGTTCTGGCAACCCGATGTCGAGGATGATTATGTCGTAAGGTTCTGTCGCACCCAGGTGCAGGGCGTCTGTACCATTGTTGGCCACATCTACAACACGGCCTTCCGCAATTAGAAGTTTTTTAACCTGCTCGCATAGCTGCGGTTCATCTTCAGCCAGAAGTACTCTCATATTCAAAAGCTACAGTCGCAACGGCATTAGTTTAAGCACTATTTTTAACGATCGCCTTTGCCGTTCCCGCCAGAATTCCCACCGCCGTTGCCATTGCCACCTGCGTTACCACCGCCGTTGCCATTGCCACCTGCGTTACCACCGCCGTTCCCATTGCCGCCGCCGTTACCGTTGCCGCCACCGTTGCCATTGCCACCAGCGTTGCCACCGCCGTTGCCATTGCCGCCGCCGTTGCCTCCAGCATTGCCATTGCCGCCGCCGTTGCCTCCAGCATTGCCGTTGTCGCCACCGTTGCCATTGCCTCCAGCATTCCCGTTGCCACCAGCGTTGCCACCTCCGTTGCCATTGTTTCCACGGCTCGTAGAAGTATTGCGACTGTTGCTGACGTCAGCAGGTGTCGAACGCGCTGCTTTCGATATTTGTCGACCAACACTGGATCGATTGGAAACGACCGTTCCGGTCTGGGCATTCACAATTACACTGACAATTTTTCCATCGGGCTTTTTGACAAGAATGCGATAGTAAATTTGATCAGCCTGAAACGCGCGCGCATCAACGGGGGTGCCACCAAAGGCTTTCTCGACGCCTTTGATAACCCGTTTCAAACGGATGGTGCCGCCGGTCAAGGTCGCCTTGCGCAGTTCACCTTGCATGAGCTCGCGCGTCTGGGCAGCCGCTTCCCCAATGGGCAAAGCAACCAGCAAACTTGCAACAATCAAGATCACCTTCGCACGCATGAACGTCCTCGTATTTCGCGACTAGAGGCTACGTCTTTCGACATGAACCGATGATGAACAAGCAGTTAGCCCTGCGTTCAAGCACCCTCAAGTTAAATGGAAACGAACTTTGAAGATTCGTACGTGAATCGAGACTTTGGAACACAGAGAGCCGATTTAAAGAATTAACGTCCGCTGATTTCCACTGAGGAGGCTGTTATGAAAACCACCAATTTTGGACTGTTAAAAGCATCAACCTTGGCAATCGCGTTGCTGGGATCAACTGCCATCGTGGCCACCATCGCCGCGCCGGATGTAGCCTTTGCTAAAGAAGGTAAAGGCAATGGCGGAGGAAACGGTAAAGGTGGAGGAAACGGTAAAGGTGGAGGAAACGGCGGCGGAAAAGGTGACGCTGGCGGAAACGGCAAGGGCGCCGATAATGGAAACGCTGGAGGAAACGGCGGCGGAAAAGGTAATAGCAGCGGCAAAGGGAACTCAGATAAAGGAGACCGTAGCGACCACAGTTCTGCCGGTAACAAAGGCGGAAAGAAAGATGCCGACAAAGGCCGGAGTGGGCGAAGTGCTGGGAAATCCATTTTTGGAAACTCGAAGTCAAAATCCTCGCGCTCTGCTTCTGGGAATAGCGGTCGTTTTACATTGAAGGATATCTTCAGCGGAAAAGGTAAGACTAGAACGTTTAACACTTCAAAGAAAAACACGACCACTCATAGCGGTAAGCAAAAGCCAAGGACATATTCGAAATCATCAACAACCGTGATTGTCGAAGAGTCCATCCGCCCGGCCGTGCGAACCAAAGGGAACAGTATGGCGGCGCTTCTCGGCGCTCACCCGTCCGAATTAGGAGCGCTTAACGCAGCCAATGCCAACGCAACTGCATTAGAAAACGCTGCACCCAATTCCCGTGTCGGTCGAATTGCCAATTACCGAGACACTGTTCTAGCCGGAGAGCCGCTGCGCGAGGAGCTTGCGGAACAATTGGAAGAACTCGCCGGATTGGAACCTCCAGAGCGGACTATTCCCGAGATAGAAGAAGACTTGCGCACAGCTCTGGTCGACGTTCAAGAGAATCAAGAGAGGGTCGAAGACCTTGAACAGGCGCTCGAAGACGCCGGTGGAACGGATCCTGAAATCGAAGAACAGCTCGAAGAAGCACGTGCGGATTTAGACAGTTCGGTCGAAGAAGCACAGGACCTGAACGACGAACGACAAGCTGCTGTTGAATACGAAGAAGCAACCGAAGAAGTGCAAGAACTCGTTGATCTGGTTGATGAACAAGAATTGGCTGAGCGAGAAGCGCTGGAAGCCGCAGCCAACAAACCCGTCACCGACGCAGTTGAAGAAGAGGTGAAAGCGTTGTTGGGTCTGTAACGAAAGATCCCAGCCTCTTCTCGTCAATCAACTCGAAGTGCTGACCACTCACGGAAGCACTCAGCGCCGGGCCAGCCAAATGTTTCCCAAGAGTGAGAAGCGGCTGGCCCGAAGTTCATTGAGTTCGCCAAAGGTTGCGTCAATTTCCCTAGGGCGCACAAAAAGAAACCCCGCCCCAAACCGGAGCAGGATTTAGTTATCAATTCCAATATTTAGGACGAATATCGGGAATTGTTTGAGAGTCTGCTGAACTGTCTTCAGACGTTGTTATGTGCCTCAAAAAGCCGCTTGTTTTTAACGATTTCTGTCAGTGCATTTTCTATAGGAGGGAAGCGACCACTGCTCGACCTTGTTGTGGTTGACAAACGTTCCACGGCAACTTTGCCGGAGGTTTGCATCACAGTTGTTGGGCTGGACTCTTCAGTCACAAAGGCAGACTTAATCATGCGTTTCCCCTTGTCAGCGATCAAACGGTTTACAACTCGTTCGATCCAACATAAGCACTATGCCTCAGTTTGATTGAACACTTTGAGAACACATTGTTCACGTTCGGTTAATGTTGTTCGCGAAATAAAGACAAAGGATTAAGCGGGCGACGAGGTGGACGAAGAGCACCCTAACCTGGCACTTTGGTTGGATCATGCGATCACAATCTCAGCACATGGTCTCAGGTCGTAAACAATCTATTGCACAGGAAAGAGACTCTTCGCTGATGAACTAGCCAAGGCCCATTCAAACTCATATCTAGACTATAAAGATAGA
Source organism: Ruegeria sp. CDSB117 (assembly GCF_059611005.1). Classification (NCBI taxonomy): domain Bacteria; kingdom Pseudomonadati; phylum Pseudomonadota; class Alphaproteobacteria; order Rhodobacterales; family Roseobacteraceae; genus Ruegeria; species Ruegeria sp. CDSB117. Next base: position 5,143 of record NZ_JBXWOS010000060.1, read on the forward strand.
GAAGGTGCTCGTTATGAAAAATTTATTGGAGTTTTGGCGCTAGGTTCTGGACCCATTAAATTTGTTGCTGCTGTCTCTGTTGCATGCTTCAAGCCACTGAGTTTCAGAGGTGTAT
>NZ_JBXWOS010000061.1:0-5057 GCF_059611005.1 Ruegeria sp. CDSB117
CGAAAGAAGCCCGTTCGGGACAGGTTGACCTGCTCAATTTGTGGATATTTCGGTCAGATCGACCGAACGGATGACCGTAATCGGTGCCCCGCGTGCGTGAAGCAGAACTGGTGATGACCGCCGAACAACAAGTGAACTTCAATAAGATTATGGAAGACTACGATGATGAGGACTACGCCCGGAAGCTCATGAATACGGGCTCGCGGGCCACCGGTCATGTCCCGCCGATTGCCCTTTGCCATATCCCGGGAGGGGTCTTCCATCTCAACAAGACCAAGTTCTGGAGAATGTGACTGATGGATGATGTCGAAAGAGCTGGAAGGAATTCCGGGAAAAGGTCCGAGGTGTGATCGAGGACCATGGAGCGCCAGATGATCTCCGCTCATTTGACGCCTGGTACGCCGAGGAGATGCGTTTGGTGATGGCGCACAACTACCCAGCTCCGCACGTCTCTGACGTTACATGGTCGACCGAGGTTCTGCATGTCGAGTGTGATGACCGCGAAGTGGTCGACCGTATGATGACTGCTATGGCGGAGGTTTCACACGATCTCAAAGAGGCGCGGGCCCGGCGGTCAGTGATGAGCAGTATTGTCGGCTGGAATGATATTCATGGAAGCGTCTTCAAGCAGCTTGGTGAGTATCGTGCCGGGTGGGCGGAGCAGCTTACGCTTGCACTTGAGAAAGTGAAGAGGTTGATCGACGAGCAGCCCGACCTGTTTGGTGATGAACACCCGTCCATCGTTCAGATCAAACAGAAATGGGGAGGCTTGCGCGTCTATGAGCGCCCGGGCTGCAACCAGGCTGCGAGTGAAGAGATTCAATGGCGTGTCGATCAGATTGAGCAAACCTGTGAAGGTTGTTCTAATTCTGCCCAACGCCAGAACATCCTTGAGTTTGTGACGACGCTTTGCAGCTGGTGCTACAATGATGCTCTGCGGCGGCGATTTGAGGGCGCCGAAGAATCCTGGCCCGACAGCCTTAGGCTAGACATTGTGGAAAACTATCCAGACCTCGTTTCTCCAGATTGCGCATCTCTTGTTCCTGCTGTCGGAGAGGGCTGGCTCGCCATGATTTCGCAAGCACTCCACAAGCTTTCCTTCAGTCAGGATTTCAGGGCACTGGACCCTGGAACTATTCAGATCTCGGATATTAAGAAAGGCCAGGATGGCCAGATTTTCATCGGTTTCAGTCGATACCACGATCTCATCCAGGAGTACGCTGACTGTATGGAATTTCGATGCGGTGTGACGTGTGAAGAGTGGGGCCACGTTGGTGACATCGCTCGGACAGCCGACAGGTCTCAAGTGCTCTGTTCTCACTGTTACTGTACTCGGGAGAAGTCTGATGGGTGATGATGACGACGTTGAGCTGGATGAACAAACCTTGCGTTTGCTTAGGCTTCGGGAGGCTGAAATTGCGGCCGGTCGAGCAAAACTTACCAAGCCGATTACCTCGGATGAGATCCGGTCGCGAAAGGTGCCTGATCCGAAGTGTAAGTCAGATGAGTGACGAGACTGCAGAAGAGGAAATCCCAATTTTCGTAATCTGCGAGACTTTGGTGAACGGCCAACTTCGAGAGATTGAAGGAAAACAGATCACTGTAAAACCAAACAAGATCTTAGTCTTGACGATCAGTGTCGAGGATGTTGAGCGATGACAGATGATTTTTCAGAAGAAGAGATCTTCGGGCGCCCGTTAAAGGATGTTCCTCTAAGTGACTTGATCGCAGAGTTGCAAGCTCGTCGCAAAGAGGGTCCGGAGGTCTGGCTTGCATTGCGCAAAATGATTTTCGAGCAAATCGCCGATTTTGCACAGCGTCCGGCCGACGCGCCCAAAAGGCGGGATGAATGGGTCAAAGAGAACACCTGGGATCTAGTGACTGACGACGATGATGTTGAGATCACTGATGGTAGCGGCAACGTGTTCGACGACCTCGGGAACGAACACCCAAGGAAGAAGACTTAGTGATGGGGCCCGAGCATTTCAGCTTGATCTTATCCGCCGTGATCATTGTCGCTTTGACGATCTACGTCAGACACATCGTCCACACTGCTGGAAAAGATCGCGAAGTCGATCCAGAGCGAGTGAAGAAGATCATGCGAGATCTGGACTACAGCCACCTGGACCGGGTGATGAACCTGCGAAGGAAGGGCTAGCGGGATGTTGAAGGTGGTTGTTTACGTCGGTGATCAAGAAGTCGCTCGAGCTGTAGCTGAGAACGATTCAGAGCTCGCGGACGTGTCTGATTACAATATTCGAATGAACGAACGGGCCGCTGAACAGCTGGGCATTCAGGAAAAAGGCCTTGGCGGCCGGATTAAAGGCCACCCTCGAAATCAGACGGCCTGGGCGCTCGTCCGCAAGATCGCAGACCTTTGGCTTGCGGGGATTGGCGCGGGCGAAGAAAGCGTTGAGGCAGAGCTGCCGCCGATGATCCGCAAGTCTGTCCGCGAACTAGATGAGAGGGTCGAAAAGGAATCGAACCAGAGCGAAGATTGGAATGCTGTGATCAAGCAGATTTCTGATGACGAACCGTATTCCCTGGGCTTCTACGCTGACAAATTTGAGTCGTGGACAGCGGACGAGATTGAAGCTCTTCGATGTGATGTGGTTGAGACAGCAACAGAGGAGGAACTAATGGCCGAGGTCGAATGCCGGCGAAGAGCTGGTCTACTGCCCAAGGAGGCCTCGAATGATGGCTTCTCAGATCTGGTTGATGATCTCTGGGGCAAACTCGATACAGACCCAGACGGCTAGTACAGCTTACCTACCGCCATTACCCAAAGTTTAACATAAGAAGTCTATGGCGACTGTCGTTGTAGTAGTGCGCGCTTCTTCTAAGCGCCTCTCCTGCTAGGACCAAAGCGTCCCGGATAAGTATTTCCCCAACACTGCTCTGCGGAACCATGTACTACCAGTCTTTACGATAAGCATGGTTGATCGCAACCAGCCCAAACCGGACATTCGCAACAAGACTTTGCAATTTCCGAGATCAGGACAAAGCGGTCGATGACGAGAAGCCTAGAGTTTTTAAATTCCAGTATCGAAAATCGAAGGGCGCACGGCATCCTCTTACCTTCGAACAATAAAGTTTTGGCGAAGAACAACGTACACTGCTCAAATTGAATTCAAAAAACGCTCTATTTCCACCAGGGTTTTAGGCCAAGCAGGATCATACTCTGGCATTGTGTTGTTTGCCGTCTCAATGCCAATGAAGCGTGCATTCTCGATGCCGGAGGCGAATATCCTACCTTGTTCAACACTGTGCATCCTGTCTCGATTAGCGTGCATGACTAAAGCTGGGCAGGTGATCTGCGGAAGCAGGTCGGTTACGTCGACTTCAGCGACCAGCGGTCCAATCTTGAGCCAATCCTGATGGTCCATTGCCACTTTCATAAACTCTGCATAAGCGCGCTGGTCATGCGGGCTTGCAGTTGGAGCAAATGACTGGGCCATCAAGTCTCTTGCAGAAGGATATTCATCGTTCCAGCCTTCGAGGCTCATATCCATCATAGCTTGCCCAAGCGCGGCAATGCCGGGCTGTGAACGAACCGCAAGTCCTTGTGCGAATCCGCCAAGTAGAACCAACCCCGAAACACGGTCAGGATTGTGTGCGGCAAAAGCCGCGGCAATGGTTGCCCCAAAAGAAATGCCAAACAATGGCACTTTTTCGATCCCAGCTGCGTCCAGTACGGCCTCAACATCTTCGACGATGCGATTTAGAGATACATCCTGCACGCCCCTCTGGGACAAACCATTGTTTCTACCATCAAACCGATAAAGGCAGTGATTTTCAGAAAGCAGCGGCAACCACCCGGCGATGGTGTTCATCGTCCAATCGTATTCCAGATGCCTAAGCCAGTTTGGTGTGACCAGTAACTTTCTACCACTTCCAGTGGATGTCCAGGCAAGCGTTGTACCGTCTTTTGATTTTGCAAAGCGGACGTCTTGAGAGCTAGCCAGCAGCTTGTTCTTTGCACGTCTTTTGTCACCATCTAAATCAATAGAGTAGGCTTCCACTGGATTTGGAATTCCCTTCAACCGTATCGAGCTTTCTGGTCGCAAAGCAACCGCCAGCGAAGTTCCCGCAACTTCAGCAGCTGTCTTGCTGACGAGACAACTTCCAATATGCGCGCTGGACTGAAGGCGCGACGCAACATTCACGGCCTCTCCGAACAAGTCTGTGCCATTTGGCATTACGTCGCCAACGTGGAGACCTCCTCGAAGTGTTACGTCTTCATCTTTCATCTGATTGAAAATCTGGCTGGCAGCATTAATTGCGTCTGTGGCTGCAACAAACTCAACCAAAGCACCATCTCCCATCAGCTTGAATATTCGTCCTTTGTTTTCATGGACCAACGGTCTGATCACATCGTCCAAAATGCGTTGTAGAGTGTTCAGCGTGGTCTCAGCATCCTCTGACATGCGCTTGGTATAATCGACGACATCGAGGCTTAGGATCGCAGCAATTTTCCGCTTCATCAGTCGATGTGATCCTTTTAGCTAAACCAATTCCTCTGAACCAAAATTAACAGACGAATAGATTTTTGTGACCAAAACTTGTGCCTGGGCATTTTGCTAGGCCTGCAAGTTCCCAAACTTGCGCTGAAACACACAGCCGAGCAAAACGTCTTATTGGCTGGCGAAACCTAGAATTAAGGTGAATGATTAACGCATTTCACGTCGCTAACGAAGGTTCACTTCGAAATATCCAATCTAATGGTATCAGTCCGTAGTTCTTCTCATCTGTGACCGATGGCAGCCCGAAGCGGAAATTCGACTCTGAGCTTTGCAAATTCTAATTAGCGGACTCTAGCTACCATTAGTGCGAATTGCTTGAAGGTATCGAGCGCTTCGCCGCGGCGACAATATTAGAAAAAAATTGACCGCGAGAAACAAGGTGGCTGAAACTGCTCTCTGACAGGAAGCAGGCGTCCCCGCACACTTTCGCGCAATTCGAGCTTAGTCCAAGGTGTTTCCGGTGATGAAGGTGTACGAGCTTTCAACCAGATCGATGACGACATCCAGCTCTTCGGGTGTGGTTGGAGTATAGAT
>NZ_JBXWOS010000062.1:0-4412 GCF_059611005.1 Ruegeria sp. CDSB117
AAACGCACCCCCTTGTATGACTTGCACGTCGAACTCGGCGGTAAGCTTGTTGATTTTGCTGGGTGGGAGATGCCTGTTCAGTATCCTTTGGGGATTATGGGGGAGCATAAGCAGTGTCGTGAGAAGGCGGCGTTGTTTGATGTGTCTCATATGGGTCAGGTGATCCTGCGCGGTGAGAATGTGGGTGAGAAGCTGGAAGCTTTGTGCCCGCAGGCCTACGCGACCCTGAAGCCGGGCAAGGCGCGGTACGGGTTCTTTACCAACGCGGATGGCGGGATCATGGACGATTTGATCGTGTCGAATGCGGGCGATTACTATTTCGTGGTGGTGAACGCGGCGCTGCGCCATCAGGACATTCCGCATATGCGGGAACACCTTGACGGCGTCGAAGTGACCGAGATCTTCGACCGCGCGCTGGTGGCGGTCCAAGGTCCTGCAGCGGAAAACGTTGTGGGTGATCTTTGCCCTGCCGCCCGCGACCTGAAGTTCATGGAAACCACTGAGGCCCCGATCAACGGCGTAGACTGCCGCATCTCGCGTCTGGGCTACACCGGTGAGGACGGGTACGAGATCTCGATCCCCGAGGACAAGGCGATCGAGGTCAGCAAGGCGTTCCTGGCGCATGAGGATTGCGAAGCGGCCGGTCTGGGCGCGCGCGACAGCCTGCGGCTTGAGGCGGGTCTGTGCCTCTATGGCAATGACATCGATCAGAGCACCTCGCCGATTGAGGCCAGCCTCGGCTGGTCGATCCAGAAGCGCCGCAAGGAAGAAGGCGGCTTTCCGGGCGCAGACCGCGTGCAGAAGGAACTGGCCGAAGGCCCTGCTAAAAAGCTGGTTGGCATCAAGCCCGATGGCCGCGCTCCAGCGCGTCAGGGCGTGGAAATCCAGTGCGCCGAGGGCAATACGATCGGTCAGATCACCTCGGGCGTATTTGGCCCCACGGTCGGCGGACCGGTGGCGATGGGCTATGTTTCCAAGGGCCACGGTGAGCCGGGCGAGACGGTGAACCTGATCATCCGGGGCAAGCCGCAGCCGGCGCAGATCGTGGCGCTGCCCTTCGTCAAACAGAATTACAAGCGTTGAAGTCAGGAGAGAGACAACATGGCAACCTATTATTCCGAAGAGCATGAATGGCTGACCGTCGAAGGCGACACGGCCACTCTGGGCATCACCAAGCACGCGGCTGAACAGCTGGGCGACGTGGTGTTCGTGGAGCAGCAGGAAGCAGGCGATGAGTTTGAAAAAGGCGGCGAGATCGGCGTGATCGAATCCGTCAAGGCCGCCTCCGAGCTTTATGCCCCGGTCGATGGCGAGATCACGGAAGTGAACGAAGCGCTGGCCGACAACCCCGGCGCGCTGAACGAAGACCCCGAGGGCGAAGCCTGGATCTACAAGATCAAGATCGCGGATGCCGCGCAGCTGGAGGATCTGATGGATCTGGACGGCTACAAGGCCCTGATCGGGTAAACCCAAACGGCGGGTCCTTTCGCGGATCCGCCCCTTCATCTGGCTAAAAATATCCCCGCCGGAGGCTCCTGCCAGAGCGGCCGGGCGAGACATTCCCTGAGGAGCATGACCTATGGCCTTCAAACTGACTGATTACGAAGCCTATGACTTCGCCAACCGCCGCCATATCGGGCCCAGCCCGACGGAAATGCGCGACATGCTCAAGGTGATTGGCTTCAAGACGCTGGACCAGCTGATCGACGCCACCGTCCCGCCTGCGATCCGGCAAAAAGAGCCGCTGGACTGGGGTCCGGCGATGACCGAACGCGATGCGCTCTTTTACATGAAAGAGGTGGCGAGCAAGAACAAGGTTCTGACCTCGCTGATCGGTCAGGGCTATTATGGCACCACCACGCCGGCGCCGATCCTGCGCAACATCCTGGAAAACCCGGCCTGGTACACCGCCTATACGCCCTACCAGCCCGAGATCAGCCAGGGCCGGCTTGAGGCGCTGCTGAACTTCCAGACCATGGTCAGCGACCTGACCGGTCTGGACGTGGCCAACGCCTCGCTCCTGGACGAAGCCACTGCGGCGGCCGAAGCCATGGCGATGGCCAAGCGTGGTGGCCGGTCAAAGGCCAACAACGCGGCCTTCTTCGTGGACAAGAACTGCCACCCGCAGACCATCGCAGTCATCAAAACGCGCGCCGAGCCTCTGGGCATCGACGTGCAGGTCGCCGACCCGGACACGCTGGATGCGGGATCGGTCTTTGGCGCAATCTTCCAGTATCCCGGCACCCACGGCCATGTGCGCGACTTCACCAACGAGATTGCGGCGCTGCATGAGCACAAAGCCATCGCCATCGTCGCCGCCGACATCCTGTCGCTGGCGCTGCTGAAATCGCCCGGTGAGATGGGCGCGGATATTGCCATCGGCTCGACCCAGCGCTTTGGTGTTCCGATGGGCTATGGCGGGCCGCACGCCGCTTACATGGCGACCACCGACAAGCTGAAGCGCTCCATGCCGGGCCGGATCATCGGTGTGTCGATCGACGCGCGCGGCAACAAGGCTTACCGCCTGGCGCTGCAGACGCGTGAGCAGCACATTCGCCGCGAGAAGGCCAACTCGAATGTCTGCACCGCGCAGGCGCTCTTGGCGGTGATTGCCTCGATGTATGCGGTCTATCACGGCCCCGACGGCATCAAGGCCATCGCGCAATCGGTGCACCGCAAGACCTCGCGTCTGGCCGCCGGCCTGGAAGAGGCAGGCTTTGCCGTCGAGCCAGAGGTGTTCTTCGACACCATCACGGTTGAGGTCGGCCACCTGCAGAATGTCGTCATGGAGGCCGCGGTGGCGCGCGGTGTGAACCTGCGCAAGGTCGGCGAGACCAAGGTCGGCATCAGCCTGGACGAACAGACCCGCCCCGAGACCATCGAGGCCGTCTGGGGCGCCTTCGGCATCGATCGCACCGATGACAGCTCAAACAAAGTCTATCGCCTGCCCGATTACGCGCTGCGCGAAAGCCCGTACCTGACCCACGAGATCTTCCACAAGAACCGGGCCGAGGCAGAGATCACGCGCTACATGCGCCGTCTGGCCGACCGCGATCTGGCGCTGGACCGGGCGATGATTCCGCTGGGGTCCTGCACCATGAAGCTGAATGCCACGATCGAGATGATCCCGGTCACCTGGCCCGAGTTCGGCAATCTGCACCCGTTCTGCCCCGAAGATCAGGCGCGGGGCTATCATGAGATGATCGACGATCTGAACGACAAGCTGTGCCAGATCACCGGCTATGACGCGATCAGCCAGCAGCCCAACTCGGGTGCGCAGGGCGAATATGCGGGCCTGCTGACCATCCGCAACTATCACGCCGCGCGGGGTGAGGCACACCGCAATGTCTGCCTGATCCCGACCTCGGCGCATGGCACCAACCCGGCCTCGGCGCAGATGGTGGGCTATCAGGTTGTGCCGGTGCAGGCTGATGAGAACGGCAACATTGACCTGAATGACTTCCGCGCCAAGGCCGAGAAGCATTCCGATCATCTGGCCGCCTGCATGATCACCTATCCGTCCACCCATGGCGTGTTCGAGACCACCGTTCAGGAGGTCTGCCAGATCACCCATGATCACGGCGGTCAGGTCTATATCGACGGCGCCAACATGAACGCCATGGTGGGTCTCTCGCGTCCGGGTGACATTGGCGGCGACGTCAGCCACCTGAACCTGCACAAGACCTTCTGCATCCCGCATGGCGGCGGCGGCCCCGGCATGGGCCCGATCGGCGTCAAGGCGCATCTGGAGGAACACCTGCCCGGCCACCCGGAATACGGCACCGCCGTGGGTCCGGTCTCGGCCGCTCCCTTCGGCTCGCCGTCCATTCTGCCGGTCAGCTGGGCCTATGTGCTGCTGATGGGCGGCGCGGGTCTGACGCAGGCGACCAAGGTGGCGATCCTGAACGCCAACTACATCGCGGCGCGTCTGCAGGATGCCTATCCCATCCTCTACACCTCGGAAACGGGTCGTGTGGCGCATGAATGCATCCTCGACACCCGTCCGCTGGACGAGGCGGCACAGGTCAGCGTTGACGACATCGCCAAGCGTCTGGTCGATAGCGGCTTCCACGCGCCCACCATGTCCTGGCCGGTGGCCGGAACCCTGATGGTTGAGCCCACGGAATCTGAACCCAAGGATGAGCTGGACCGCTTCTGCGACGCCATGCTGTCCATCCGGGCCGAAGCGCAGGACATCATCGACGGCAAGATCGACGCGGAGAACAACCCGCTGAAAAACGCCCCCCACACGGTGCGCGATCTGGTCGGTGACTGGGACCGGCCCTACAGCCGCGAACAGGCCTGCTTCCCCCCAGGCTCCATGGGCGTCGACAAATACTGGTCCCCCGTAAACCGCGTCGACAACGCATATGGCGACAGAAACCTAATCTGCACATGCCCCCCAATGGACG
>NZ_JBXWOS010000063.1:0-3427 GCF_059611005.1 Ruegeria sp. CDSB117
ATTAAACTTCAGCTAACCTCGTTTTTTTTGCCTAACGCGCGGAAATTATTGTTGGTTTGCTTACGACGACCCGCCGTTCTAATGCTCGTAAAACCAGTTCTGAATTCTTGGCTTTGTTACTCATTGGAGTATTAATCCTCACAAGCTGAGGGCATTGGCCATGAATCTACCGAACCAATCTCTGGTTTGTTAGTGATCAACATCAACGCGTTGGACAAAGCCGCCAGTCATTCTGTCCAGTGTTGGAAACTAGTACCGAGCGCGGGCTCTCTTTTCTACGATCACGATCCTCGTCGTCTGACACTCCGGCAAAATGACAAACAGTCCTGATCCTAAGATTAGCGTGACACCAAGCGGGATGGGGAGGTTTTGTATTTCTACCGACCTAAATTCCTTTCTCTGGTCACAATACGGACTGACCATTCCAAAAATTTCCTACCGCCACCTTGAATTTCTGGACCAATCATTCCAAATCATCCGCATGAGCAAAAAAACTCTCCCAAATGGCGACATCAAGCCATCCGCAGGTCCAGGTAGACCTCGTGCCTTTGACGAAGCTGAGGCATTGGAAAAAGCCTTGTGTGTATTTTGGCACAAGGGCTACGAGACCGCGTCCCTGGACGATCTGACCAAGGCCATGGGTTTGAGTCGGTCTAGCTTCTATGGTGCGTTCGGCAACAAGCAGGCTTTGTTTCACAAAGCCCTCAGCCACTATTCAAGGCGTGGTTTGAAAGAGCTGCGTGACGTTGCTGATGCAGGCGGAGATGACCCTGTTGGTGCGATAATGGAAGCTTTGGCGAACCCGCAAGGCGGCCGTGATGGCTGCATGCTTATCAACTGCCTGACGGAACTTGCTCCTCATGATGATGAAGTGGCGGCTCTCGGGCGGCAGCATTTGGAGAATATTGACGAGATTATTGCGAGAGCGCTTGAGCCTTCGGATCCGGGACAGGCCCTCAACAAGGCACGCGCCTTTGCGTCCCTTGCAATCGGAACACTAGCCTTGCGCAAGGCGGGCGTTCCCGCTGAGCAGATATCGCAAACCCTGAAACAAGCCCGGTTGGTGATTTCGCCATAAGGCCTCCCGCCGCCATAAAGAAATGAAACCTAAAACAAACTCAATCATGAGACAGTGACCCTAATATTGGACTGATTGGTCCAATAATATCTGAACGAAGTTTACCAAAGAAGGAAGCAGCAATGGCTGATGAAAAACTGTTCTCCGGCATCAAAGCTGGTGCAATCGAGCTGAAAAACCGCGTTGTCATGGCGCCACTGACCCGCAACCGGGCAAGGGCAGAAGATGACAGCGTTCATGAATTGCAGGCCGAATACTACGCCCAGCGGGCGGGTGCTGGTCTGATCATCACAGAAGCTTCGCAAATCTCGCCTCAAGGCAAAGGCTATGCCTGGACGCCCGGCATTTATTCCGAAACACAGATAGAAGGCTGGAAAAAAGTGACTGAGGCCGTCCATGCAAAGGGTGGCAAGATCGTGATCCAGCTTTGGCATGTGGGTCGGATTTCCCATACCAGCTTGCAACAGGACGGTGGCGCCCCTGTTGCACCATCCGCAATTGGAGCTAAGGCCAAGACGTTTGATGGTGAGCAGTTTGTTGAAACATCTGAACCGCGGGCTCTGGCCATCGAAGAAATTGCTGGCATCGTTGCGGACTACCGGAGGGCCGCGGAAAACGCCAAAGAGGCCGGTTTCGACGGTGTCGAGGTCCACGCAGCCAACGGATACCTTATTGATCAATTCCTGCGGGACGAATCCAATAAGCGTGAAGACGAATACGGCGGTCCTGTCGAGAATAGAGCACGGTTCCTGAAAGAGGTCATGGACGTGGTTGTCGATGTCTGGGGCGCCGACCGCGTTGGTGTCCGCCTCAGCCCATTCTCGGACGCCAACAACATCTCCGACAGCGACCCACAGGCGACATTCACCCATGCGGTCAAATTGCTGAATGGTTATGGGCTGGCCTATCTCCATCTCGTGGAGGGACAGACCGGCGGCCCGCGCGATATTCCGGAAGGTGGCGATCTGAAGGCGCTCTATAAATTGTTTGACGGTGCGAAAATGGGCAACAACGCTTATGACCGGGAAATGGCGGTTGAAGCGGTTGAAACCGGAGCTGTCGATTTGGTGGCCTTTGGCCGGCCGTTCATTTCCAACCCTGATCTTGTCAACCGGTTGGAGAAAGGCGCCGCTCTGAATGAGCTCGATCCAACTACCCTCTACGGCGGCAATGAAAAAGGGTACACCGATTACCCGGCACTAGCAGAGGAAGCGGTTGCCGCAGAGTAATACATCGCTCTAGCCTCCGTAGTGACAGGCAATAAAAAATAGAGTGAGCGCGCCGATTTGGACGCGCTCACCTCGCGGTTACGGCAATATCCTTTCTTGAAGCCGGGATCTAACACAAGCCTACGAATGAACTGCTTCCCTATGATCAGGGTTAAATATTTCCAATCAGAATGCACTTTTGATTGAGAGGCGCCCGGTTTTAGTTGAAGAAGATGTGCGGTGACTACCATCAATTGAACGCGTTTCTCGAACAGCGCATTGTTATGGGCAAATCGTGCAAACTTATGCGCAAATGGCGCGCAATATTTTGGGCGAATGTCTTCAATTTTTGTGAGTAAAATCAATGGCGGGGATGCAGCGTTATGAGCGCCCCTACAGATCTTGTAGGATCACCCAAAATCGTTCGCGGCACCCATAATCGTTCGCGAGCGAATTTGGGACTGATCGGCAGAAACATGGGTATCGCTGCTACCGCTATTCGCTGCCGCTCGACTAAAATCAGTCGGGTACTGAATACGTTGGCTCGGGCACAAAACCACGCGCACAAGAGCGGCGCGGGCTGTCCGAAAAATCAAAATAGTGGGTGGAGTAATCGGTCGTTTGTTGCAGTCGCGACCCAACCGGCGAATTGCGAAGAGGATTGCGCGTCAAGCCGCCCACTATCAATCGATCAGGGGACTGGCCGTTCGGGGGCGCACAAGTAGGACAAAGCTGCGCGCCCGGGTAATTCCGACGCGCAAAAGCCGCCGCGATGGCGCAAAGTCGGGCGCTTCGTGCTCGAGGAGGAAGGGGCTGGAATATATGCCTTCAACCATTACGACGCCGTCAAACTCTTTCCCCTTGGATTTGTGCATAGTCATAAGTGAGACACCCTTGGGAACATTCTCAAGACCGATCAGCTTCTCCTGATCGAGCACACTGCGGATCATGCGCGCCGCTCCATCATAGGTCGCCCGCTCTAACCAGCGACCAGACAGCGCTGTCGCCAGCGCATCAGACGCGCGGAACAGTCTCACCATCCGCGAATCGTGAAAGATCGCTTTTAGGTTCTGGATCCATTAATTTTGTTGCTGCTGTCTCTGTTGCATGCTTCAAGCCACTGAGTTTCAGAGGTGTATCA
>NZ_JBXWOS010000064.1:0-3288 GCF_059611005.1 Ruegeria sp. CDSB117
TTGGCAGTTACGATGAGCCAGAAACCCTCTCTTATCAAATCGACCTAAACTGTCCCATGGGCGCTGACGTCAGACACGAGGCAGAGCGGTTGGTCAAGCAGCGCATTGGTCAGGATATTTTCAGAAATCGATTGATCTCTTATTGGCAGGGTCGCTGCCCGATTTCGGACATTTCTGACACTGAACTCCTTAGAGCCTCACACATTAAGCCGTGGAAAGACTGCGAAACTGATGCTGAGCGGTTGGACGTCCACAACGGAATTTTGCTGTCAGCATTATGGGACGCAGCATTCGACAAGGGTCTGGTGACTTTTAAGGACGACGGGACACCTTGGTTTTCGAGTAAACTGTCCGCGCCGGCAATGAGCTCGTTGTCCGGACATTCCAAGCGGATCTCTGGTCTAACTGCTGGGCACAAGGAAAACCTGATCTGGCATCGCGATCAGGTGTTCAATCCTTGAGAAACTGAAATCTATCCTTTAGCACCCGCATAAGGCGATTTACCTGCTCTTCTCTGCACTATTATCGCGAAACAATGCAAACTTATGGGCAAATCTTGCAAACTTATGGGGTGCATGAAGGTTTGTGCGCGTCCCTACAAAATTGTAGGGGCGCTCATAACGCTGCATCGCCGCCATTGATCTTACTCACAAAAATTGAAGGCATTCGCCCAAAATATTGCGCGCCATTTGCGCATACGTTTGCACGATTTGCCCATAACAATGCGCTGTTCGAGAAACGCGTTCAATTGATGGTAGTCACCGCACATCTTCTTCAACTAAAACCGGGCGCCTCTCAATCAAGAGTGTATTCTGATTGAAGAAATTCAACCCTGTTCATGGGGAAGCAGTTCATTCGTAGGCTTGTGTTAGATCCCGGCTTTAAGAAAGGATATTGCCGTGCCCGCGAAGTGAGCGCGTCCAAATCGGCGCGCTCACTCTATTTGGTATTGCCTGTCACTACGGAGGCTAGAGCGATGTATCACTCTGCGGCAACCGCTTCCTCAGCTAGTGCCGGGTAATCGATGTACCCTTTTTCATTGCCGCCGTAGAGGGTAGTTGGATCGAGCTCATTCAGAGCGGCGCCTTTCTCCAACCGGTTGACAAGATCAGGGTTGGAAATAAACGGCCGGCCAAAGGCCACCAGATCGACGGCTCCGGTTTCAACTGCTTCAACCGCCATTTCCCGGTCATAAGCGTTGTTGCCCATTTTTGCACCGTCAAACAATTCATAGAGCGCCTTCAGATCGCCACCTTCCGGAATATCGCGAGGGCCGCCGGTCTGCCCTTCTACGAGATGGAGATAGGCCAGCCCATAGTCATTCAGCAATTTGACCGCATGAGAGAAAGTCGATTGCGGGTCGCTGTCGGAGATGTTGTTGGCGTCCGAGAATGGGCTGAGGCGGACACCAACGCGGTCGGCGCCCCAGACATCGACAACCACGTCCATGACCTCTTTCAGGAACCGTGCTCTATTCTCGACAGGACCGCCGTATGCGTCTTCACGCTTGTTGGACTCGTCCCGCAGGAACTGATCGATAAGATATCCATTGGCTGCATGAACCTCGACACCGTCGAAACCGGCTTTCCGGGCGTTTTCCGCGGCCCGCCGGTAGTCGGCGACAATGCCAGCAATTTCTTCGATACCCAGAGCCCGCGGCTCAGATGTTTCAACAAACTGCTCACCATCAAACGTCTTGGCCTTAGCTCCAATTGCGGATGGTGCAACAGGGGCGCCACCATCCTGCTGCAAGCTGTAATGCGAAATCCGGCCCACATGCCAAAGCTGGATTACGATCTTCCCGTCCTTGGCATGGACGGCCTCAGTCACTTTTTTCCAGCCGTTGATCTGCGCTTCGGAATAAATGCCGGGCGTCCAGGCATAGCCCTTGCCTTGGGGCGAAATTTGCGATGCTTCCGTGATGATCAATCCAGCACCCGCCCGCTGGGCGTAGTACTTGGCCTGCAATTCATGGACGCTGTCATCCTCGGCTCTGGCCCGGTTGCGGGTCAGTGGCGCCATGACAATGCGGTTTTTCAGCTCGATTGCACCAGCTTTGATGCCGGAGAACAGTTTTTCATCAACCATTGCTGCTTCCTTCTTTGGTAAACTTTGATCAGATATTATTGGACCAATCAGTCCAATATTAGGGTCACTGTCTCTTGTTTGAGTTTGTGTTAGGTTTCATTTCCTTTTGGTGGCGGGGGCCTTATGGCGAAATCACCAACCGGGCTTGTTTCAGGGTTTGCGATATCTGCTCATCGGGAACGCCCGCCTTACGCAAGGCTAGTGTGCCGATTGCAAGGGACGCAAAGGCGCGTGCCTTGTCGAGTACCTGTCCCGGATCCGAAGGCTCAAGCGCTCTTGCAATAATCTCGTCAATATTCTCCAAATGCCGTCGCCCGAGAGCCGCCACTTCATCATCATGAGGAGCAAGCTCCGTAAGGCAATTGATCAGCATGCAGCCGTCACGACCACCTTGCGGGTTCGCCAAAGCTTCCATTATCGCACCAACGGGGTCATTTCCGCCCGCATCTGCAACGTCACGCAGATTTTTTAAACCACGCCTTGAATAGTGCCTGAGAGCTTTGTGAAACAAAGCCTGCTTGTTGCCGAATGTTCCATAGAAGCTGGACCGGCTCAAACCCATGGCCTTGGTCAGATCATCCACAGAAGCGGTCTCGTAGCCCTTGTGCCAAAAAACGCACAAGGCTTTTTCCAAAGCCTCAGCTTCGTCAAAGGCGCGAGGCCTACCCGGGCCTGCGGGTGATTTGATGTCGCCAAATGCGTGAGTTTCTTTGCTCATGAACAGGATGTGGAATGGTCGGTCCAGAAATTCAAGGTGGCGGTAGAGAATTTTTGGAATGGTCAGTCCGTATTGTGACCAGAGAAAGGAATTTAGGTCGGTAGAAATACAAAAACCTTCCCGTCGCGCTTGGCGTCACACCAGTCTTAGGATCAGGACCTTTTGTCTTTTTGCGGGAGTGTCAGACGAAGAGGATCGAGATCGTAGAAAAGAGAAACCACCCTCAGCACTAGTTTCCAACACTGGACAGATTGATTTGTGGCTTTGTCCAATGCGTTGAGGTTGATCACTCACAAACCAGAGATTGGTTCGGTAGATCCATGGCCAATGCCCTCAACTTGTGAGGATTACTACTCCAATGAGTAACAAAGCCACGAATTCAGAACTGGTTTTACGAGCATCAGTACGGCGGGTCGTCGTAAGCAAACCAACAATAATTTCCGCGCGTTAGGCAAAAAAAACGAGGTTAGCTGAAGTTTAAT
>NZ_JBXWOS010000065.1:0-3038 GCF_059611005.1 Ruegeria sp. CDSB117
CGTTAGGGCGCATTTTTTGCGCCCTAACGAAACAGGTCAGGCTGTGAGGCCTTCTGGTTCTGGGAGTTTGTTTGCGCGGCAGGCGGCGGTGAGTGTGTTGGCCAGCAGGCAGGCGATGGTCATGGGGCCGACACCTCCGGGGACCGGGGTGATGGCGCCGGCGCGTGCGGCGGCGCTGGCGTAGTCGACGTCACCGACCAGTTTGTTCTTGCCATCGCGTTCAATGCGGTTGATGCCCACGTCGATGACGGTGGCGCCTTCTTTGATCCAGTCACCGGGCACCATTTCGGGGCGGCCAACGGCGGCTACGACGATGTCGGCGCGGCGCACAACATCGGGCAGATCCTTGGTGCGGCTGTGCGCGATGGTCACGGTGCAGCTGTCACCCAGCAACAGCTGCGCCATCGGCTTGCCCACGATGTTCGAACGACCAATCACAACTGCATCCATACCGGACAGCGAGCCATGGTGGTCGCGCAGCATCATCAGGCAGCCCAGCGGGGTGCAGGGCACCATCGATTTCTGACCGGTGCCCAGCAGGCCCACATTCGAGATGTGGAACCCGTCCACATCCTTGGCCGGGTCGATCGAATTGATCACCAGATCTTCGTTCAGATGCTTGGGCAGCGGCAATTGAACCAAGATTCCGTGCACAGCCGGATCGTTGTTCAGCTTGTCGACCAGCGCCAGCAGGTCCTCTTCCGAGGTATCGACATCCAGCTTATGCTCGTACGAGTTCATGCCGACCTCAACGGTCATCTTGCCCTTGGAGCGGACATAGACCTGGCTGGCCGGGTCTTCGCCGACCAGAACCACGGCCAGGCCGGGGGTGATGCCGTTTTCCTCTTTCAGCTTTGCGACCTGATCGGCCACTTGCGCGCGCACTTTGGCCGCAAAGGCCTTGCCGTCGATAACCTGGGCTACCATCCTTTGATCCCTTCTTTCAAAAACGGATCGGGCGCGTGAAGCGCCCGGTCATTCAGTCCGGGCCGAGAACACGTTCCTCACGTGCAATCGACCAGTCAATCAACATGCGCCACAGTCTTTCGGCCAAATCCGGATCCATTCCCAGCTCGGCCGAGCTTGCGCGCACGCGGTGCACCACGTCTTCGACACGGTCCGGAATACGGGCAGGCAGGCCCTCGCCCGGCTTCAGCTCGGACGCGCGGTCAATGTAGCCTGCGCGCGCCACCAACATTTCGATCAGTTGGCGGTCCAGCTTGTCGATCTGAACCCGCAGATCCTGCATCGTTGCACAGTCTTGCGGCGGTGTCAGAGTGGGCATCGCGATCTCCTCATGGCCCGGGAAAACCCCGGACCACGAGATGTCCTATTCGGCGGCTTAGAACAAGCCCTCGATCTCACCTGCGTCATTGAGGCAGATGGTTTCCGCAGCCGGTTTGCGTGGCAGACCGGGCATGGTCATGATCTCACCGCAGACAACCACGATGAAGCCGGCACCCGCGCTCAGGCGCACCTCACGCACCGGAACTGAATGACCGGTGGGCGCGCCGCGCAAGGTCGGATCGGTCGAGAACGAATACTGCGTCTTGGCCATGCAGACCGGCAGATTGCCGTATCCGGCCTCTTCCCATTCACGCAGCTGGTTGCGGATCTTGTTGTCGGCCAGAACCTCGTCGGCGCGGTAGATGCGCTTGGCGATGGTTTCGATCTTCTCGAACAGCGGCATGTCATCGGGATAGATCGGTGCGAAGTTGGCACTGCCGCCTTCGACGATCTCGACAACCTTCTCGGCCAGCGGCGCAGAGCCTTCCGAGCCCAGCTCCCAGTGACGCGACAGAACCGCCTCAACCCCATGCTTGGCGCAATAGTCGCTGACCGCCTGCACTTCGGCATCGGTGTCGGTGACGAAGTGGTTGATGGCAACCACAACCGGCACGCCAAAGGATTTCACGTTCTCGATGTGACGGCCCAGGTTGGCACAGCCCGAGTTGACCGCGTCGACATTTTCCGCACCCAGATCGGCCTTGGCAACGCCGCCGTTCATCTTCATCGCACGCACGGTGGCAACCAGCACCACTGCAGACGGCGCGATGCCCGCCTTACGGCACTTGATGTTCATGAACTTCTCAGCACCCAGATCGGCACCAAAACCGGCCTCAGTCACAACGTAGTCAGCCACTTTCAAAGCAGTCTTGGTGGCAATGACCGAGTTACAGCCATGCGCGATATTGGCGAACGGGCCACCGTGGACAAAGGCCGGGTTGTTTTCCAGCGTCTGCACCAGGTTCGGTTGCATCGCGTCTTTCAGCAGCACGGTCATTGCGCCTTCGGCCTTGATGTCGCGGCAGTAAACAGCGGTCTTGTCGCGGCGATAGGCCACGATGATGTCACCCAGACGCTTTTCCAGATCCTTCAGGTCGTTGGACAGGCACAGGATCGCCATGACCTCGGACGCCACGGTGATGTCAAAGCCGGTTTCGCGCGGGAAGCCGTTCGACACACCACCCAGGGACGCCGTGATCTGACGCAGGGCACGGTCATTCATATCGACCACGCGACGCCATGCGACGCGGCGTACATCGATCTCGGCTTCATTGCCCCAGTAAATGTGGTTGTCGATCATCGCCGACAGCAGCGAATGCGCCGAGGTGATCGCGTGGAAATCCCCGGTGAAGTGCAGGTTCATTTCCTCCATCGGAACAACCTGCGCGTAACCGCCCCCTGCAGCGCCGCCCTTCATGCCGAAGTTCGGGCCCAGCGAGGCTTCGCGGATACAGATCATCGCATTCTTGCCAATGCGGTTCAGACCATCACCCAGGCCAACGGTCGTGGTCGTCTTACCCTCACCCGCGGGGGTCGGGTTGATCGCGGTGACCAGCACCAACTTGCCGTCTTCTCGACCCTGAACCGAGTTGATGAACTCCTGGCTGACCTTTGCTTTGTCATGGCCGTAGGGCAGCAGATCAGCAGAATCGATGCCAATCTTAGCGCCAATTTCCTGAATAGGCTTCTTCTGCGCCTCGCGCGCAATTTCAATGTCCGATTTATAGCTCATTGGGCAAAACCCCCGGTTG
>NZ_JBXWOS010000066.1:0-1854 GCF_059611005.1 Ruegeria sp. CDSB117
GGGGTGGCGCTTGCTCGCGACATCATGCGCGCACCAGCAGCAAAGTGTCGTGTACCAGCCGTCCAGAAGTTGGGTCTCAGCAGCGTTTGAGCATCGTTCACAGGTACGAATTGCTCGTGCAATTGTGGCGGTGATCATCGACTGAATTTGTCGATCATCACACCGGTGGTAGATGCGGAGCTCGCCGAGGTTCTCTTTGATCTGGAGGATGAAGGGGTAGGTGGCATCCTTCTGATCACAGTATTCTTTAACCTCTGTGAACAGCGTCGTGACCAAGCCTGACCAGCCTTCGGGTGTGCGACCGAGGCTCTCCTCGACCGATTGCTTGATATCGTTGAAGTCAATTGTGTTAGTAACATCGTCCGCCATGTCGGACTCCTCCAGGGGATGGTAGGAGGCGTCGGAATCGAACCGACTCGTGCACTCTAATCTGGAGCAATTACAAGGATATAAGCCTCGCCCGCATACCAATGCTGCCTCCCACGGATTTTGCGTGGGTTATCGACCTCAGGCCGATATTCGATGGCAGTGGATGCGTGTGAACGTCATGACCGCAAGCTGAACCAGTTCGCATAACCATGTCAAGACAGAGCGTGCTGCACTTAGAAATTCACCGCGTAGTTCTGGGAACCTTCTAGCTTAGCGTGTGCCAAAAAGACTGAAGCATCCTTTTTTGCGGGTCAGTGCAGCGCCGAGTAGCTCTCCGACAGCGAAACGATTCGATACCCTGTGATCCGGACTCGAACTCAGATACTCCGTCGATAGTTCGCTCTGAACCGACGTGCGTCTTTTGATCTGCGTCTTATGCGCTCCGTTTTGGAGAAATACAAAAGTCTTGATCTGACCAAACCTCAGCGGCAGCATTGACCTGCATCTTTCGAAAATGGAGATCCCGGTTGCAAGACCTTGTAAGTCTCATTCCATTTAGCGTCTCGAGTCATTTGTGATGATACGTTCCTCACCTGAACTGCTGGCAGTTTCGAGGCGTTGGTATGAAATACTCAGAACCAAAAAGAATACTGACGAGTTGCAGGATTTTCTGTCGAAGGCAGATGAACTACGGTTTGTTGGGACAGGCGAAGGAGAGTTTTGGAGCGGGCAAGCAGTTCGCGATGGGGTTAGCGGCTTTTTCGCGGAGATCCCCGCTCCCGTCGTTTTCGAAGAAGTTGAAGCTGAGGCCTTCGAAAACGGAGAGACGGGATGGTCATCCTTCGTCCACAAGATTCAGTTTGTCGGCTTTGATGAAGCCGTCTTTTACCGCACCGTTCTGATTTTTGTCCTGGAGGGAGCAGCCTGGAAGATCATCAATCGCCACGCTTCAGTGCCAACTCCAAATATTGAACTCGTGGGTAAAGAGCAGCTGGCCATCCAAAAACTTGTTGAT
The DNA here is from genome assembly GCF_059611005.1 of Ruegeria sp. CDSB117. Lineage (NCBI taxonomy): Bacteria > Pseudomonadati > Pseudomonadota > Alphaproteobacteria > Rhodobacterales > Roseobacteraceae > Ruegeria > Ruegeria sp. CDSB117. The sequence goes on from NZ_JBXWOS010000066.1 coordinate 1,385, forward strand.
GCTGCGCGCGAAGATGGACCCGAGCTGATCCAAACCGAAGGTTTGGCTTCAGTACTTTTCACTGATGTAGAAGGCAGTACAACGTTGGCGGAGGCGTTGGGCGATCAGCGTTGGTCGGTGCTGATCGAAAATCACTTCCAAGTCTTGGCGGCGATCATTGAAAAGTATCATGGCCAGTTCGTGAAATCCCTTGGAGACGGAACGTTGTCCGTCTTTCCGTCCGCGAAGGAAGCGCTAACGGCCGCTGTCAAGATTCAGAAGGCCATTGCACCGGCTTCCGAGGAGCCGTCTTTCGGTGTGCGGATTGGAATTCACACTGGCGATGTCGTGCAATCTCGTGGAGATTTTTTTGGCACTGTGGTCAACAAAGCTTCACGCATAACCACGGTTGGTGCGGCAGGCGAGATACTCGTTTCAGATGCGACTCGCGCCATGGTCGGAGGACGAACCGATTTCTTATTTTCTGAAAT
>NZ_JBXWOS010000067.1:0-1728 GCF_059611005.1 Ruegeria sp. CDSB117
GCGGCAGGCGAGATACTCGTTTCAGATGCGACTCGCGCCATGGTCGGAGGACGAACCGATTTCTTATTTTCTGAAATTGAACCCAGACTTCTGAAAGGTCTACGCGGGCACCACGTTTTATATCGGCTGGATTGGCAAGATTAAGTCTTGGGGGCGCCGTAACTCCGGTAAATCGCCCAGTCTACTTGGAGAGCAGCACCGCAAGTTGTTTTGAGGTTCGCACCACAGCTCACATCGCCAGCAATTCGCGATGAATGGCGACCATTGCCGAAGTGTCGCGCGTGCAATACGCAACAAGATCAGAATAGACCTTCTCGCGCGCTGGATCGTCTGGCTGAATCAGTGTCACGTCCTTCCAAAGACGAGACGCGCTTGCCCCCTCTTTGATGTCCAGATCATCGTATGAAAGTTCTGGCAAAAACGCTGGAAGAACGGCCTTGATTGTCTGACGTCAGGGATTTTGGGACAGATGGCCGCCTGATCTAAGAGAGGGTCTGGCTCAACTGGTTGTTGTGATTATGCGGCGGATTTGCGGTGAAGCAAGCGCCGGGTTTCGATGGTCTTTCGTTTGATCCTTTCTCGTTGTTTTAGAATGGTCTGTCCGCGCCCGAAGTAGACATCAGCGGGTGTGAGGTTTTGTAGGCTTTCGTGGTAGCGCCTGTGATTGTAGTGATCGACGAAAGCATCGATCTGCTGCTGAAGGTCACCGGGCAGATAGTAGTTTTCCAATAAGATGCGGTTCTTGAGAGTCTGGTGCCAGCGCTCGATCTTTCCCTGAGTTTGCGGATGGTATGGCGCCCCTCGAACATGATCCATTTTCTGATCTTCCAGCCATTCGGCAAGCTCACTAGAGATGTAGCTGGACCCGTTGTCGCTGAGCAGGCGTGGTTTGTGCAGCACCGTTGCCTGATCACAGCCTGAGGCGTGCAAAGCGAGGTCCAGTGTGTCGGTCACATCCTCGGTCTTCATCGTCGTACAAAGCTTCCAGGCGATGATGTATCGGCTGTAATCGTCCAGGATCGTGCTGAGATAGAACCAGCCCCAGCCGATCACCTTCAGATAGGTAAAGTCCGTCTGCCAGAGCTGGTTCGGCCGAGTGGTTTTGTCCTGGAACTCGTCTGCGGCTGACAAAACCACATAGGCCGGGCTGGTAATCAGATCGTAAGACTTGAGGATGCGGTAGACCGAAGCCTCTGACACAAAGTACTTTTCTGTGTCGGTGAAGCGAACAGCCAACTCACGCGGGGAAAGCTCACTTTCCTTCAGAGCCAGATCTTTGATCTTCTCGCGCACAGGCGTGGGAATGCGGTTCCAGACCCGTGACGGCGTGGGTCTACGATCTTCAAGCGCCTCGGGGCCGCCGACGAGATATCGGTCGTACCAGCGATAGAAGGTGGTCTTCGGAATGCCCAGCTTCTCCAAAGTGCGCTTGGTCGGCAGATGCGATTGCTCAACCAAGCGGATGACTTCCAGTTTTTCGGATGCGGGATATCTCATTCGTCGTCGCCCCCATCCGCGATCATGCTTTTTTTGAGCAACCGCAGTTCAAGAGCCTGTTCGGCAACCACCTCCTTCAGATCACGGGCTTCCCGTCTCAGATCCTTCACTTCGGTGGAAGTTGCCGCGCGGGCCGTGTCGCCTGCCAGACGTTTCTTGCCGGCTTCCAGGAATTCCTTGGACCAGCTGTAGTAGAGGCTCTGCGCGATGCCTTCACGGCGGCAGAGCTCT
>NZ_JBXWOS010000068.1:0-1594 GCF_059611005.1 Ruegeria sp. CDSB117
CAGGTTCGGCCCGCCTTTTACGTCCGCCATCCGGGATACGTCATGTCATATTGGGAATTTCTCGCCGAAAACGCGCCGCGTTTTCTGGACGGAACGCTGGTCACAATCGCGCAGTTTTTTCTGTCGGCAGCGCTTGCCATTGTGCTCGCTCTGACCGCAGGGTTGATGAAACTGTCACGGAATATTGCGGTGCGCTGGACGGCCGGCGTTTACATTGAAATCTTCCGGGGCACGTCTCTTTTAGTGCAGCTTTATTGGATTTTCTTTGTCCTGCCGCTGTTCGGATTGACGCTGGACAAGTTCTTTGCCGGTTTCATTGCGGTCGGGCTGAACCTCGGGGCCTATGGTGCCGAACTCGTGCGTGGCGGCATTCAGTCGGTGCCCAAAGGGCAGTGGGAAGCGGCTTATGCGATCTCGATGTCTCCGGCCAAACGGATGTATCGGATCATCCTGCCACAGGCGTTTTTGAACATGCTGCCGCCTTGGGGCAACCTGATGATCGAACTGCTGAAGGCGACCGCGCTGGTGTCGTTGATTTCGGTTACTGACCTGATGTTCGAAGCCAAGCAAATAAACGGCTCCACCTTCCTGTCAGCGCAGGCTTTCGGGACAGCACTGATAATTTACTACATTCTTGCGCGGCTGATCGTGACGCCGTTCATGCGGTGGCTCGAACGCTTCATGGCACGCAAATTGGGGAGGGCGTAAGCCATGTTTGACTGGCGTTGGGATTTTACCTTTGAAATTCTTCCCCGGCTTTTACAGGCCACGCTGAACACGCTGGCCGCTGCCGGAATCGGCTATGGGATCGCAGTGGTACTGGGGCTGGTTTTTGCACTGGCGCAACGCACACCGTCGCGCATCGTCACAATGGTGGTGCGGGAATGTGTCGAATTCATCCGATCGACGCCGCTGGTGCTGCAGATTTTCTTTGTGTTCTTTGTCGGCCCGCAATTCGGGATACGCCTCAGTCCATGGGTGGCAGGGATGATCGCCATCGGGCTGCATTATTCGGCCTACCTGTCTGAGGTTTATCGCGGCGGCCTCGAGTCGGTGCCGAAAGGACAGTGGGAGGCTTGCACCGCACTGAACCTGAGCACGACCAAGACCTATTTTCGCGTTATCATCCCCCAAGCCCTGCCGCCCTCAATGGCTGGGATGGGCAATTACCTGGTTGGGATATTCAAGGACACACCGATGCTGTCGGTTATCGGCGTGGCCGAGCTGATGCAGGCGGCGAATGCCATTGGTGGGTCAACTTACAGGTATTTGGAACCCTATACCATGGTCGGGATCATCTTCCTGGCGATTTCACTGCCCGCAGCCGGGTTGATCAAACTCTTTGAGGCCTGGGTGCGCAAGAAACTGGGAATGAACTGATGGAAGATATGTCGCAATACCCACTGGAACTGACCGGGCCCGACGTGCCGATGGTACGGTTCATGAACGTAACCAAAAGCTATGGTGCCCTGACCGTACTGGACAGTCTGCATCTGGACGTGTCGGAGGGTGAGATGGTCACCGTGATCGGCCCGTCCGGCTCGGGCAAAACCACCGTGTTGCGCATGCTGATGACTTTGGAAACCATCAATGG
>NZ_JBXWOS010000069.1:0-1385 GCF_059611005.1 Ruegeria sp. CDSB117
CACGCCCTCATCCACTAGTATCCTTTGCGCCGCATCAAGCGCGGCCTGCCGTGTGGCGATCAGCCTAGGATCTTCTTTCAATCGCTCCTCCTATAGAACATAATGTTGCGCAGTAGAACATTTTGTACTAAAAGCATGGCCAGCTAAAAGCTAAAGCTCAATACTCAATTCCGCGAACACGTCTTGTCAAAATGGGAGCGTATCAATGTTCAAAGTGGCAGCAACCCCGCTGGCGGTACTCTTATCGATGGGCGCGACAACCGCATTGTCCGAGAGTGGCACTTACGAGCTGGATCCCGGACACAGCCAGGTCTTGTTTAGCTACAACCACATCGGGTTCTCCGAAACGTTTGGAATGTTCTCAGGTTTTAGCGGCGAGATTGAGTTCAATGAAGATGATCCGTCTGCGTCATCTGTCACAGTGTCTATGCCTGTAACATCCATGATCACGGGCTGGGACGCCCGTTTGCAACACTTCATGTCCGATGATTTTTTCAGCGCAAGTGACGGTGACGTGGTCACTTTCGCCTCAACCAGCATTGAAGTGACTGGTGACAATACCGCGAATATTTCTGGCGACCTGACCATAAAAGGCGTCACTAAACCTGTCATTCTGGAAACAACGCTCAACAAGTCAGCGCCATACCCGTTTGGTGCAAAGGAGGGCACGCCGACCTTGGGGCTGGCAGCCACGGCGACTATCGTGCGGTCTGAATTCGGACTTGGGGCGTTCGCACCTGCGGTGAGCGACGAAATAGCAGTCTTGATCAATGTCGAAGCGTTAAAGGCTGAATGATGTGTGCAAGGGAACTGATATGGCACCGAGCGCTCATTCTTAACTTTTGACCGGCTGACAACAAAATGAATGTGTTCCTGAAACTACTGGCGGCTGCCGCGACAGCGGTGGCATTGATGTGCCCGATGGTATTCGCACAAGAGCGCTCCTTGCCGGAGCGCACCTCGCCCCGTCCCGAAACGACAAGCGGCGTACCACATACTCAGATTGGTGTCGAAATTGATGCCGAATTGGCCCAGCTCTTGCTGGAGCGAGTTGCGCAATTCCCAGGGGTCACACTTGGCCCAACACGCATATCACTACCTGGCGCGATTGGCTTTCAGCTTGATCCCGACATGTTGTTGTCTCAACCGAGCTCTATCGTCGGTGGGTTTGAGTTTGCGCATATGCATCCTGATGGCAGTTTGCACGCTTCGCTGCACCCGGCAATGGCCCGACGGGCAATTGAGGCTGGCTGGGCCGTAGCTCACCCTTGGGCCAAACAACGTCCTGGGTGGAGCGGCTTTGTCATGATCTATACTCCAACCACACCCGAAGAGCTGGATGTCGTCATCGATCTGGTTGAAAGCTCGTACACCTTCATCACCGG
>NZ_JBXWOS010000070.1:0-1109 GCF_059611005.1 Ruegeria sp. CDSB117
GGCTCTAACGTGTAACGATTGATCCCGGTATTCTTCGCCATGTGCCATCAGCGCCCAGACGATACGCGCCATTTTATTGGCCAGTGCTACCCTGATTAACATGGTTGGCTTGCGCTCCAGCATCCTTGCGAGCCAGGATCCCGGGACGGCTCCTTTTTGTTCGGCCCACCTAACCACGGCACTGGCGCCAATAATGAGGAGGCGTCGCAACGTCCGGTTTCCCATTTTTGACGTGCGCCCCAGGCGCTGCTTGCCACCAGTCGAATGCTGGAGTGGGGTTAAGCCTACCCATGCAGCAAAATCGCGGCCCCGTCTAAATGTCGAAGGCGGTGGAGCAAGTGCAGCAAGCGCTGTCGCAATAATCGGGCCAACGCCTGGTATCGCGGTCAACCTCTGACATGTTTCATCTTCCTTGGCACGCTGTGCGATTTGCGCCTCCAACTGCCTGATGCGGCCATTCAAGATGCGGCCATTCAAAGCGTCAAGCGTATCGACAAAAATGCTCAGGAGAGGACGGGACATCTCCGGCAATTCAATGGTCCCGTCTTCAGTTTGCGGACATGTGTTGGGCCTTTCGCAACCACAAAACCGAACTCGGATAGGTGGCCGCGCAAGGCATTGATTATCTGCGTGCGTTGCCGGACCAACAGATCTCGCGCTTTGAATGCCAGGGCCGCTGCCTGATTGTCTTCGCTGCGGATCTGCACAAACCGCATCGTTGGTCGCAGCGCTGCCTCGCAAATGGCTTCAGCGTCGATCGCATCACTCTTGCTGCGTTTCACAAACGGTTTGACATATTTAGGCGCGATCAAACGAACCGTATGTCCGAGTGCTTCAAATTCTCGCCCCCAATAATGGCTCCCGGAACAAGCCTCCATCGCAATGGTGCACGCTGGCAGTTCAGAAACGAAAGATAGAAGGTTGTTGCGTCTCAGCTGTTTGCGAAAAACCACTTCTCCTGTGGCACTGCACCCATGAAGTTGAAACACATTCTTCGCCAAATCCATGCCGACAAGCTCCAAGTCCGCCATTTTGCTAACCTCCTGATGGTTTCCATCTCCAAAACCTACCAGATGAGAGGTCAGGGGATGTCCATTCCATCAGAACCA
>NZ_JBXWOS010000071.1:0-1038 GCF_059611005.1 Ruegeria sp. CDSB117
TTCATCTCTAAATGCCTCGGTTGGAGTTTGCCATCCAAGGCACTTTCTAGGTGTCCCGTTTAGGCGGTCGCAAATCGCCTTCATTTTGCGATTTGAGAGCGCCGCGAGTTGGGTGTCGCGTGGAAGGTATCGGCGAGCCCGCTTGTTCAAGTTCTCAACCGATCCCTTCTGCCAGGGCGCTTGAGGATCACAGAACCAGCTGTCTGTTCCGATGCCTGACTTGAGTCTGCGCCACTCTCGGAACTCAAAACCCCGATCAAATGTAATTGAGCGACGTGCTGGCTGGGGCAGGGGCTCCATTACGTCCATCAGTTTGTTCATGAAATGCGTCGAACTGCGGTCGTTGTTGCGGAACAAAACCGCGAACCGCGTTTTTCGTTCGACCAGCGAGGCAACGTTCATCTTGCCGGTGCTGCGCTCGAAGATCATCAGATCGCCTTCCCAATCCCCAAATTCTTCGCGCGCCTTCACATGCTCTGGTCTCTGATGAATAGACCGATCCGGCGGAAAAACCTGGCCTCTGGGGCGTCTGGCGTAACGTGGACGGCGTTTTTTGCGCCGACTTGGCAGATGGCGCGCCAGTTGTTCAGATTGGCCTTCCGGGCTGTAAACATAGGCGTAGATCGTCTCGTGGCTGACGCGGACAGGCTGATCGTCGTAGCCGAGGCGGCCAGCGATTTGTTCAGGTGTCCAACCTGCAATCAAACGGTTGATGACATGCGCGCGCAGGTTTTCCAACCGGATCAGCTTGCGCCGTCGAGCGCGTCTGGTCTGCGCCGTTCGTTGTGCTTTGACACCATAGTAACCATTTAGATGCGGTAGTTCGGAGTCTTCCAAATGGTTCCGGTTGATCTCTCGATAGACCGTGGAACGATGTCTGCCGATCTCGACCGCTATCTTGCTGACGGGCATCTTTGCGTTTAGCATGTTCTCAATTGCGCGCCGCTCGCGCAGATCCAGTTCCGTGTGGGCCAATTTCTGTTCTCCTTGCTTTTCAGCAAGATAGGGGAATTGTCGCAACCCAGTTTAGAATGTGCC